>NZ_CP014222.1:2520986-2836110 GCF_000969645.2 Janthinobacterium sp. B9-8
AGATGATCGGCGATATCCTCAGCGAAACAGGCTTGGCAGTGAGCAATATGCAAACCACCGTGAAAGCCGTTGATGTAAGTAGCTCGCTGACGCATGCGGCCAGCAAGCAAATGCTGCTGATTGGCCAATCTATGCAGCAAGTTACTGAGCGTATCAGCGAAATTGCGTTATCAACCGGTGAGCAACAAAACGCCACCACCGCGATGGCGCAAAGCACCGAATCAATTAACGGGCAAATTATGGATTCTGATGCTGCGCTGCAATCATCGATGCAAACCTTAAAAATGCTCGATGGCCTAGCCAAAGATATGCAAGCTACCTTTAACCGCTTCAAGCTTTAAGTGAGCTGGCGTACTGCCCAATCGGCGCAGTACGCCCTTCTTTAAGGACTGCTTTCAATAGACGCTCTGACACTTTATTAACTTTTCTGATAAATACTTAATTAATTCTTATGTATATCTGACATATCTATATTTAATTGCAGAATACAATTCAAATATCATGCTTTTATTTAAAATTGGTAATATCACCGCGTAAAAAATGCCTTTTGCTAAGGCAATCCCCAGTTGCCGCTTTGTGATTTCCATTTTATTCTCAGCACCCAGACTTCCCCTCTACGCCAATTCAGAATAACAATCACTCATCTCCTGCAGGCCCTTTAGTTCATCCTATAGATGGCGTGAGAATAAAACAGCAAAGGAAACACGATGCAGCAGACACAAAATCCGCTACTTAGGCTATTCAATCGCAGCGGCCTTGTTAGCCAGATTATGCTAGGCCTCATCGCCGGTATTGCACTGGCTTTATTTTTTCCTGCTGCGGCCCAATCAGCAGGTTTATTAGGCAGCTTATTTGTCAGCGCCCTAAAAGCCGTTGCACCGGTACTCGTCTTTGTTTTGGTGGCCGCTTCAATTGCCAACCATAAGCCTAGCCAGAAATCGAATATGCGCCCGATTCTGGTTCTTTATTTATTTGGCACATTTGCAGCAGCCGTGGTGGCCGTAGCTGCCAGCTTTTTGTTTCCATCCACACTGATTCTGGTTAAACATGCAAGCGATATCACCCCGCCAAGCGGTATTGTAGAAGTGCTGCGCAGCCTTTTACTCAGCGTGGTTGATAACCCGGTAAAAGCGCTGATGAATGCCAACTTTATCGGTATTCTGGCCTGGGCCATTGCCTTGGGTGTGGCGATGCGCCATGCCAATGACACCACTAAAACCGTTGTAAGTGATTTATCCGGCGGCATCTCGGTGATTGTAGGTGTAGTGATTCGCTTTGCCCCGCTCGGTATTTTTGGCCTCGTCGCCTCGACCATTGCCGAAACCGGCATCGAAGCTTTGCTTACCTATGCCCACCTCTTATTAGTACTGATCGGCTGCATGCTGTTTGTAGCACTGGTCATGAACCCGGCCATTGTGTTCTGGAAGCTGCGCCGTAATCCTTACCCACTGGTCTTTGCCTGCCTGCGTGAAAGTGGCGTTACCGCTTTCTTTACCCGCAGCTCTGCCGCGAATATCCCTGTAAATATGGCGCTATGTAAAAAACTGGGTCTGCACGAAGACGATTATTCGGTATCGATTCCACTGGGCGCGACCATCAATATGGCGGGTGCGGCGATTACGATTTCTGTGCTGACACTGGCTGCAGTGCATACTCTTGGCATACAGGTTGATTTACCTACGGCGCTGCTGTTAAGCGTGGTTTCTGCCATCTGTGCCTGCGGTGCATCTGGCGTAGCAGGTGGCTCGCTACTGCTGATTCCTATGGCGTGCAGCTTATTTGGCATTTCTAACGATCTGGCCATGCAAGTAGTTGCCGTGGGCTTTATTATTGGCGTGTTGCAAGATTCGGCCGAAACCGCACTGAACTCATCAACCGATGTGCTGTTCACTGCCGCGGCTTGCCAAGCGACAGAGCACAAAACCCAGCTGGCGTTTGCTGAACGCTAAGCGATAGATTACTCAGGCAAAGCGCAGCTGGTCTGCGCTTTTTTGTGGGCGAGAAGATAAAAAGCCACTTAAGCACATCCAACTTAAAGCCGAAGGCAGAGCAAAATATGGCTTTGTATGCAATGAACAAAAAAACCAGCTTGCATCGCCTAAGAAGCAGGTAAAAGTACCTTTCCCTTTGCCATAGCAAGCTGTGATAATTAATTGACCAATCAATCATTGCTATGTCTATTATGTTAAATCAACATCCCGCACGCACCTTTCGCCAATCCCTGCTTGCCATGCTGGGCATTTGTTTTGTGATTATGATGGTGGCGCTTGATCAAACCATTGTGGCTACCGCCCTGCCAACAATTGTCGCCGAGCTGCATGGTTTTGAGCTGTACGCTTGGGTATCCACCGCCTATTTGCTGGCATCGGTGGTGACTATTCCTATCTTTGGCCGCTTAGGCGATTACTACGGACGCAAGCCTTTTGTGGTGGTCGCTATCGTGACGTTTACGCTGGCATCGGTGCTGTGTGGCGTGGCCAATAGCATGCTGCTGCTGGTGTTAGCCCGTGCGTTGCAAGGTATAGGCGGCGGGATGTTGGTTGGTACAGCTTTTGCGTGTATTCCCGATTTATTCCCCGATAGCAAAGTGCGCTTGCAATGGCAGGTGATGCTGAGCGCCGCCTTCGGGATTGCCAACGCCATTGGCCCGAGTATCGGCGGGCTGCTCACCCACTATGTCAGCTGGCGTGCTGTATTCTTTGTAAACATCCCGGTTGGCTTATTGAGTGTGATTTTTGTAAGCCGCTTTCTGCCACGCTTAAAGCCTAAGCACGATACAAAAATCCGCCTTGACTGGCTGGGCGCGCTGCTGATTACGCTATTTTTAGGCAGCTTGCAGTTATCCGTAGAATGGTTACCTGAGCAAGGGCTGAGCGTGCCGGTTATCAGTGTCTTGATCACATGCTTAGTAGCGGGATTTTTGGCCTGGAAACAGGAAGCCAATAATGAGCACGCCATGCTGCCCTTCGCCCTGTTCAGAGACCCCGCCCTTGCTGCGCTGTTCAGGCTGTCGCTCCTGATGGGCTTTACCATGTTTGCGATCTTGTCCTACGCCCCGCTTCTTTTACAAGGTGGTTTTCATTTATCGGCCAGCCAGGCCGGGATGCTGATTACACCGCTGGTGGTCTGCATTACCTTTGCCAGTATTCTTAACGGGCGGATTGTGCCGCATCTGCCAAGGCCGGAAGCCATGCTTTATTTAGGCTTTGGCCTACTGCTGATTTGCGTGATCGGCATGATGAATATCACCCCGCAAACCGCGCATCCATTGATTATTGGCCTGATGGCTTTAGGGGGCTTGGGGCTGGGATTTATCATGCCCAACCTCACTATTTTTGTGCAGGAAACCTGCCCGCGTAAAGACTTGGGGATCAGCACCGCGCTGCTGCAATCGCTGCGGATGATAGGCGGGATGCTCAGCACCGCGCTGGTTGGATCGATCTTAAGCTGGCGATACGAGCACGATATTAATCAGCAGTTTGCCAAGCCCGTAGCCAGCCTGATGAATAACCCGCAAGTATTGGTCAATCTTGAAGGCCAGCACGCGGTTATCTTGCAAATAAATGCCTTGGGCGAAGATGGCTTGCAGCTACTCGAGCAAGCCCGCGCCACACTTAGCCACGCCATTCAAAGCAGCCAATGGCTAGGCATCGCCGCCGTGCTGTTTGCCTTCTGGTGCCTGCGCCGCATCCCTCGTATTCAATTTAAACAAGCCATAGAGCCCCAGCATGACGCCACATGAAGCCGAACAACTCAAAGTATTACAACAACTGGGCCGCAGCTATCGCACCATGCTGGGCGCATTTGAATTGTCCGTAGGCCAAGGGCTAACGCGCTGGCGCATTTTAAACCAGCTGCATAAAGAAACCCAATGCTCACAAAAATGGCTGATTCAGCAACTAAAAATGGACCCCGGCTCGCTCACCCGCCTGCTTAAAGCCATGGAAAAAGAAGGCTTAATCCAGCGCAGTAACGATCCGCAAGACAACCGCCTCAGCAACGTTATCCTCACTCCGCAAGGCCACGCCGAAGTAAACCAGGCCCTGCCCAAACGCAGCGCATTTTTAAGTGTGATATTGGAAGAGTTTAACGACGAAGAACTGCTGGCTTTTCAGGGCATGCTAAATAAATTAGAGCGGGGATGTGAGAAGGCGGGACTAAGGGATTTGTAAAATACACTTTTCAAAATAAGATCTACTGTTCCACAGAGTAAAACGAGGACACAGAGCACCCATCAGGGCTCGCTTCTCTCTGTGAAACTCTGTGCTCTCTGTGTCCTCTGTGGTTCAAGATTCAGCTCTCTATCAAGGCGAGAAAACCTTGCCCGCATATCACTTAACGCAGTGATTCAATCCGCTTTAAAGCCGCTTTCAGCGTCACACTCGGGCAGCCGAAGTTGAGGCGCACAAAGCCGGGCAAGCCAAAATCGCGGCCATCTGACAGGCCCACACCCAGCGCTTCAAAGTGCGGCAGCGGGTTGATCGGGCCTAGCGCACTGGCATCAATCCACGCCAAGTAAGTCGCCTCGGGCAGGGTGATTTTTAAGCGCTCAGAGCCCGCAAACCAATCCAGTAAAACATCTCGATTTGCCCGCAAAGTGGCGATCAGCTCAGCATGCCAGATACCATCGTCGCGGTAAGCGGCTTCGGCGGCGGTAAAAGCCAGCAAATTAACCGATGGCACGATGCCTGCCATCTGCTTTTGAAAGCGGGCACGCAGTGCCGGATCAGGAATTACCGCTAGCGAGCAGCCTAAGCCTGCGATATTCCATGTTTTGGAGGGTGCAAGCAGGGTAATGGTTTGCGCGGCAAAACTAGCATCAAGCGCCGCCAGAGGCTGATGTTTCAAGCCTTCTGCCAGCAGTAAATCGCAATGAATATCATCCGAGCAGATGATTAAATCGTGGCGGCGGGCGATGGCAATCAACTGGGTCAGCTCGTCCGTATTCCAAGCTCGGCCTACCGGATTATGCGGATGGCACAGCAGCAGCAGCTTGGTTTTAGGCGTGATCGCTGCTTCCAGCGCTGCAAAATCCCATTCCCATGCATTATTTTTTTGCAGCAAGGGCACGGTCAGCAGGCTGCGGTTGGATAGGCCCGGCGCACGTAAAAAGGGTGGGTAGATGGGCGTGGCGGTCAGCACTTCATCGCCCGCCTCGCCCACGGTGCGGCAAGCCAAGTTTAAACCTTGCACCAAACCCGGCAGCCAGACAATCCAACTGGCATCGATCTGCCAGCCGTAATGCTGCGCCGCGTAAGCCTGCACCGCCTCTACCAGACTATCTGGCGCATCGGTATATCCAAACACGCCATGCGCCACACGCTCTTGCAAGGCCGCCATAATGGAAACGGGGCTGGCAAAATCCATATCGGCCACCCACATCGGCAGGATGTCTTGCCCTGCGTATTTATTCCATTTCTGGCTGGAGGTCGCGCTGCGATCGATGGGTGTTTGGAAATCCATAACAAAATCCTTTTACAAAATAGTAAGCAAAGGATAACGGTTTAAGATGGCACTTGATAGCTACAGATCAGCATCAACAAGGGTATACAACTAGCAGCCTGTCGTACTTAAGCGATCGTAACGAGGGAAAGTCCGGTTTGAGACAGATTTAACGGATTTTTGAGGCGAATAGCTGGCTATTCAACGAAAAAATGCGTTATATATGGCCAAATCCGGCTTTTCCGCAGTAGATCAGCCTTAAGTCCGGCAGGCTGCTAAGCCGCCAACGCTTGTTCTAAATCAGCAAGCAAATCTTCAAGGCCTTCAATCCCCACTGACAGGCGAATCAAATTATCGCTAATTCCTAATTTAGCGCGGCGCTCTGCCGGCACCGAAGCATGCGTCATTCGCACAGGCTGGCTGATCAGGCTTTCTACACCGCCTAGGCTTTCTGCCAGGGTAAATAACTTGGTATGCGTCAGCACTTGATGCACATCGGCGTCATCCCCTTTCAGATAAAACGACACCACCCCACCACCGCCTGCCATTTGCGCTTTGGCCAGTGCATATTGCGGATGGCTTTCTAGGTAAGGGTATAAAACGCGCTCAACGCGCGGATGCTGCTCCAGCCACTGAGCAATGCGCAGGGCATTGTGATTATGCCGCTCCATACGGATCGCCAGCGTGCGTATGCCTCGCAGCGCTAAAAAGCTTTGAAATGGGTCGAGCACCGCGCCGATGGCATTTTGCAAAAAGCCCAGCTGCTCGGCTAGCTCGCTGTTCTCTCCCACCACCACCGCACCGGCGATCACGTCAGAATGACCATTTAAATATTTGGTTGCCGAATGCAGCACGATATCAACACCATGCTCCAGCGGCCGCTGCAAAGCAGGCGAAGCGAAAGTATTGTCGGCCACGGTAAGCAGGCTGTGCGCCTTGGCAATCGCCACAATGGCGCTTAAATCACTCAGGCGATTCAGCGGATTGGACGGCGTTTCAATCCAGATCATTTTAGTTTCTGGCTTGATGGCCGCTTGCAGCGCTTCCAGATCGCCAGTCGGCACATAAGTGACTGTTAAGCCTGCGGTACGCTGTTTTACTTTTTCAAATAAACGCCCGCTGCCACCATATAAATCATCTACCGCCACTAAGTGGCTATTTACCGGCAACAGCTCTAATACCGTAGTAATGGCGGCCATCCCTGATGCAAAAGCATAGCCACGCGTGCCGCCTTCTAAAGCGGCAATCGCTACTTCAAAAGCATCGCGCGTTGGATTACTGGAGCGCGAATATTCATACTGATCCGGCTGACCGGGGGATGGCTGACGGAAAGTGGACGAGGCGTAAATCGGGGTATTGATTGCACCCAGTGGATCGCGATGCAGGCCGCTGATGACAGCAAGCGTTTCAAATGTGCTCATGGGATGGCTCCTGGAGGCGTTAGTTTTTTAATCTTTAGATTTATGGAGAGCCTTTGCGGCGTGCTGCGCTCCTGCTGGGCGATGCAAACATCGCACGCGGCGCTTCGAGTACGCCCTACGCTCAATGTGCAGCTGGGCTTAAAGCAGCTTCACTCACAAACTTCTTGCGCCAGAAGGCCAGTAAATCGCTTTGGGTAATCAGGCCATAAAAGCGTTTTTTATCAGCAATCACAGCGATTTTGTCGTCATTAAACACTTGCAATAGGTCACGTAAGGACGTATCAGGAGCCAAGGTTTTAACATTGCTGCTCATGGCGGCGCGCACCGGCATGGCAAATTGCTGTGGCTCGCCGTGCACTGACAATAACAAATCCCATTCGTCGATAATGCCAACGATTTCGCCGTTCTCCAGCACCGGCATTTGCGATACATCGTTGCTGCGCATGCGCTGCCAAGCTTGGGAAAGCGACTCGTCAGGGTCGGCAATCAGTGTGGCACCGCTGGCGTGCGGGCGGCTGATCAGATCGGCCAGATTGCCCGCTTTAGCGTGCTCAATCATGCCCTGATCGATCATCCAGTGATCATTATACATTTTGCTTAAGTATTTATTGCCACTGTCACCAATAAATGTCACCACGCGTTTAGGCGTGGTTTGCTCGCGGCAATAACGTAGCGCAGCAGCCAGCAGCGTGCCGGAAGATGCTCCGGCAAATAAGCCTTCGGCCTGCAGCAGGGCGCGGCCGGTTTCAAAGCTTTCTTTATCGCTGATCCGGTAGCTGCGTTTAATTGCGCCACCTTCAAATTGTGGCGGGACAAAGTCTTCGCCAATCCCTTCCACCAGCCAGCTGCCTGCCGTGCCAAATGCGCCGGTTTCTACATAATCCGCCAGAATCGAGCCAACTGGATCGGCCAGCACAAACTCAGTTTGCGGGGAGGCTTTGGCAAAAAAACGCGATAGCCCAGTTAATGTGCCACTAGAGCCAACGCCCACCACTACCGCATCCACTTTTTCATCAAGCTGCCGCCATATTTCTGGCCCTGTGGTTTTTTCATGCGCGGCGGGGTTGGCCGGATTAGTAAACTGATCGATGTAAAACGCGCCTGGAATCGATTGCGCCACGCGGCGAGCTTTATCCTGATAATAATCAGGGTGGCCCTTGCCCACATCAGAGCGGGTCAGAATCACTTCTGCCCCCAGCGCCTGCAAGTTCAGTACTTTTTCGCGGCTCATTTTATCGGGCACCACCAATACAGTGCGATAGCCCTTGCGCCCCGCCACCAAAGCAAGCCCCAGGCCGGTATTACCCGCAGTCGCTTCAACAATCGTGCCGCCGGGCTTAAGCTGCCCGTTTTGCTCGGCCGCTTCAATCATCGACAATGCAACCCGATCTTTAATCGAGCCACCCGGATTCTGGTTTTCCAGCTTAATAAACAGCCGGCACAAGCCTGTATCAAGCTGAGTAATTTCGACGATAGGGGTATTGCCAATCAAAGACAAAATAGATGCTGAACTCATAAATACTCACTTAATGAACGGCAAGCGCAGAAGCTGCGTTATCAGAATAATGCCGCGCTGCCACATCAAGATGCGAGCGCATACGGCCTTTTAAAACATTTTCGCCAACATGACTAAATAGCGGATTGGCCGGATCACTCGCCTCACCCAGCACTTCCTGGCTAAGGGCCGCCGGAAGCTGCAGCAGCGGCACGGTGGCATCCAGCCTGGGGCCCATAAAAAAAGCATAAGACAAGCGCTCAACCCCAGCCGGTGGCGACACCACCCTATGCACCGTGGCGCGTAAATAACCGTTGGACGACAGCTCTAACAGCTCGCCAATATTCACCACAAAGGTGCCAGGAATCGGCGGCGCATCCAGCCAGCCCTCTGCGGTGGCCACTTGCAGGCCAGATTGGGCATCCTGCATCACCAGCGTGAGCAAACCCGCATCTTTATGCGCTCCCACCCCCTGCTCTACCTGCTTTGAGCCCGGGTAGCGAATCATTTTCAGATGCTGAAAAGGCTCACCATGGTAAAGCGGTGCAAAAATATCGGCGGGCTGGCCCAAAGCCAGCGCAAAAGCCTGCATTAAGCGCTCGCAAATATCGCTTAAAGCATCCTGCCAAAGCAGCAAGCCTGACTTCAGTGCGGGCAAACTGGCAGGCCATTGATTCGGCCCACGCAAGCGCCGCCATAGAGGCTGCGGATCAAGCGCAGCAAGCCCTTCATTCATAATATCGAACTGCTCACGCTGATCGGCACGCCCCGCAGTTAGCTCACCACCAAGGCGGGTATAGCCTCTGAAATGCGGCGAATTAACCATCGCCACGGCCGTTTTTTCGGCATCACTCAGGGCAAAAAATTGCTTAGCCAGCAACAGCATATCTTGCTGGTATTGCAGGCTAAGCCCATGGCCACGCAAATAAAAAAAACCGTAATCCTTTGCTGCAAGGCGCAAATCACGCAAAAACACATTACGATCTGCGCTATCAAATAAGGCTAAATCCAGTACAGGCAAACTCATTTAAAACACCTCTCAAACGGCTTTATCACAAGGTTTTAAGGCTCCTTTGCTAAGCAGCATCGACAAGAGGTTTGTAAGATATTGAACATAAACGGCCCCTTAAGTCACAAAAAGTTATTTATTTGTAACTTTTTAGAATAATTTGATCTATGTCGTTTAGCTTATCTGTTTTTTATATCATTTGGCTATAAAAAATTATATTAATAGCTCTTTTTTACACAAATCGCCGCACAACGTTAAGCCAGGCCTTGCATTCACTGATTCATTAAAAAGGGAAGAAGGCTGGCAAAGTCATCAGGCGAGGCACTGTCATCCGCGGCTCACAAAACAAGCACTGGCGGCGTTGTGCTTTCTTTATGGAGGGTCTAAAACAAGAGCATTAGCAAAGCCCCAGAGCAAGCTTTACGAAGATGCCCATTTCTTGCTGTGGTTCTCCGTTTTAAGCGCCTTCCCACTTGTGAATGGGTTTTGTGGTGATGCCTTATTTGGATAAAAAAATGAAATACATTCTCTTTTTATTCAGCCTGATCATTGGGGCAGACCAGACAAAGGCACTCACTTTGACCACAGAGGATTACCCACCCTTTAATATTGTGGATACTAAAACCCAAAAGGTAAGTGGTATTTCCACAGAAAAAGTCAGCGAGGTAATGCACCGAGCCAAAGAAAATTACACCATCACCCCTTATCCTTGGCTAAGAGCTTATCAATTAGCGCAAAAAGAATTCGATACCTGTGTTTTTTCAACCACCCGCACACCAGAGCGTGAAGCGCTATTTAAATGGGTTGGCCCCTTAGTTAAAAATAATTGGTATATATTTGCAAAAACGGATGATATACGCAGGCCAAAAGATTTAAAAGAATTAAAAACATATTCAATTGGTGCATATCGGGGGGACGCAATTGCAGAGTTTTTAATAAAAAATGGATTTAAAACTGACCTAGCCAAAGCGGATGAAGATAATCCGCAGAAACTAATAGGAAACCGCTTTGATTTCTGGGCCAGCGGAGAGCTGCTGGGCTTAGCCATCATCAAGAGAAAAAAGATGGAAAATAAAATAACGCCAATATTATTATTTAACCAGACCGAAATGTATTTAGCTTGCAATTTAAAACTAAGCCAGGAAAAAATAGATTTATATAATAAAATATTACAGGATATGGATAAGGATGGCACCAATTTGGCAATAGAAAACAAATATCGCTGATTAACACATTCTGTAAACAATCTGTATTAAAGCCCATCATTATCCAGAACACTACTCTCTAGGCAGACCAAGTACTAACTCCTAACTCTCCTTACGCTGTCTGGGCAAAATTACCATGTCATTGATAAGCAAAAAATCTATTCAGCCTTGTCCAATTATGCGAATATTGCATTTGAAAGCAAAACATTAGACCAACAAGGAATATAGATATGCGCAAATTCTTACTAGCAGCCAGCCTCTTAGGCTTTGCTTTACACGCAGGCGCAGCCGATTTACTCGATACCGTAAAGCAACGTGGCACCCTAAAAATTGCCGTTGAAGGCACTTACCCGCCGTTTAACTACAAAGAAAACAATGAATTAACCGGGTTTGAAGTAGAGCTGGCAAAAGCCCTGGCACAAAAAATGGGTGTAAAAGCAGAATTTAGCACCAGTGAATGGAGTGCGATGCTGGCAGGTTTACAAGCAGGCAAGTTTGATATTGTGATCAACCAAGTGGGCATCACCGACAAGCGCAAGGATACATTTGACTTCTCCGAGCCTTACACCCTCTCCAGCCCGCAACTGATTGTGCGTAGTAATGAAACACGCGTTTTTAAAAGCCTGAGTGATTTAAAAGGTAAAAAACTCGGCCTAGGCCAAGGCACAAACTATGCAGATATCGCCAAGGCTGTGGGCGGAATCGACGTTAAAACCTACCCCGGCTCGCAAGAATATTTACAAGATTTAGCATTGGGCCGCATTGATGCTGCCCTTAACGATAGTCTGCTGATCCCATTTATTGTAAAGAAAACCAAGCTGCCACTAAAAGCAGGTGCACCTCTGGGTGATATTGAAAAATCAGGTATTCCTTTTGCAAAAGGCAATCCTAAGTTTAAGGCTTCACTCAATAAAGCCTTGGCGGATTTACAAGCAGATGGTAGTTTCACAAAAATCTCGAAAAAATGGTTTGATCGGGATGTAAGCAAACCGCCTGTTGCGCAATAAAATATCATTGCAGATTCTAGGCACGCCTGTATCTGCCTGATAAGCAAGACCTACGCCCCCAGTGACAACCGGGGGCTTTTATTTTTGGAGTGATTAATGGATTTACCCGGTTTAATTCAGCTGCTTAAAGATGCCTTTCCTATCCTGCTGCACGGCGCAGGCTATACGCTGTTTCTGGCTTTGGCATCCATGCTGGGTGGATTGCTGATCGCCATACTGGTTGTCATTATCCGGCTGAGCAAGATACCCGTGCTGGCTCAGTTAAGCGCTGTGTACGTCAGCTGTATCCGCGGCACACCGCTTTTAGTTCAGCTCTTTGTGATTTATTTTGGTCTGCCAAGCATTGGCATTCAATTTGAGCCACTGACAGCAGGTGTACTGGCACTTAGCCTGAATGTCGGTGCATATTTATCTGAAACGCTGCGTGGCTCTATCAATGGCATTACACAGGGCCAGTGGGATGCGGGTAAAAGCCTAGGGCTGACAAACAGCCAAACGCTGCGCTATATAGTGGCGCCGCAAGCTTTACGCTTGGCAGTACCCAGCCTTTCTAACAGCCTGATCAGCCTGATTAAAGATACCTCACTGGTTTCGGTGATTTCGGTCAGCGAGCTGATGCTAGCAAGTAAAGAAGTAATTGCCACCACCTTCCAGCCTTTTCCTCTTTATTTAGCTGCGGCAGCGATTTACTGGGCACTCAGCGCCTCGTTTGAAAGCGTACAAAGAAAGCTGGAAGAAAGACTTAACAAAATGTATATCAGATAAACGCACAGCCCCCACCGGATGGAAGCCTGTCCATAAGCGAGTCCACCAGCTTACGCAAAAGCAAGGCAATTATTCATTCTGGTTTACCCGCGTGCTCAGCGCGAGTGGCTTCCAGATTTTGTCGGTTGCGCTGGCATGGCAGGTGTACTCGCTAAGCCACCAGGTTTTAGATCTTGGCCTGATCGACCTTGCCCAATTTACACCGTGTCTTTTGTTTATGCTCTCTGCAGGCGATGCGGCTGAGCGCTATGACAGGGGCCGTATTGTGGCCATCAGCCAGCTGGTGCAAGCGCTGACTGCCTGAGCGCTTGCCTATATTGCACTCAATCACAGCTTGGGCGTGAATGGATTTTTCTGCTGGCAGTGATTCTGGGCACAGCCCGCACCTTTGAAATGCCAGCCCTGCAGGCTCTGCTACCAGGCTTGATTCCAGCGACACTGTTACCCTCCGCTTTAGCTGCGTCCTCATCCGGCATGCAAGCCGCCACGATTATCTCGCCTGCTCTGGGCAGTTTTTTATACGTATTGGGTGTCAGCAGCGTGTATAGCATCAGCGCTGCGCTCTATTTACTGGCGCTCTGGCTGATTATGCAATTACCCGCCGCCTTACCCAGAGCCATCAGCAGCGAGGCAGCCTGCCCGCCTTACTGGCAGGGATACGCTATATCCGCAGCAAACCCGAGCTGCTCGGAGCCATCTCGCTTGATCTCTTCGCCGTTTAGCGGAGCCACCGCCCTGCTGCCAGTTTATGCCCGGGATATCCTGCTCACCGGCCCGGTGGGGCTGGGTGTATTACGCTCTGCACCTGCGGTTGGCGCCTTAGGGATGTCCATCTGGCTGGCCTAGTAGTGCCCACCGCAGCGGCGAGTGGGCAAGCTGATGTTTGCTGCCGTGGCGCTTTTTGGCATCACAACCATGGTGTTTGGTGCATCCCGCTCATTGAGCTTATCTCTGCTGGCGCTCGTTATTCTGGGGGCAAGCGATATGACCAGTGTGGTGATCCGCTCATCCCTGGTACAGCTGGAACCCCCAGATGAAATGCGGGGCAGAGTCAGCGCCGTCAATGCCCTTTTTATTGGCGCATCCAATCAGCTGGGGGATTTTGAATCAGGCCTGACAGCCGCCGCATTCGGCACCGTGCCATCGGTCATTATGGGGGGGGGCAGGAACCCTGCTGGTAGCAGGCATCTGGATCAAACAATTTCCGGCGCTTGCAAAAGAGACCGGCTTTATTAAAAAGGTAATACGGCCCACAGGATAATTACTGGGTATATTCATTAATCATTTTCGTAATAATGCCGGTTTTTTTCAACTCTTCAACGGCAGCATTCATTTTTAAAATAAAGTCTTCTTTTTCAGGCCACTTATACTCACTGCTATACGCAATAAATACGTCTTCTTCTGAAATTTCTGCGACTTCAATTAATTTTATTTTTGATGCATCAAAGGCATCCTTCCATTTTTTCAAGCTGTAAATAACAGATAATCTGTCATTAGCATAACAAGCGATCCGCCCCACCAGTAATTTCTTAATATTTGTATCATTGCCTTTCACCTCCTCAATACTCAGCCTACCTGTTTTAACCGCTGCCACCATTTTGTCACCCAGTGTAAATCCAAGATTAACGCCAATAACCAAACCATAAAAATCTTTTGGAAACGCTTTACGAGTGGGGGAAATCATATCTTCCCGACAAAACAACACCACGCGCTCCCGGTAAACGGGCACAGAATAGGCCTGTATATAACGGCGTTCTTTATTCAGATAAGGCGGAAACAAAGCAAAAACACGGCCATTTTCAATACCTTTCAAACCACGCTTCCACGGAACAGGCTGCAGCTCCAGCAAATAATCAGGTGCCAGTTTTTCTGCAACAAGCTTTAAAAAATCAACATAAATACCTTTATATTGCCCGTTTTCAATATAAGAATAAGGTGCATAGTCATCATCGCCTTCAATAATCACTTTCTCTGCCGCAGATATTTTTGCGGCAAAAAATAAAAGCATATAAGCAATGAAAAGCCTCACCAGCTGACTCCTTATCCGGCGGCTAAAAGCAATACATCATCCAAACTTCCGCCTTCAGAATAGCCCATGATGTGCGTTTCCGCCTGAGCCATAGTACGCAACACAAACAGATAAGCCGCTGATACCCGCTTCTGTAGCCGCAGCCTGTTTCCACTAAAAATCAAGACCTTAAAAACCACAGAATCGTTTTAACCGCGGATTTAAAACCTGCACGCATCAGGCAAGTCACTTACTATCAAGTATTCTGACTGAAACTGACCACTGAATAGGTAAGCCATGCTGCAATTACCTGAACTGATTGAGCTGGAAGAAATCATCCTGCAAGCAGGTGATGCACTCCATTTACAACAGCATGGTGAAGTCAAAAGTGCAGAGATCAGCTTTCCCCTTTACAGCATCAGTATGGGCAACCAAAAACCCGAAGCGCCCGTGCTTGGTTTTTTTGGCGGCGTGCACGGGCTGGAGCGCATTGGCAGCCAGATTGTGCTGGCTTTTTTACGCTCTTTATTAGTCAGGCGGCGCTGGGACAGCAGCTTGCAGCGCAAATTGGAAACCATGCGCCTTGTGTTTATGCCGCTGATTAATCCAATCGGCATTGCCCGCGGTACCCGCAGCAACGGGCATGGCGTCGATTTAATGCGTAATGCCCCGGTTGAATCTTGCGAAAAAACCTCTTTCCTCGTGGGCGGCCACCGCATAAGCCACCTTTTACCTTGGTATAGGGGCGAATTTAATTCACCGATGGAATTAGAAAACCAAGCACTTTGCAGCGTGGTTAAAACCCAATTACTCAATAGCCCGTTTAGTGTGGCATTAGATTGCCATTCTGGGTTTGGCTTAAAAGACCGGCTCTGGTTTCCCTATGCCCATACCCGCACGCCGTTTCCCAATTTACCTGAAATCTACGCACTTAAATCCCTGTTTGATCAAAGCTATCCGCACCACCCCTATGTAATAGAACCACAGGCTTTGCAATACTGTACTCACGGTGATATTTGGGATTATCTTTATCAGGAAAACCAAGGAAGCGGCCATTTGTTTTTACCGCTCACTCTGGAACTAGGCTCTTGGCTATGGGTTAAAAAAAACCCACGGCAATTAATGTCTCTGCTTGGTCTATTTAATCCCATTGTGCCCCACCGCCAGCAAAGAGTATTACGCAGCCATTTATTACTATTTGAGTTTTTATTACGTGCAGTACACGATCATCGCCATTGGCTACCCAAAACTAATCATTATTTAAACTGCAAAGAAGAAGCAGAAGCTTTGTGGTATGGCATATTATGAAAACCTGGGTTCTATTACGCGGCTTAATGCGGGAATCCCGCCATTGGGGCGCTTTTATTCCCAAGCTACAGGCCCAATACCCCGAGGATCAAATCATCGCGATTGATTGGCCTGGTAATGGGGTATTGCATCAAGAAAAAAGCCTGAGCCATATCAGCGATATGGTCGCCCATATTCGCCAAACGTTAGCAGAGCAACACATTAGCGGCCCCTTTTATATACTGGCTATTTCCCTAGGTGCAATGGCTGCCGTGGCTTGGGCCAATGCATTTCCTCACGAAATACGTGCTTGTGTGCTGATCAATACCAGCTTGCGGCCCATCAATCCTTTTTACCACCGATTGCGGCTGCAAAGTATTCCGGCTTTAATTCGCTTATTGTTTAGTAATGTACAAGGCAAAGAAAAAATCATTTTAGAACTAACGAGTACAAATAAACCACAGGCTGCATTAGAGCAATGGATTCAGTTTCAAAAACAATTCCCTGTTTCCAGCAGCAATATTCTGCGCCAATTAACGGCAGCGATACGCTACCGAGCCCATCAGCCCAATGTGCCGCTCTTACTACTATCCGGGGCCAAAGATAAACTCGTCAGCCCTGCCTGCTCGCAAACACTGGCCTCTAAATGGCAAGTGCCCTGCCGGGTTCACACAGAGGCAGGGCACGATTTACCGCTGGACGACGGCGATTGGGCATTAAAGCAAATAGAACAATATTTATCGGGCTTGCATTAATTGCTCATCCATCGCTTGAATACACGCCTGCATTTGATTGCGGCATTCTTCAATCAGTGCGGGCAAATCATCCTGCGTTAAACCTGCTGTAGGAATGGGAGCGAGCGATTTCATCAGCACATCAGCCCCATGCCAGCAATTAAGCTGCATATGATTCATATAAGTACTCACGCATACCGGCAAAATAGGCACACCCGCACTAATCGCCATTTGGAATGCACCTTTTTTAAATGGCAATAAACCACGGCCTTTATTACGCGTGCCTTCTACAAATACCCAGATCGACGTATCTTGATGCTGCAAGGTATCGGTGGTCGATAGCATGGCTTTTTTAGCCCGCTGCGCATTACCACGATCGATCAGTACATTGCCAGCCAGCCAGAATAACTGACCAAAAAATGGAATCCACTTCAGGCTTTTTTTACCAATCGTCACGGTGCGCGCAGGCACCACGCCGCCAAAAACAAATAAATCATAATTCGATTGATGATTTGCAATAATCACGCAAGAGCGCTGATGTTCTAGCAAGCCTTCTACGTCTTTTCTCACTTTAAAGCCAAGAATGCGCATGGCAGGCAAGGAATAAAGACGACCACAAAGCCGGCTGTTATCAGGATTAAATGGGCGGCACAGGCCAATCAGGATGCCGATCATGCCTGCCACAATAAAGTGCACCGACATCAAAAGCATTCGAAGGGAATAAAGCATAAAAGCGCCCACAGTAAGAAAGGGCAGCAGTGTACGGATCTACGGCATTTTTCACAATCAAAGCCGCCGAATGGCTAAACCTGATCAGATCAACAATAAATAGAAAGCGCTAAAAATCTTAAGCCACAAAGAACACAAAAACCACCGCTTGTCCTCAATAGGGGAAGACAGGGCCAAACAAAGCTTTTGATTGCCGATATGGACGATCAGTAATCATTCTTTGCGATCAAACCCTATGGCCATCTGTGTTCTCTGCTGCTCAAGATTTAGCTTTATATAAAATATTGCTACGCCATCAAGCCTTATGCAGCAACCGGCACAATCCGTAATTCAACACGGCGATTTAAGCTACGGCCTGCTTCAGTATCATTGCTAGCACGCGGCTCTGCCTTACCTCGGCCAGATGCATCAAGACGAATGGCATTCACATTGCGGCTCACAAAATAATCCGATACTGCCTGAGCGCGGCGCTCGGAAACGCTTTGATTAATGGCAACGCTACCAGTGTTATCGGTATGGCCCACAATAGAAACACTGGTTTTGCCGTACTGATTCACAATTTTGGCAATTTTATCGAGTGTCGGGGTATAAGCAGATTTAAGGACCGAAGAATTGGTATCAAAGCCGGTATTGGATGTCATGCTGACCAACAGGGATTGATCGGCCATTTTTTGTACAGTGATATCGCCACGCTGAATTTCTGCCGCTAATTGCTGCTGAAAATCTTTAGTTTGCTTATCCATATAGTAACCAATGCCACCACCAGCCAAGCCACCGCCCACAGCACCAATCAATGCACCCTTGCCACGGTTATTATGATTAATTGCAGCGCCAGCCACCGCACCGCCTACCACACCGATCAAAGCGCCCAGCTCGGTTTTGTTTAAATCGCGCTTTTCCCCCAGATCATTGGTGGCACACGCTGAAAGCGTTAACGCAAGAATAAGAGGAAGGGTGATACGCATGCCAACTCCTTTTAAATATCAAACCCGGCACCACTTATTAAAAGCGATGTTGATTCAATATTGAACTCAATGAATAAAGCCTGATTGTAAACGGCTTAGACTTAAAATCATTCAAAAGGATTTGGGTATATTACCCATCGGGTATAAGTATAAAATTATATTACTTTTTATAAACAAAACCTTAAACCCCCAAGGCCATTCAAAAGCACAAATAAAAAAGAGTAAAGAACGACAAAAAAGAGAAGAACCTCACAGCCACCACCCAGCATGGCCTAGCGGTGCGTCAGGCAGATTATTTAAGCTGAATAGATAAATGCTGATTTACATCGCCCAAAACCACAATGCAAATCAGCAAGGAAGCACCACAAGCAGGCTTAAGTCACAACCGTAGGCTGAACCATGCCGGTAAAAGATTTAATTTGTGCAAGCTCGCGTGAAACCGCAATTAAGTCAGCGAGAGCCGTCTGCGTTTCCACACTGTGCCGGACAATATCCGCCTGATATTTTTCCAGATAAACCCTTAGCGTCGCCCCTGCCGTGCCTGTACCTGAAAGCCGGTAAATAATCCGATCACCATTAGCAAAAATAATCCGCACACCCTGCTTGGCGCTATGCGAGCCATCGACCGGATCATCGTAAGCAAAATCATCGGCAAGGCTCACCACTTGGCCGCCCAAGCTCTGCCCTGCCAACTCGGGCAAACGTGCTCTGAGTGCGGTCATCAAGCTTTCCGCTGCATCGCTGGCGATCTCTTCAAAATCATGGCGGGAATAAATATGGCGGCCAAAACGTGCCCAATGTGCGGTAATGATTTCCTCGACCGATTTACCCGTCACCGCCAGCAAATTCAGCCAGAACAACACTGCCCATACGCCGTCTTTTTCCCGCACATGATCCGAGCCTGTGCCGTAGCTCTCTTCACCACAGAGCGTCACCTTGCCCGCATCGAGCAGGTTGCCAAAAAACTTCCAACCCGTTGGCGTTTCATAGCAGGCAATACCCAGCGCTTTAGCCACGGCATCCACCGCTGCGGACGTCGGCATGGATCTAGCCACACCGGCCAAACCTTTGCGATAGCCCGGTACCAAAGTAGCGTTGGCAGCCAATACGGCTAGGCTGTCCGATGGTGTAACGACAAAGTTGCGACCCAGCACCATATTCCGGTCTGCATCACCATCGCTGGCCGCGCCAAAGTCTGGCGCATTGGTCGCAGACATAGCGGCAATCAGCGCGGTGGCATGGGCGGGATTAGGATCGGGATGATGGCCGCCAAAGTCTTCCAGCGGCACGCCATTCACCACCGTGCCACGCGGCGCGGCGAGCAGACCTTCGATAATCTCCACCGCATAAGGGCCAGCGACTGCCGACATGGCGTCAAATTGCATACGGTGGCCTGCAGCAAACCATGCGCGGATCGCGTCAAAATCAAATAAGTCCTGCATCAGCACGGCGTAATCGGCCACAGGATCGATGATCTCCACCGCCATGCCTGCCACGCTAAGGCTGCCTAATACGTCTAAATCTAAATCCGCTGCATCACTGATCTGATATTGGCGGATAGTCGTGGTGTGCTGGTAAATGGCTTCGGTGATTTTTTCTGCTGCGGGGCCACCGTTATCAGTATTGTATTTAATGCCAAAATCGCCATCCGGCCCACCCGGATTATGCGAGGCCGATAAAACAATCCCGCCCGTAGCCGCGTATTTGCGAATCACAGCGCTCGCCGCTGGCGTAGACAAAATCCCGCCCCGCCCGAGAATCACCTGAGCGACACCATTGGCAGCAGCCATTTTCAAAATAATCTGCACCGCCACACGATTATAAAAACGCCCGTCCCCACCCAACACCAGCGTGCCCCCCTTAAGTGCGGGCACAGCATCAAAAATAGCCTGTACAAAGTTTTCTAAATAATGCGGCTGCTGAAAAACGGTGACTTTCTTGCGTAAGCCCGAAGTACCAGGGCGTTGACCAGCAATAGGCTGTGTGTGGATGACTTTCAAACGGTATTCCTTATTGAAATGAATGGGGTGATCTCGCGAAAACCCCAATCTTGAACCACGGAGGACGCAGAGGACACGGAGTTTCACGGAGAAAAGCAATTGAGCAACTACGGAATGCTTCGCGATTCGTACTTATGAGCTAGTTAAATTTGATTTTACCTTTGCAAACTACGAAAAACATAATGACCACACTCTCTGCACGGGGCTTTAGAATCCCCTTGAAACACGCCGAAGCGAGGAACAAGCGGGCGGGGTTTCTTTGATGCCTGTTTGAGCGAGCCTGCGAGCGAGTCCCGCAGCCACCGCTCGATTGTCCGCAGATGAGGGCCTTCGTGTTTCGTGGGGCGGCCTTCTTTTGGTTCTTTTCTTGGCCGTTCAAGAAAAGAACGCCCCCACGGTGGCTACCGTTCCTAAATCAACGTGCCGAAGGCACTAAAAAGATCTTTTTAACTTTAGTTCGCCACATGGAGTGAACCTCAACTACTCTCCAAAATCGTCACGCTCCTTGCCGCAACGCGGCAATCGTGGGGGTTGATTTCTGATTCGGCGTCCCCTGTGCTAGCTAGTCTCAGGCTCCACATCCCTGCTGGCAAGCGAAAATGTACTTGGTGAGCAGATGCATTAATCATGATCAATAAACGCCCGCCTAGCTGTACCATCATCGCCCTGCCGCCTGCATCTTGCCAATCGTGCGAATGCAGCGGTGCGCCAGATGGGTTGAGCCATTCCACATCGGCCCTGCCCCATTCATCATGAACGCCTGTCCACCAGCGGCCAGACATCAACACAGAGCAGGATTTACGAATCGCGATCAGCTCGGCCACGTATTCAGCAAGGCCCGGCTCAGCCTGCTGCCAATTCAGCCAATTGATTTCATTATCCTGACAATACGCATTGTTATTGCCCTGCTGCGTATGTCCCAGCTCGTCACCCGCCAAAAACATCGGCGTGCCTTGTGCTAACAAAACGGTCGCCAGCATAGCTTTCATCGAACGTAATCGCAAGATATTCACGCCCGCGTCTTTGCTTGGGCCTTCTTCTCCGCAATTCCAGCTTAAATTATGATTATGCCCATCACGGTTATGCTCTTTATTGGCCTGATTATGTTTGTGGTTATACGAAACCATATCGCGCAGATTAAAGCCGTCATGGGCGCAAATAAAATTCACCACCGATACCGGCCGCCGCCCCTGGTGATGAAATGAATCGCTAGATGCAGCAAAGCGCTGGGCAAAGAGCGCGCGGTGCACACCATCGTGCAGCCAGAATTTGCGCATCACATCACGAAACTGATCTGACCACTCCACCCAGCCATTTGGAAAATGCCCAAGCTGATAGCCGCCGTGGCCAATATCCCAAGGCTCGGCAATGAGTTTCACACTCGATAAAAGGGGGTCTTGCTGAATAGCAATAAAGAAGGGTGCTTGCGGGCTAAAATGATGATCGACCCGGCCTAAGATTGGCGCTAAATCAAATCTAAATCCATCCACATGACATTGGCTCACCCAATAGCGCAGGCTATCCATCACCATTTGCAAAACACGCGGGTGACTTAAATTAAGCACATTGCCGCAGCCGGTCCAGTTTTCATATTGATCGAGCTGGCCCTGCCTTAATACATAGTAATTGGCGTTATCAATGCCCCGCCACGATAAAGTGGGCCCCATATCGCTCGATTCTGCCGTGTGATTAAACACCACATCCAGCAATACCTCGACACCAATACCATGCAGCGCTTTCACCATATCGCGAAATTCAGATAAAGGCGTAGTGCCTTCCCGCCCCGACCAATAATGCGTTTCTGGGGTAAAAAAACCGAGGCTGTTATAACCCCAATAATTACTTAATCCCTGCCTTAATAAATGCGATTCATCTAAAAAGAAATGCACGGGTAATAATTCAATTGCTGTAATGCCCAGCTTTTTTAAATGCGCTAATACGGCGGGATGCGCCAAACCGGCATAGCTGCCGCGAATATCCTCTGGTACATCCGGGTGCAGCATGGTCATGCCGCGCACATGCGCTTCGTAAATCACCGTTTCCACCCATGGCGTGCGCGGCGCTTTCTCGTTTTCCCAATCATAAGGCTCGGCAATTACCTTGGCTTTTAAGGCAATCGCCGCATTATCGATCGGGTCTAGTGCAGTGGGCTGATCTTCCTGATAGCCAAAGCTACGTGGATCATTATTAAACTCGCCCACAATGGCGCGAGCATAAGGATCGAGCAACACTTTGTTAGGGTTAAAGCGATGGCCCTGCAAAGGCTGGTAAGGCCCATGCACGCGGTAGCCATAAACCAGCCCAGCAGGCGCATCCGGCAAATAGCCATGCCAGATATCGTTAGAGCATTCAGTTAGTTCAAAACGCGCGGCTTCATTGATGCCTGAAGCATCAAACAGGCAAAGCTCTATCCGCGTGGCATGCTCAGAAAACAAGGCAAAGTTAACACCATCACCATCAAAGGTTGCTCCCAATGGATACGGCGTTCCTTCTTCCAGCTTCATAAGTACTCCCTTTTTATTACGCAATATAAATGGCTAAACCTTGAACCACAGAGGGCACAGAGAACACAGAGCGCCACAGAGAAATTCACAAAAAAGATTAATCATTTATGGCATATTTATTTTTCACTAAAAATCCAACATTTTCTTTTACCCAAACAACCATCAACTATTTATTAAAAATGCATTCCTCTGTGAATCTCTGCGTCCTCAGTGTTCTCTGTGGTTTAAGATTTAACAATCCTTCAAATATACAAACCGCCTAAATATATGGATTAGCTGGTTTCATCGTTCACAACAATGATACAAACCAGCAAATCCAAGCTACATTATTTATTCACCCAGCCACTTTAAATAGATCGTCGCTAAAGGGGGAATGGTGAGGCATAAAGATTGCGGATATTGCTGGCTGGCGATGTTTTCGCTCTGGCATTCGCCATTCCCCACATTGCCGCCTTGGTAATACATCGAATCGGTATTAATGATTTCAATATAGCGCCCCGCCTTGGGCACGCCTACTCGGTATTGATAGCGCACTTCAGGGGTGAAGTTGCTAATAATCAACACAAAATCATCGTTATTTTCAGCATGGCGGCTAAAGGCGAAAATTGAATTCCGTGCGTCATTGGCAATAATCCAATTAAAGCCGCGTGCTTCGAAATCAATTTGATATAGGGCGGGCTGGCTTTGGTAAGTTTGGTTTAAATCTCGCACCAAGGCTTGCACGCCGCGATGCCATGTTGATTCAAGCAAATGCCAATCTAGACTATGCTGATGCGACCATTCCCTAAGCTGCGCCCATTCTGATCCCATAAATAAAAGCTTTTTACCCGGATGCGCCCACATAAAGGCGTAATAGGCGCGCAAATTAGCGAATTGCTGCCAGATATCCCCCGGCATACGGCTTAATATCGAGCCTTTGCCATGCACCACTTCGTCGTGCGATAACGGCAATACAAAACGCTCATCAAAGGCATACATCAGGCTGAATGTCATTTGATCGTGATGATGTTGCCGATAAATAGGATCGAGCTGCATATAGCCTAGGCTATCGTGCATCCAACCCATATTCCATTTGTAATTAAAGCCCAGCCCGCCTCGATTGGCTGGCTGGGTGACGGCAGGAAAAGACGTCGACTCTTCGGCAAAAGTCACCGCATATTGGCATTCGCTGGCGAGGATTTCGCTCATTTCACGCAAAAAGGCAATGGCTTCTAAGTTTTCCCGCCCACCTAATTCATTCGGGATCCATTCCCCTACCTCACGTGAATAATCGCGGTAGAGCATCGACGCTACGGCATCGACTCGTAAGCCATCCACACCAAAGCGCTCTATCCAATACAGGGCATTGCCAATTAAATAATTTTTAACTTCATTGCGGCCATAATTGTAAATCAGCGTTTTCCAATCATGATGAAAGCCTTCCTTTGGATCGCTGTGTTCAAACAGGGGCGTGCCGTCAAATTGCGCCAAGCCAAAACCATCGCTCGGAAAATGCCCCGGCACCCAGTCAAGCAAAACGCCCAAGCCCATTTCATGTGCGGTTTGCACAAAAGATTTAAAATCCTCCGCACTGCCCAGCCTTGCCGTCGGCGCGTACAAGCCCAAAGGCTGATAGCCCCATGAGCCATCAAAAGGAAACTCGCTGATGGGCAATAGCTCCACATGCGTAAAGCCCAGCGCTTTAACATAGGGAAGCAACTGCGCGGCCAACTCATGCCAGTTGAGGCTACGATGGCCGTCTTCCGGCACGCGCCGCCAAGAGCCTAAATGAATTTCATAAATGCTGATGGGTGCATCGCCCTGATTCGCCGCCCGCCTGCCTGCAAATTCAGGCACTTTGGGCAAACATCCCGCCACTTTGGAAGCTGTGCCGGGGCTCAGCTCGGCGGCAAAGGCGTAAGGGTCGGCCTTTAGATGACGAGCGCCCGCCTGATCAAGAATCTCGAACTTATAACAAACACCTTGCGGGGCGGCGGGAATAAAAATCTCCCATACGCCGCATTCCTGCCGCAAACGCATGCCATGTCGGCGCGCATCCCAAAGATTAAAATCTCCGACCACCGCGACCCGCTGGGCGTTTGGTGCCCACACAGCAAAAGCCACGCCGCTTACGCCATCTATTTCCTGCGGATGAGCACCCAGTTTTTCAAAGGGGCGATGATGCGTGCCTTCACTTAATAGCCATACATCCATCTCACCCAAAATCGGCGCAAAACGATAAGGATCGTCCAGCAAAACTTCTTGCTCACCCCACTGCACCGCAAGGCGATAGCTAAATGCTTTTTTGCGCCGAGGGATGCGGCCAGCAAATAAGCCTCGCTCGTCAATCTGGCTTAAGGATGCAAGACGGCGGCCTGTTGCGCTATCAATCACCACACAAGCACCGGCCTCTGGCAAAAATGCCCTCACGCAAAGCGTGCTGCCATCCAGATGCATGCCGAGCACGGCAAAAGGATCGCTGTGGCAGCCACTGCAGATTGCCTCTACTTCATTAAAATTAAGCCCGCTCATAAATGCCTGCGTAATATCCGATTAATCCTACAATTTCGCTTTCATCATAGCCACTGCCTCCAGTAAGCGCTCCCCTTAGTACTCAAAGTCGAGTAAAATGCTCAACTTTAGCCCCAGCTGCTTACCCCACTATGCTTGCTCGCCTGCGTGAAAATATCTCTGTGGTCTTCGACCGCGACCCTGCCGCCCGCAATATTCTGGAAGTGGTCTGCTGTTATCCGGGGTTTCATGCGCTTTCACTGCACTTAGTAGCGAATGGTTTGTGGCGAAGGGATTGCAAGCTACTAGCGCGGATGGTGTCGCACTTTTCACGCTTTATCACCGGCATTGAGATCCATCCAGGCGCAACGATTGGCCGCCGCGTGTTTATCGATCACGGCATGGGTATTGTGATTGGCGAAACCGCAGAAATTGGTGACGATTGCACGCTTTATCATGGCGTAACGCTAGGTGGCACGTCTTGGAATAAAGGCAAACGCCACCCTACTTTAGAGCGCGGCGTGATTGTGGGCGCAGGCGCAAAAATCCTTGGCCCGATTACCGTACACGAGGGCGGCAAAGTCGGCTCGAACGCAGTGCTAGTCAAAGACGTCCCTCGCAATGCCACCGCAGTGGGCATTCCCGCCCGAATTATTGAAGAAGCAGATAAATCCAGGGCGGCGAAAGCCGAGCAAATGGGCTTTTCAGCCTATGGTATTTCTGCCGACATGAATGACCCCATCGTAAAAGCCATTCACGGCATGCTCGATCATTCGGTTTGCACCGATAAGCGCATCGAAGCCATTCTGGCCAAGCTTGAACAGCTTGGCCTCAATTGCGAGGCAGAACGCGCAGAGGGCGATCAGTTTGATCCAAGCTATCTCAACCGGATTGTGGATTAAATGTTTGGGAGAGGGGAGTCGAAACAGATCACCACTCACTTCTCCCTCATATAAGCCACCTACTCCCAACTTACGCCCCCTCATTAATACTTGACTAAATCACTCTGGTATTTTAGGATTGGCCTGTAATGAGAGGAAAATCATGCGACTGACGACCAAAGGCCGTTTTGCTGTAACGGCAATGCTAGACCTTGCACTGCGAGAATCCGCAGGGCCGGTAACGCTTTCCGGCATTAGTGAACGCCAACATATTTCGCTCTCCTATCTAGAGCAACTGTTTGGCAAGCTGCGCCGACGCGAGCTGGTAGACAGCGTACGCGGGCCTGGCGGCGGCTATTGCCTGGCCAAAGACGCCAGTCTGATTACCGTTGCCGATATTATTTTAGCGGTGGACGAGCCACTGGACGCCACCCAATGTGGCGGCAAAGAAAACTGCCATGACGAAGGACGATGTATGACGCACGACCTTTGGGCGAGTCTGAACAGCACGATCTTTGATTACCTCGCCTCGATCAGTCTGGCGCAGTTGATAGACAAACATCAGGCCAAGCAAAAACGCTGCAATGACAGCATTTTACTCGGCAGTATCAAGCCTTCTCGTATTGAATCCGGAGCATCCGCAAAATGAGCGCGACCAAACCTATCTATCTTGACTACTCAGCCACCACACCGGTTGATCCACGTGTAGCCGCCAAGATGATTCCCTGTTTAACCGAGCACTTCGGCAACCCGGCTTCACGCTCACACGCCTTTGGCTGGGAAGCAGAAGCTGCGGTAGAAGAAGCGCGTGAACAGGTTGCCGCGCTGGTTAATTGCGATCCAAAAGAAATCGTCTGGACTTCCGGCGCAACCGAATCCAACAACCTAGCCTTAAAAGGTGCAGCGCACTTTTACCAAGCCAAAGGTAAGCATTTAATTACTGTAAAAACAGAACACAAAGCCATTTTGGATACCATGCGCGAGCTGGAACGCGAAGGCTTTGAAGTCACTTATTTAGATGTAAAAGACAACGGCCTGCTTGATTTGGATGTGCTGAAAGCCGCCATTCGCCCAGACACCATCCTGATCTCGGTGATGTCGGTGAATAACGAAATTGGCGTGATTCAGGACATCGCCACCATTGGTGAAATTTGCCGCGAAAAAGGCATTATTTTCCACGTGGACAGCGCGCAAGCCACTGGCAAAATCGCCATCGACTTAAGCGTATTAAAAGTCGATTTAATGAGCTTTTCAGCACACAAGACTTACGGCCCTAAGGGCATCGGCGCGCTGTATATCCGCCGCAAACCACGTATCCGCTTAGAAGCACAAATGCACGGTGGCGGACATGAGCGCGGTTTCCGCTCTGGCACACTGGCTACGCACCAAATCGTTGGTATGGGTGAAGCATTCCGCATTGCTAAAGAAGATATGGGCACCGAGCTGGAACGCATGCGTATGCTGCGCGACCGCCTGTGGGCAGGATTGTCCGACATCGAAGAAGTCCACCTGAATGGTGATATGGAACAACGTGTTCCACATAATCTGAATGTGAGCTTTAACTACGTTGAAGGTGAATCACTCGTGATGGCATTAAAAGAGCTGGCCGTATCCAGCGGCTCTGCGTGTACATCGGCGTCTTTAGAGCCTTCCTATGTATTGCGGGCCCTTGGCCGCTCGGATGAGCTGGCGCATTCGTCGATTCGCTTCACCATCGGTCGCTTTAATACCGTGGAAGAAATCGACTTTGCGATTGCCCTGATCCGCAGCAAAATCGGCAAACTGCGCGAGCTGTCGCCGCTTTGGGATATGTACAAAGAAGGCATAGACATATCCACAATCGAATGGGCTGCTCACTAATCTGGCGCGCCTCGCCGTCCTGAGCTGCGTTGCAAAGTAGCTCGTTTACAATTGTAAACGTCGCCACTTTGCGCCTTGCTCAGAACAGCGATCCATCGCCAGAACAAAGTTGACTTAACAGCAAACCAGTACCGTAATAACCGAATCAAGAGGCACACAAAATGGCATACAGCGAACAAGTTCTGGATCACTATGAAAACCCACGTAATGTTGGCGCGTTTGAAAAAGGCGACGACACCGTAGGCACTGGCATGGTGGGCGCTCCGGCCTGTGGCGACGTGATGAAGCTGCAAATCAAAGTGGGCGCAGATGGCATTATCGAAGATGCCAAGTTTAAAACCTACGGCTGTGGCTCGGCGATTGCATCGTCGTCCCTCGTTACCGAATGGGTAAAGGGCAAGACGCTCGATCAAGCTTTGAGCATTAAAAACACACAAATTGCCGAGGAATTAGCGCTGCCACCGGTTAAAATCCACTGCTCTATCCTGGCAGAAGACGCTATTAAAGCAGCGGTAGCAGATTACAAAACCAAGCACGGTTAATACTGATGTGGTTCACCTAGCGGCGTAATAGTCCGAAAAACACCTCGGACTTCACGCCCTAAGGTATTTATTGCGAGGCAAAAAAATGGCTCTTACATTAAGCGAAAGCGCAGCAACCCATATTTCCAACTTTCTAGCAAAGCGTGGCAAAGGTCTAGGCGTGCGTTTGGCCGTTAAAACCTCAGGCTGTTCTGGCATGGCGTATAAGCTCGAATTTGTCGATATGGCCAAAGAGGAAGACCTGGCGTTTGAAAGCTTCGGCGTAAAAATCTTCACCGACAGCAAATCACTCGCCTATCTAGACGGCACCGAGCTGGACTTCACCAAAGAAGGTCTAAACGAAGGGTTTAAATTTAATAACCCCAACGTTAAAAACGAGTGCGGCTGCGGCGAAAGCTTTAACGTTTAGTACGCAAATGCAGAAAACCTTTAAAACCATAAATCTTCAACACGGAGCTCACGGAGAAAAAAACGAGAAAAACAAACTAGAGAACACCCACTCTAAAATTAGTTTTTCTCAGTGTAACTCCGCGGTCTCCTTTTCCTCCGTGGTTTAAGATTTGGGTTTTAAAGCCGCATTTCATCCCCTTCCCCGCCAAAAAATGCCATGAACTTCGACTTTACGCAAAACCACTTCGCCCTTTTCGACTTACCTGCCCAGTTTGCCCTCGATCAGCGCAGCATTGACAGCAATTACCGCTCCTTACTTGCAACTTATCATCCTGATCGCTTTGCCAGCGAAAGCGATGCCATGCGCCGTATGAGCTTGCAGATTGCCACTCAAGTCAATGAAGCCTATCAAACGCTCAAATCGCCGATCAACCGTGGCCGCTATTTATTAAAGCTGGCCGGCGTCGACACGCAGGAAGAAAGCAATACCGCTATGCCGATTGATTTTTTAATGAATCAAATGGAATGGCGTGAGGCGATTGGCGATGCAAAAGCCACGCAAAATATTGAAAGTCTGGAAAATATCGGCAGAGAGCTCGCCGCTGAAACCAGCGCGCTAGAGCAACACCTTGCCAGTCTGCTGGACGAAACCCATGATTTAAGCGCGGCAACGGTTGCCGTGCGTAAACTTCGCTTTATGGAAAAATTAGAGCAGGAAATTGGCGACGCCATCGAAACCCTGCTGTTTTAGTCGCTCATTATCAGAGCGCTAAAACCCACCCTTGAACCACAGAGGACACGGAGTTACACAGAGAAGACTTGATGAAATGATCCGGTTTTACCTCGTGTTTTTTGCGAACCTGAATAGTGACAGCGCACCAAGCTATCTTACGGATGAAACATGGCCTTACTACAAATTTCTGAGCCTGGAATGTTTGCCGAGCCGCATCAACACCGCCTCGCAGTAGGCATTGATCTTGGCACGACCAACTCCTTAGTCGCCTCAGTAAAAAGCGGCAGCGCCGCCTGTTTACCCGATGAGCAAGGCCGCACTTTGCTGGCGTCTGTGGTGAACTATGGCAAGGATGGCGCAATTCACGTGGGCAGCAGCGCACTGGCGCGCCAAAACGATGATCCAAGCAATACCATCAGCTCGGTAAAACGTTTTATGGGCCGTGGTATCAATGATATTGCCGACTTAGCCACGCCTTACCGCTTTGTGGACGAGCCGGGCATGCTTAAAATCGCCACCCGTGCAGGGATTAAAAGCCCGGTCGAAGTCTCCGCCGATATTTTACGCGCACTCAAAACCCGCGCCGAGCAAAGCTTGGGTGGCGAGCTAGTTGGGGCTGTCATTACCGTACCGGCCTATTTTGACGATGCACAGCGCCAGGCCACAAAAGATGCTGCCCGCATCGCTGGCCTGAATGTATTGCGCTTACTGAATGAACCCACCGCTGCGGCCATTGCCTATGGCTTGGATAATGGTAGCGAAGGCACTTATGTGATTTACGATCTAGGTGGCGGCACCTTTGATGTGTCCATCTTGGAGCTGACGCGTGGCTTGTTTGAAGTGCGCGCCACTTCGGGCGATTCAAAGCTGGGTGGAGATGATTTTGATCACCGCATTTACTGCTGGATTTTGCAAGAAGCAGGCTTATCCGCACTGAATGCCCACGATGCCCGTGTGTTGCTAACTCGCGCCCGTGAAGCCAAAGAAGCGCTTTCTGATCACCCCACTACCCGCATCACAGCGGTGCTCAGTGAAGGCGTTGTAGTTGATGTGGAGCTGAGCGTAGAAACCTTCCACCAGATCACGGCCACCCTTGTCAGCAATACCATCACGCCTGTGCGTAAAGCTTTACGCGATGCCAAGCTGCAAGTCAGTGATATCAAGGGCGTCGTCATGGTGGGCGGCGCTACTCGCATGCCGCAAATCCGCCATGCCGTAGCTGATTTCTTTAAGCAAGAGCCGCTTACCAATTTAGACCCCGATAAAGTCGTTGCCATTGGCGCGGCGATTCAGGCCAATGTGCTGGCTGGCAATAAGGGTGAAGATGAATGGCTGCTGCTGGACGTGATTCCGCTTTCCCTTGGGCTGGAAACCATGGGCAATCTGGTCGAAAAAATCATCCCTAGAAACAGCACCATTCCTACCGCCAGAGCACAAGAATTCACCACCTTTAAAGATGGCCAAACTGCCATGGCCATCCATGTATTGCAGGGCGAGCGCGAGCTGGTGAGCGATTGCCGCAGCCTGGCACGCTTTGAGCTGCGCGGTATTCCGCCCATGGTGGCAGGCGCTGCGCGAATTCGCGTCACCTTTCAGGTGGATGCCGATGGATTATTATCCGTTGCGGCAAAAGAACTCTCATCAGGGGTTGAGGCCAGCATTATGGTGAAGCCTTCTTACGGCCTATCTGACGATGAAATCGCCACCATGCTGACCGACTCTATGCAATATGCCAGTGCCGATGTGCAAGCGCGTAAGCTGGCCGAAGCACTCGTTGATGCCGAATCCATCTTCAATGCCAGCACAGCCGCGTTGGAGCAAGATGGCGATTTACTTAATACTGAAGAGCGAGCAGCTATTAAAGCCAGCTTGCAGCTGCTACTAAGTAGCATGCAGGACAAAGACGCCAATGCCATCCATACCGCCACCGAAAAGCTGAACGAAGCAACAGGCGACTTCGCCGCTAAACGCATGGATGCTGCGGTAAAACGAGGCCTAGCTGGCCAGAATATTGCAGAGATGTAAATTCTAAAACCCCAAAATCTGTAGACACAAAAATCAGTAAGAATACAGAGCACACTAAGAAATTCATTAAGTGTTGCTTGGAAAGATTCAAGAGTGGGTTTTTGTGTAATGAGCCGCTATACCAAGGATGAATCATGATTCAAATTGTAGTTCTGCCCCACCCCCAGCTTTGCCCTGAAGGTGCAGTGCTGGAAGCCGAAGCGGGCACGTCGATTTGCGATGTGCTACTCGCCAACGATATTGAAATCGAACACGCTTGCGAAAAATCCTGTGCCTGCACCACCTGCCACGTGATTATTCGTGAAGGCTTTAAATCGCTTGCGCCATCTGATGAGCTAGAAGACGATATGCTGGATAAAGCATGGGGCTTAGAATCCGAATCTCGTCTTTCCTGCCAATCGATTGTTGAAGATACTGATTTAGTAGTCGAGATTCCTAAATACACGGTCAACCACGCGCGCGAGCACCATTAATTTACGGCCTACCTGTGCCGCTAGATCAAATGGCACGGAACCCGACATCTGATCGTAGTGACGAAAAAGGATTCAATCATGAAATGGACAGATTCCCGCGAAATTGCCATTCAACTGGCCGATAAATTTCCTGATCTAGACCCTAAAACCGTGCGTTTTACCGATTTAATGCAATGGGTTATGGAATTAGAAGGCTTTAATGACGATGCCAAACACTGCGGCGAAAAAATATTAGAAGCCATCCAGCTGATGTGGATGGATGAAGCAGACTAACAAAAACACAAAATGGCTGCAGCGAACCGTGCAGCCATTTTTGTATGCAGAAAAAGCAAGGTATATTGCGCTATGCTCATTGGCAGGCTAGCCATTAAAAGTGCAGCGCTTCAAACCGTGTTCAATTACTGCCACAGCTTGCAAAAATGCTTGAATATTAATTTTTAATAAACATGATTCAATTATCATGGCACTCCTTCTCCTTGCTATTTATTCAGCTAAAATGACAAGGATATATACGGAGCTTTGCATGGCCACATCACCCCGCCCAAGCGGACAGAAAGTATCGCGTCCCGCATCGGCACCCCGATTCGTTTTTGAATCACGCGCCGCACTTGATCGAATCTTAAGTAAGTCAGAAACTTACTCAGGGGTATTCCCTAGCCATATCGGCACCATTGCGGATCACCTCGGCCGTGCTTGCGATCTAAATCGCAATGTAGTGATTGGCATGATTATGCTGCGCCAGGATGGTACCTACGCAATCCGGCATGCCATTAATGTGGCCTGTGTGGTTGAGCTGGCACTACGCGACTTAGGCCGTTCGCCCACAGAACGCCGGCCAGTGGTCGCCGCGGCACTGACCATGAATATCGGCATGTATGCCATTCAGGAAAAACTATCAACCCAATCCGGCCCGCTCAGCGATGAACAAAGGCTGATGATGCAGGTACACCCGGTAGAAGGCCGTGATCTGCTGCGTAAATTAGGCGTGACTGATCCGCTCTGGCTAGATTATGTATTGCAGCATCACGAAATACCCGACGGCAGTGGCTACCCTCAGCAACTCTCTGGCGACGCGATTCATTTTGAAGCCCGGCTGATTGGTATTGCCGACCGCTACTGCGCCATGCTCACCCGTAATGCCTGGCGACGCGGGCAGCTTTCAGATCTCGCCCTGCTGACCTCGCTCACCGGATCTGCCAATAGCATCGATGTAAAACTTGGCCGGCTGTTTACCCAGACCATGGGGCTTTATCCGCCAGGCGCCGTAGTGCAGTTACTCAATGGCGAGGTCGGCATTGTGAAACGCCCGGGCCGTAGCGAGCAAACCCCTATTGTGGCCGCCATTTTTAATAAGGAATGGCACCCCCTGCTTGATATTGTTGAAAGAGACAGCGAAGACATCGACTACAGCATTATTGGCGTGATTGAAAGCCAGCGCGTAGCAGGCTTAATCCCAATGGAAGACGTCTGGGGTAGCGATGCGGCGGGTGCGTAAAGCACTTATTTTGCACATAGCTCAAGCAGCTCTTGCCGCTTAAAACCCGCTTAGTTAATCCATTAAAATACAAAATCCACACCTATACAGCGCTGAGCAATCATTAATTTTCCGCTCGCCTGCATATAAAACGACACAAAGCGTATTGCACACGCCCTAAAAAAAGCACACAATCCACGCAATGTGTAGATAAGGTGCCACCATGCAATCCGCTCAACAAACCATTCTTCGCGATGCCATGCGTCTGCTCAACCTCACCCGTGATGCGCTCACCGAGCGTTTAGGCGTGAGCCGCCGCGCTTTAGATAGCTGGTTACTGCCCAATACTTCCAACGAACACCGCAGCATGCCCACCATTGTTGAGCGTTTTCTTGCGGAAATCCTCAGCCAGCACACCCTAACCACACAGAGTGTAGATATGCCCCAAGCACATTGGGCACCTCACCTCCTCTCTGTAGAGCAATTTTCACGTGAATCGGTAGAAGAGCTATTTCGTATCGCCGATATCATGCAGCCTGTCGCCCGGAGGCAAAAAACCTGCCGTGTGCTCGAAGGAGCCGTGCTGGCCAATCTATTTTTTGAGGCCAGCACCCGTACCCGCATCAGCTTTGGCGCAGCATTCTGCCGCCTTGGTGGTTCGGTTTGCGATACCACCGGTTTTACTTTTTCATCGATGGCCAAGGGTGAATCAATTTACGACACCAGCCGCGTCGTTAGCGGCTACGCCGATGTGATTGTGGTGCGCCACCCCGAGCAAGGCGCAGTAGCCGAATTCGCCCAGGCCAGTAATATCCCCATCATTAACGGCGGCGATGGCCCCGGCGAGCACCCCACTCAAGCGCTGCTTGACCTTTACACCATGGAGCGCGAATTTTCGCGCCTCAATAAGCTCATTGATGGCAGCCACATTGCGCTAGTTGGCGATTTAAAACATGGCCGCGCTGCGCATTCACTGGCCAAGTTGCTTGGCCTCTACCAAGGGCTAAAAATCACCCTACTCGCCCCTGCTGGCCTCGAAATGCCCAGCAGCATTCTGGATGCAGCCAGCCGCAATGGAAATGTGATTGAATGCACTGATAATCTGGTAGCAGGCTTGGCAGGCGCAGACGTCATCTACGCAACCCGTGTACAAAAAGAGCGTATGCAGGGTGAAGTAATGGAAGGCTACGGTGAAAACTTCCAGATTAATTTGCGTGCCGTTGATACCTTCTGCAAGCCCGATGTGATTGTGATGCACCCGCTGCCCAGAGACAGCCGCTCCGGTGCCAATGATCTCTCCACCGATTTAAACCAAGATCCAAGGCTGGCGATTTTCCGCCAGACCGACAATGGCGTGCCCATCCGCATGGCCATTTTTGCCAAGCTATTGGGCGTCGATCAATTAATACAACACAGCTTGCGTGATATCAGCTGGCTACATCCGCAAAAACTAGGCCCCAATGATGCCTCGTTTGACGAGCTATAGCCCTACTCAAAAAGCGTCATCCCCGAGTACTTCTTTCGGAAATCCAGCACCTCTGCTGGATCCCCGATAAGACCATTCGGGGCTGGCGGATAGATTATTTTGAGAAATAAACATCGACCAAGTCATATAGAATGTGTAAGTCGTTTTTCTTGCGCACCGAGCCTCTGCGGGCAACAGCTGCGTCGTTGTACGCCCTATAAATATCGCCTCACTCCATGAGCAAACCTTAACTTAATGCCTACTTGTCCGTGCTACTCTCTGCGTGGGCACGGACGTGTCCCCCACCGTGTTGTGTTTTTCCGTAACGTAATTTCATTCAGTCATAAACACAGGATTTCCCATGCTTTTTGCCGATGTACTTGCCAGCCTGCCCACTATTGATCATTTATCCGCGCTTGAATTACTTGATGGCGAAACGGTGCTTGCACTCATTGAAAATAAACCCGGCCAAGCAGGTAGCTTGCGCGTTTATCATGCCCTGTACCAAGAATTTGGTGCCATCAACCCCATTGCAGCAGCAAAAGGCATCCGCCTTTATGCAGAGCATAGCCAAGATGCGCTGACCTTCCCCGGAAAGCACCCAAATATCGACCGTTTAATCGCTTTAGCGAACGATGGCCAGCCCTTAGCCGTAAGATTAATTGCCGCTTGTTGACCAATTCAAGCGATAAAGCTACATTCCAAGCTGATTAATCAGAAAAAATCCCATGTTTAAGCGCTACTATTTTTTAATTAGCTTGGTTTTTTGCAGCTTTGCCTACGCGGGCGCGCAAAAAGAAGAGCAACTCTCCTCGAATGTGCAAACCTCGATGCAAAGATCGATTAATGACGGGCAATCGCCCAGATTAGTCTTTGCAAGCCCAGCCGAGGGGGAAGTCTGGCTTGCGGCCATGTCGGCCCGCTTAGCCAAGCGCATTCCCGATGAATTTATCCGTCGCACCCTACTCACCGCCATTCATTACGAGGCCAGTCGCGCGGGTTTAGACCCGCAGCTCGTTTTGGGCTTGGTGCATGTGGAAAGCGGCTTTAATCGCTATGCATTATCGGTAGTGGGTGCAAGGGGCTTGATGCAGGTTATGCCTTTCTGGCAAAGATCGATTGGTAGCGGCACGCATAATTTATTCGATATGAATACGAATTTGCGCTACGGCTGCACTATTTTGCGGCATTACCTTGATATAGAAAACGGCGATTACTTCCGTGCATTAGGCCGCTATAACGGCAGCCTTGGCCGTGCCGAATATCCTAATTTAGTCTACGGCGCATGGAAGAATTACTACGCTTATGCGGATTCGGGCACTAAGCTGGCTGAGAAATAAAACAATGCCGAGCATAGGCTCGGCATTGTTTTACTTAAGTAGAATAAGGATGCCCGGGTAGTTGATCCATCTGCACCAAGCGAATAAAACCCATATCCATCTGAACCCAGCCGTATTCCATCCATACGCTCAGCTGTTTATTTACACTTTCACGGCTAGAGCCCACCATATTGGCCAGCTCTTGCTGAGTGAGTTTTAAATCAATCAGCACGCCATTTTCATCTTTAATACCATGCTGCTTAGCCAGCTGCTTGAGCGTTTTACCAAGGCGCTGAGGCAAGTTCAAAAACAGCGTGTCTTGCAAAAAATCATCCACATTACGCAGGCGCTGGCAAAGCGCAGAAATCATCTGATGCATTACCTTAGGGTGCTGCTCCAGATGCTGCATCACGCTATCGCGGCGTAAAACCAGCAGCTCACAAGGCTCTAACGTTTCTACCGTGGCCGTGCGCAGGCCGCCATCCAGCATGGCGATTTCGCCAAACATTTCTCCGGCTTCCAGAATGCAAATGGTTGCTTCTTTGCCTTCATCGCTGCTGCGCACCACTTTTAAACGACCATGCAAAACCGCAAACATCTCATCCCCCACCGAGCCCTGCACCACCACCATTTGCTTAGCGCGCAAGCTGCGTAACTCAGTCTGAGTAGCCAGCTCAGTTAATTCTGCATAACTTAAATCGCAAAATAAACTGCTACCCGATAATAATTTAGCCTTATCCATACAGATTCTCTTTGGGGTTTATTTACTACATATAGCTTAAATCGACAGGCTGGCAATCACCGGCGTGTGATCAGACGGCCGCTCATTTTTTCTAGGCTCACGATCAATCACGCAAGCACTGCATAAAGGCACTAATTCTTTCGATAATAAAATATGATCTATTCGCATACCGGCGTTCTTTCTAAACCCAAAACCACGATAATCCCACCAAGAAAACGACTTCTCCGGCTGATCAAATAAACGATATGAGTCCGTTAAGCCTAAATCTAGTAAAGCCTGAAATGCATCGCGCTCTGGCTCTGAAACTAAAACCTGCCCTACCCATTTTGCCGGATCATGCACATCGATATCATGGGGAGCAATATTATAATCACCCAGCAAGGCTAATTTTGAATGCACGGCCATTTCTGTTTTCAACCACGCCGTCATCGCAAGAAGCCAAGATAATTTATACGGGTATTTATCTGAATCTAATGATTGGCCATTAGGAATATAAGCACAAACAAGGCGTACCCCTTTTACCGTAGCGGCAATCAGGCGAACCTGATGATCGACAAAACCGGGGATATTCACCACCACATCGCTGATTGCTTCCCGTGCAATAATCGCCACGCCGTTATACGTTTTTTGTCCGGCAAACACCACATGAAAACCCGCAGCCTCTATCACTGCCTGCGGGAAATTAACGTCTTCCATTTTTGTTTCTTGCAGGCAAAGCGCGGTGACTTCCGGATTAGCCGCCAACCACTCCAACACCTGCGGCAGCCGCACTTTAAGGCTATTCACATTCCATGTAACAATTTGCATAATGCGCTGTATTCCTTTGATTCAATCAACTTATGCGGCCATTCTAGCTAAACAAGCCCAGCTATTTAACTTTATTCTTGCACAGAATCAAAATAGCCTCATTAAGCACATATTGTACTGAAGGTTTGCATCAGATAAATAGGGGCTCTAATGCCAACTATTACGCATTCATCATTAATGCCTCAGCCTCATCAAGACTAGTCAGTGTACGGGTCAAAAACGAAAAATAGATTAAACCACCCAATACCATGGCGCTATTTAGCAAAAAACCACCGTTTAAGGTGGTTTTTAATACTGAGCAATCACTATCGATGAGATAAATCCAGCGCCTGAAAAATAGCTAGAAATTGATGCTGCCCCACATGAAATTTGCAAAGAACCGGATTTTCCAGCTCGTCCGAGCTGCCTGGAAAGCCCTCAATCGTATAAGCGGTCTTGATGGTTCTGCCCTTGTCAGCGGCGTGGAATACTCTTTCCCCAATATTAAATGACTCCATCTCACAAATTCCTTTCATTACAGTTTCAGGAGTAATCAGCTTATCCTCAATATATCTTTCTAGATAGCCTTATCCCCTTGACTGGAAACAAAGAAAGCGCAAACAAGCTCCAGCACGATAAACCACTCCGCCCCCTAGCAAGGCGCAATTTCACTGCTAAGATGACTTATCCTATTTTTATGCTGGGGCTGTTATGTTGCGTTGCATCTTAAGTGGAACACTCATTCTACTGCTGGCCGCCTGTGCCTCTGGCCCCAACGAAGCGATTTCTAAACCACAGGCAGATATTAAATTTGTGGATTACAAAGGTTTCGATCGGGATTTAATCAACTCACTGAATGCCCCCCTGCCTAAAATTCAGGTCGCATTTTATGAGCAAATCACTCCTAATGCCCTGCCCGAACGCGTCCAGAAATGGATGGCCGCAGTAGAAGCCAACGGAGGTAAAGTAGATATCACCGTGCCAAAATCTAATTCAACAATTTCTGCCAAAAGCCCTCTACTTATTATTAGTGTGATTACCTCGCTTTGGTCGGCCAATAAAATGGTGCAAGAAGTCAGTGGCGAGGCACAATTTAATGCCGCCAGCCTCTACAACGCCGAAGTCATTTTAAAATACGATGAAAGCAATAAAATGGTGATTGATAAAATCATTTTCCATAAAAAATAAACGCCCCCGACAATTCAATAAGAGCCATGCCCACATCTGCATGGCCCGTAAAATAGCGCTGCCTGCCATATATCAACGAAATCCCCGCCTGCTTTTAACAATATGATCCAGCCCGCCTTTTCATCGCCAAGCACTGCATAAATTACCCGCCAAATTTTGAGCACTTCTATAGTGAGGGAAGTCGTTTTTAACGGCATCAAAGGCAGAAGTGCAGCATGAAACGCTTTATTCTTCTCGCTCTTCTCTCCACATTCCCCGCATGGGCATGGGGTGAAAGTGTGCCGGTGCTGCGTTTAGATACGCCCCAGCACCACGCCCCTATCCGCCGCATTGCCGTTGATGCCACAGAGCAATGGCTACTTACTGCGGGCGACGATAAAACAGCCCGCATCTGGCAGCTGCCTGCAGGTAACCCCGTTGGTGTATTGCGAGTGCCTGTTGGTACAGGCTTTGAAGGCCGGCTATATGCCTTAACGATCAGCCCGGATGGTAAAACAGTCGCCATCGCGGGGGATACCGGCGCAGCCAATGGCCCGATGCGCGTGTGGTTTTTTGATCGCGCCAGCACCCGCCTCATTCGTACCACTCTGCTGGGCCCCGGTGAAATCAAGCAATTGCGCTACTCACCTGACGGGCAAACGCTGGCCGCCTGCACAGCGACCACCCCTACTTTGTGGCTGATCTCTGCCCAAGGCAAAGTGCTGGCTAATCAGTCACTGCAAGGCAATTGCTATGGAATGGATTTTTCGCCGCAAGGATGGCTGGCGATCAGCGAATTCAATCGCAAACTATCGATCTGGCACTGGCGCAATGGCGAGCTTAAGCCATTAGCCGAAACACGCGATTTAGCAGGCGATTTACCCGTGAGTGTGGCTTTCTCTCCCGACGGGCAAAAGCTAGCCTTAGGCTATGTGGATATCCAAGCACCAGTGGACATCTGGGATAGCAGCCAGCTCAGCAATGGCCAACTCAAGCTGTTGCAACGCTTTAAAAATAACGATCTCAGCTTTGGTGCACTCAGTAATGTTGCTTGGTCATCCAACGGGCAAAACCTTGCAGCAGCGGGCAGCGCTTATCGAAAAGAGCCTAATTACGTACTACGTCGCTGGGACCTCGCCAATGGCCGCACCACCGATTTAGTCATCAATAGCAATACCGTGACGGCATTGCGCGCTTTGCCCGATGGCAGCCTGCTGTTTGCAGGATTTAATGGCCGCTGGGGCAGAGTTTTTAGCGATGAGCGTATAGAAACACAGCCACTGGCCATCGCCGATTTACGCGGCGCAGATCATCTACAAATAGCGAACGACGGCTTGGTGGTGCAATGGACTTACCAATACGGCGAGCAAACAGCTTGGTTTAATTTGCATGAACGGATTATCCGCATGGGCCGCGCGCCCAATAGCCTACAAAGCGCCTCAACACGCGGCTTTGGCTCTTGGGAGAATCACCGCCAGCCCGAGTTTGCAGGTAAATCGATCGCACTGGCTCCTGGCGAGTCCTCCCGCAGCGCGGCGCGGCTAGGCGATGATGGCCTGCTTGGCGCTGATTTTTTTATTCGCAGGTTAGATACCAACGGCCAGTTACGCTGGCAGATTCCCAGCGGTGGCGAAGCAAGGGCGATTGTGCCCACTGCCGATAATAAACGTTTTGTCTCTGCGCATAGCGATGGCACATTGCGCTGGTATCAGGCTTCGAACGGCCAACTTTTGCTCTCGCTCTTTTTGCACCCCGACGGCATACGCTGGGTAATGTGGACACCCCAAGGCTATTACGATGCCAGCCCCGGCAGCGATCAGCTATTGGGTTGGCAAATTAACGGGGGGCCAGACAGCCAGCCCGATTTCTTCCCGGTAGGGAAATTTCGTAAAACTTATCACCGCCCCGATGTGATCGATGAATATCTTAATGGCTGGGATATTGATCTAGCCATTAAGGCCGCCAATAACGCCATTCTTGCCGAGCAGCTCAGCCCGCCCAAGCCTGCCCCTCTATCGATCAGCCAGATTTTACCGCCAGTGGTGGAGCTCATGTCCCCCGGAGAAATCACCACCGCCGCCGACCAGCTCGCCATTGATGTGGTAGTACGCAGCCCGGCGGATGCCAAAGCACAGGTTTTAAAAGTGCGGGTGAATGGCGTTGAATCAGATATCAAAAATCAGATTGATGCCAGCAAGCTTGCCAACGGCCAGCCCATGCGAATTAGCTTTCCTCTGCCTGCACAAGCCGCCAGCGTGACCATTATATCTGGCAGCCCCAATGGCTTTTCGCCCGTTGCCTTGCTGCGGGTTAACCGGCCTCCGCTTCCGCAGCCTACGCCCACGACTATCCCCGTGCCCGCAGCCACGCCCATGCCCAGCAAACTGCCTGTACCGGTAGCCGCAACGCCGGCCCCCACGCCAAGCAAAATAATAAACCCGCCCATCATTACACCCGTCCCCAGCAAGGTGATCGCCCCTGCGCCCGCTATCCCTACTCCGACTAAAGTAGCGATCGCTACACCAGCCCCTGTGCCAAGCAAGATCACCACAGCAAGCCCTGCTCCCTTGGTATTAAAACCATCCCTTCCTGGCAAACCCAAGCTTTTTGTACTGGCCGTGGGGGTCAGCAAATATGCTAATCCAGACTACGATTTAGGCTTGGCAGAAAAAGATGCCCGCGACTTTAGTCGCAGTATGGAAGCACAGCGCAAGGGATCGCTCTATGGTGAGGTGTCTACTTTATTGCTCACCGATAGCAAGGCTACCCGCAGCCAAATACTGGAAGGGCTGAAATGGCTGCAAAGCAATGTCAGCAATAAAGATACTGCCGTGCTGTTTTTAGCCGGGCATGGCGTTACCCGCAAAGACCGGCGCTATTTCTTTTTACCGCACGATGTAGACACCAAGCGCCTTGATGAAACCGCCGTCGCCAACGAGCAATTTACCGAGTTTATTGCCCAGACCAAGGGGCAGCGCATTTTCTTTATCGATACCTGCCATGCGGGGAACGCCTTGGGCGGGCGGCGTTTTAGCCATGATATCGGCCAGATCGTGAATGACTTATCGTCAGATGAAAACGGCGTGGTGGTGTTTTCGTCCAGCACCGGCAAGCAGCTTTCGCAAGAGAACCGCGATTGGGGCAATGGCGCTTTTACCAAAGTTTTGGTGCAAGGCATCAATGGTGCAGCCGATTTTCGTAAAACCGGCTGGGTAACACAAAAAGGGCTGGATTTTTACTTGTCGTCCGAAGTGCCCCAGCTCACCAAGGGCGAGCAAACGCCCTTTACCATTATTCCGTTTGGCATCCCGGATTTTCCGATTACGGAACGCATTAAAGGAGTATCAAAATGAATAAATGGCTCCCGCTACTGGGCCTGCTGCTGCTCGGTTTACAGCAAAATGCATGGGCTGAGAAAAAAGCGCTGATTTTTACCGTTTCAGAATATCCCAAGCATATTGGCACACTGCGCGGCGTGCGCTACGACGCCGAAAATGCCCGCCAGCTCGCCAATGCCATGGGAGTAAATGATAGCAATATCGTGCTTTATAAAGACGCCCAGCTCGATTTAAAAGGCATGCGCAATGCGCTGGAGCAATTTGCCAATGGCGTAAACGAAGGCGATCAAGTATTTTTTTATTACTCCGGCCACGGTGGACAGCAAGTAGTGCAAGGCGGTACACGCTGTGCCGTAGGCTTAATCAGCGTAGATGGCAAGATTTTGCTAGATAGTGAGCTACAACAGTTTTATCAAAAAATAGAAAATAAAACCTCGCAACTGCTCACCTTTGTTGACGCTTGTTTTTCAGGTGGGATTTTCAATAATGTGGTTACCCGCTCGCTGGATCAACCCAAAATCAGCCCCAAATTTTGGGGGGGCAGAGAAGTCAGCAGTAAAAGCCAGGCAGTATGCGACAAACCCATCAATGTATTAACCCGCGCCATTGACGAACACCAAGCCGATTCGGGCAGCATCAATCATGTGTATATCACCGCATCGCGCGAGAATGAGATTTCATTTGATGAAGAAAACAGCGGCGGCATGGTCACCGTGGCTTGGCGGCAATGCCTGAAATCAGCGCCTGATCTGGATCGCAGCGGCGCGCTATCCGTCGCCGAAATACAGCAATGCGCGCAAAAAAAACTAGAAGACCGGCTTGCTGGAACCAGTGATTTTAAAGCCAGCAATATCACGGTAAGGGGCAAGCGCGAATCGGTCTTTCAACTCATTGCAAACCCCAATGCCCCCAAACCACAAGCCCAGCCCACAATCAGCCCCGCAGAAAAACCAATCGTTGTTGCCTCGCTGGCCCCTCAAGTACCGAGCGCCATCAACCTGCAAGCCACGCTAAATGACCTTTACCAAAGCCGGGATGAGCGGCGAACTGTAAAACTAAAAACCAGTAAGGAAGGAAGCTACCACATTGGCGATGCGCTTAGCTTTGAAATACAAAGCAGCCATTCAGGCTATGTATATGTGCTGATGGTGGGATCAGACAACAAAACCTTTGACATGCTCTACCCCAATCAACTGGCCATTAATAATTTCCTGAATAAATCCTCGCCGCTGCCTTTGCCTAGCAAAGGCTGGAAAATGAGATTAGCCGAGCCTGCGGGCAGCAACCGCCTGTTAGTCATAGTCAGCGATGCACCCCGCGATTTTTCCCAATTAAGCTATCAAAAAATTGGGCCATTCTCTATTTTTAATGGCACAGCAAGCAGCCAATACGATTTACAAAGTGCCATGCAAGCGCTATCCCCCAAGCAAAAATGCGATAGCAGAGTAACGTGCACTTCATCCTACGGTGCAGCCTTGCTTGATATCACTGCGGAGTAACATCATGAACACCAGAATTTTACTCACCCCCCTTATCCTTATCCCGCTTTTATTCAACAGCTACGCCGCCGAGCCGAAGAATAGCGAACAAATGATTGAATCGCTGCTACCCAAAACAATGACACGTAATATTGTGATTGAAGAAGATGGCGAAGTAGCCCCGCCCAGCCAACAAGCAGGCAACCCCAGCATTTCGATTCCCATCGTGTTTGAATACGGCTCCAGCCGCCTCACCCTCGGCAGCCGCCGCACACTAGACACCATCGCCCGAGCGCTGAATCACCCCAAACTGCAAGCCTATCAATTTTTAATTGAAGGCCACACCGACGGCAAAGGCAGCAGCGAAACCAATCAAACCCTATCAGAAAAACGCGCTGCCGCCGTGCGAGACTACCTCAGCGGCCCCCGCCATGTAGAGCAAGTACGTTTACTTGTAATCGGCAAGGGAGCAAGCGAACTCCTCCTCCCCGACGAGCCCTATGCCGCAGCCAACCGCCGGGTGAAATTTGTCAATGTGGGGAAAATACAGGGAAATAAAACGGAGTAAATATCAAGATGGATGAGTGATCAAATCACGTAGGTACAAACCACGAAGTGTTTCGTACCTATCGTCGTTCAAAACGTATCACTATTCCAATTTAAGTGCATAGGGTAAATAGGGTTGGTTAATTATTCATCTCACCATGCCATTCAAATGCACTACTTATCACCTTCCCTCTTTAAAGCCATAAAAAAGCCTCACCCAAAGGTGAGGCTTTCTCATTCATCTGCTTAATTATTTAATCACCCATAAATCGGCAGCAATAAAAATAGCTTAATCAAAATCGCATTAGCAATATCAATAAAGAATGCGCCAACCATGGGCACAACTAAGAAGGCGATGTGGGAGGGGCCGAAGCGTTCGGTTACGGCTTGCATATTGGCGATGGCGGTAGGCGTAGCGCCCAGGCCAAAGCCGCAGTTACCGGCGGCTAAAACCACGGCGTCGTAGTTTTTGCCCATCACGCGGAATGTAACAAAGATAGCGAAAAGCGCCATCACGATGGCTTGCACCGCGAGAATGCCCAACATAGGTAGCGCTAATGAGCCTAATTCCCATAAGCGCAAGGTCATTAAGGCTATGGCTAAAAACAGTGACAGGCTTACATTCCCTAATACCGATACGCCGCGATCAAAGACTTGGTAAAGACCTAATGCAGATAAACCATTTCTCAGCACCACACCAATAAAGAGCACACATACGAAACCCGGTAATTCAAGGGCAGTTCCCTTTAATAATGTTGCGAGTGCCGATCCCGCCATCAGGCTCACAGCAATCAGGGCCAGTGTTTCGATAAAGACTTGGGGGGTAATCAGGCGCACAGCATGTGGCTGCTCAAAGGGGGTGGGGCTATCGTCGCTATTATGTTCAGAGCCGGGGATTTGTACTTTTTTAACCAGATAACGCGCAACCGGCCCGCCAATTAAGCCGCCCATCACCAGACCAAATGTGGCACAAGCCATGGCGACTTCGGTGGCGGATGCTAAGCCGTATTTCTCGCTAAACACGGCACTCCACGCAGCGCCCGTGCCATGCCCGCCCGACATGGTGATTGATCCGCCCAATAGGCCAAGCAGAGGGCTGATACCCATAGCGCTGGCGGCGGCAATCCCGACGATGTTTTGCATCATCAGCATGGAAACCACCACGCCGGTAAAGATAACGAGGGTGCGGCCGCCTTTTTTCAGGCTGGCAAGATCTGCATTCAAGCCGATACTGGCAAAGAATGCGAGCATCAACGGCGTTTGCATGCCGGTATCAAACTTGACTTCGGCCCCAAAACTCAGCCGTCCAAGCAGCAGTAAAACAGCGACCAATAAGCCCCCCACCACAGGCTCGGGGATGCTGTAATTACGCAGCGGCGGTGACCACTCAACAATTTTTCGCCCTAATAATAAAACCAGCGATGCTGCGACTAAAGTACCGTAAAAATCGAGTTGAAGCATATTCACCCTTATTGTCTTTATATAATCAATGACATTGAAATATTACATAAGAATATTTAGCTGCTTTATTCAGGTCGTGATTAAACAAGTCATTTATATTTAATACAAGCGAGGAAAACCCGACTGAAATCCCGTAATTCGTCATAAAGGTAAAAATAACCAAGGATAAATGACTATATCTATTTACTTCATGCCATTGCCATAGCCAGCGAGGGCTGCGTTATTCCAAATAAATAATTATATGGTATTAAATATAACGATTCACCGCATTTACGCTGCAAATTAATTATGCACAATCAGCGCCACTACCTTGCGATCTTCCGAAGTCAAAATATTAAAGGTGCGGCATAGTGCGCCGGTATCCATCACATCCAGACCAATATGCGCGGCGGCTAGTGCACTATAGAGCCGCGGATGTGGAAAGCGAATGGTTTTTCCTGTGCCCAATAAAACCACTTCAGGCTTATACGCCAGCACCGCAGTAAAATCGGCCTCAGTTAAATCATCAAAGCCCAAAGGCCGCCAAACATGGACCTCGCTAGCGGTAACCAACACATTGCCCTGATATTGCTCGGTATTCACCCGCACAAAATCGTCACCATAGCCTGAGAACTGATTCAGATTTTCGATGGCGGTATGTTGTAATTTCATGATGATTTCCCAATTAAAGACTCTGTATTTTAACTTAATCGCTGACGGATACGTTTTTGTATTCATTTTTTTGTTTTCGTAATCACATTAAGTGCAGTACAGCGCAATCTTTCGTTAGAATATAAGGTCCTAGCCTATAAGCCGCTGCCATGACTACCATTCTTAAATCAAACAAATTACAAAATGTCTGTTACGAGATTCGTGGGCCTGTTCCTGAGCGAGCCCGTCAGATGGAAGAAGAAGGCCAGCGTATTATCAAGCTGAATATCGGCAATCTGGCGCCGTTTGGCTTTGATGCCCCCGAAGAAGTGGTGCAAGACATGATTCGCAACCTGCCCAATTCCGCAGGCTATGTCGATTCCAAAGGCCTGTTTCAGGCACGTAAAGCAGTCATGCATTACACGCAATCCAAAAATATTAGCGATGTGACGGTAGACGATATTTATATTGGCAACGGCGCATCCGAGCTAATCGTGATGGCCATGCAGGGCCTGCTCAATGATGGCGATGAAGTCTTGGTACCGATGCCGGATTATCCGCTCTGGACAGCCGCAGTCAGCCTGGCAGGTGGCACGCCACGCCATTATCTATGCGATGAAGCCAATGAATGGTACCCATCGCTGGAAGATATTCGCAGCAAAATCAGCGCCAAAACCAAAGCCATTGTAATTATCAACCCGAATAATCCAACGGGTGCTTTATATCCTGATTCGCTGCTCAAAGACATTATTCAAATTGCGCGTGAACATAGCCTGATTATTTACGCCGATGAAATCTACGACAAAGTGCTTTACGACGGCGCAACGCATACCTCAATTGCCTCTCTGGAATCAAAAGAGAAGGATATTTTGTTTGTAACCTTTAACGGCTTATCCAAAAATTATCGCGCTTGTGGCTTTAGAGCGGGTTGGATGTTTGTCTCTGGCAATAAGAAAATAGCAAAAGATTATATCGAGGGATTGAATATCCTCGCTACCATGCGACTCTGCGCCAATGTGCCTGCCCAATACGCCATTCAAACCGCGCTGGGCGGATATCAGAGCATTAATGATTTAGTCAAACCCACAGGCCGTCTCGCTAAGCAACGCGATCTGGCCTACAAGCTGCTCACGGAGATCCCGGGAGTAAGCTGTGTAAAACCAAGAGCAGCGCTCTATATGTTCCCTAAGCTGGATCCGGCCATTTACCCGATTGCCGACGATCAGCAGTTTATTTTAGAGCTATTACAAGAAGAGAAAGTGCTGCTGGTGCAAGGCACAGGCTTCAACTGGCAAACGCCTGATCATTTCCGCGTGGTGTTCTTACCCAATCTGGATGATCTCACTGACGCCATTGCCCGCCTTGCCCGCTTCTTAGCAAACTATCGAAAACGTCACGGCACAGATTAATCAGAGGAATAAAACAAATGAAACCCATCAATGTAGGTTTATGCGGTGTAGGCACTGTAGGCGGCGGAACAGTTACGGTTCTGAAAAGGAATGCCATCGAAATTACCCGCCGCGCAGGCAGGCCGATTGTCATTACCATGGCAGCCAACCGTGATCTAGTCCGTGCTCGTGAGCTATGCGGTGATGACATCACCCTGACAGACGACGCTATGGATGTAGTCAACAACCCAGACATCGACATTGTGGTAGAACTCATTGGCGGCACCACCATCGCCAAAGACCTCGTCTTGGCTGCCATTGCCAATGGCAAGCATGTAGTCACCGCCAATAAAAAACTGATCGCCGAATACGGCAATGAGATTTTCGCCCGCGCTACCGAAAAAGGCGTGATGGTTTCATTTGAAGCCGCCGTAGCCGGTGGCATCCCGATTATTAAAGCGCTGCGTGAAGGCCTAACCGCCAATAAAATTGAATGGGTGGCGGGCATTATCAATGGCACATCTAACTTTATCCTGACAGAAATGCGCGATAAAGGCCTTGCCTTTGCCGATGTATTAAAAGAAGCGCAACGCCTTGGCTATGCCGAAGCTGACCCTACTTTTGATATCGAAGGCCACGATGCCGCGCATAAGCTCACCATCATGAGCGCGATTGCCTTTGGCATTCCGGTGCAATTTGATAAAGCTTACTTAGAAGGCATTAGCAAGCTGTCCGCCATTGATATTCAGTACGCACAAGAGCTGGGCTATCGCATCAAACTGCTGGGCATGACTCGCCGCCGCGAGCAAGGCATTGAGCTACGTGTTGCCCCTACGCTGATCCCTGCCAGCCGCCTGATTGCCAATGTAGATGGCGTGATGAATGCGATTTTGGTGAAGGGCGATGCCGTCGGTGCCACCATGTATTACGGCCCCGGCGCAGGTGCCGAGCCAACAGCGTCTTCCGTAATTGCCGATCTGGTCGATATCACTCGCCTGCATACCGCAGACCCAGAGCAACGCGTGCCGCATCTGGCTTTCCAGCCATCGCAAATTGCTGATCTGCCGATTCTGCCGATTGATGAAATTGAAACCTGCTACTACCTGCGTATCAATACTGAAGATAAGCCTGGGGTTCTGGCCGATATCACCCGCCTACTTGCCGACAACGATATTTCGGTCGACGCCATGTTGCAGCGCCCGATTGCTGGCGAAGCCCGTGCCGATATCATCATCATCACGCATCTGGCCGTCGAAAAACGCGTCAACACCGCCATCAAAGGCATCGAAGCCCTGCCAAGCATCACCGGCGCAGTCATCCGCTTACGCCTTGAGCATTTGAACGGCTGATACCAATCTAAAATTCTAAATCTGAAAGTTCTGTAGACACAGAGAACGGTGAGAAAAGCAAAGGCGAGAAAAAGCTGAGAAAACTGTCGTTGATGAGGCAAGGTAGGGCGGGTGAAACCCGCCGCTTTTGCAATATATTTGGTAACTACTCAGGCATTCAAACAAAACCCAAATCTTGAACCACAGAGAACACGGAGGACACAGAGTTCCACGGAGAAAACCAAGAGAAATAATCTTTTTTTCTACCTTTCGTGTTATTTGTGAGTATCCGCTTGGTTTTTATCGCACCTGAGTAGTGACTATATTTGTTGTATAGCGGCGGGTTGCACCCGCCCTACAAAACTCAAGTTTCATTTGGTTTTCCTCGCCTTTGCCCTTCTCCGTGTTCTCCGTGTCTACAGACTTTAGGGTTGATTAAAGGTCTAAAAATCATGCGCTATATCTCTACTCGCGGCGGTATGCCGCCTCAGTCTTTTTCAGCCATTTTGCTCGGCGGCTTAGCGCCCGATGGCGGCTTGGTGATGCCTGAAGTGTGCCCGCGCCTTACGCAGGCCGATTTAGAACGCCTCGCTCCCCTGCCCTATGCTGAGTTGGCTTTTGAAGTGATTCGTCTGTTTGTCGACGACATCCCCGAAGCAGATTTAAAAGCACTAGTCGCCAAGACTTACACCGCCGAAGTATTTGGCTCCGCCGACATTACGCCGATCAAAACACTGGCTCCTAATCTGCATCTGCAACAGCTCTCTAATGGCCCAACGCTGGCTTTTAAAGATATGGCGATGCAATTGCTGGGCAATCTATTTGAATATGTGCTGGCGCGTGACGATAAAGAAATCAATATCGTCGGCGCAACTTCGGGTGACACCGGCTCGGCGGCGGAATACGCCATGCGCGGCAAAAAGGGCGTGAATGTATTTATGCTCAGCCCCGCTGGCAAAATGAGCCCCTTCCAGCGCGCACAAATGTTTAGCCTGCAAGACGCCAACATCCACAATATCGCGGTCAAGAGCATGTTTGATGCCTGCCAAGATATGGTAAAAGCCATCAATAACGATGCGGCGTTTAAGCAAGATTACAAAATTGGCGCGGTCAATTCGATCAACTGGGGCCGTGTAGTGGCGCAGATTTGCTACTACTTCAAAGGCTATTTTGCCGTGGCCAAAACGGTGGGCGAGCCGGTGGATTTCTGTGTGCCGTCAGGCAACTTTGGCAATATCTGCGCAGGCCATATGGCGCGCCAGATGGGTCTGCCGATTCGCCGCCTGATTGTGGCTACCAATGAAAACGATGTGCTGGACGAGTTTTTCAGCAGCGGCGGCTACCACCCACGCGGCCTTGATCGCACTTTCGAAACATCCAGCCCATCGATGGATATCACCAAGGCTTCTAATCTGGAACGCTTTGTCTTCGATTTGCTAGGCCGCGATGCAGGCAAATTATCCACCCTATGGAAAGGCATCGATGCTGGCATCGGCTTTGATTTAAGCGCGGACGATTTCGCCAAGATGCGCGATATCTATGGCTTTAGATCCAGCCGCAGCACCCATCAAGACCGCCTCGATAATATCCGTAGCGTGTTTGAGACTTACGGCGTAGAAATCGACCCTCACACCGCCGACGGCTATAAAGCAGCCATCGAGCATAGGGATGCCAACGTCGCCATGGTCATCCTCGAAACAGCCCTGCCCGCCAAGTTTGAAAACACCATGCTGGACGCCATCGGCCAAAAACCACAACGCCCGGCGGCCTTGCACGATCTTGAAAAGTTACCGCAGCGCTTTGACCTCCTAGAAGCAGACGTGGCGGCGCTTAAGGCTTATTTGGTGGAGCGGATTAAAGCCTAAAACCTGTTTTTCGTAGGGTGTGCAAGTCGTTTTCCTTGCGCACCGCTTTTACCAGCTGCATTGCCATTAAGCAAAAAGACCTTTTTAGTGCCTTCGGCACATTGATTTTGGAGCGGTAGCCACCGCGGGGGGCTTCCTTTCTTGAACGGCCAAGAAACGAAGCTAAAGAAGGCCGCCCCGACCAGCACGAAAGCCCCCTCATCTGCGGACAATCGAGCGGCGGCTGCGGAACTCGCTTCGCTCAAACAGTCCTCGCCGAAACCCCGCCCGCTTGTTCCTCGCTTCGGCGTGCTTCAAGGGGACTCCAAAAGCCCAGTGCAAAGATCGAGATCAATATGCTTTTTCGCTGTTCGCTAATCAGCCCTGTAGGGCGGGTTAGCCGGAGGCGTAACCCGCGATTGGCTGAGTATTCAGCTGGGCAATAAGTAAATGAGCAAGTGGAGCAAGGGGGTCAGGTCTTACATTTTGCATAGGATAAAATTTACAGTGGTTTACAAAGCAAGTTAAATTAATTACTTCATGTCAAATGTAAGACCTGACCCTATGATATTCTGGCTGGCTCATGCAGCAAGGCAGAAGAACTACACGGTAAGCTAGGCCTCTAAGCTCTGCTCTACCCCATAAAAAACGCCCCATGAGAAATCTTGTGGCGTTTTTTTATTGCTCAGATTTGCTCATCGTTTGATGGAGCAAAACCCACACTTGAACCACGGAGGGCACTGAGAACAGTTTCACGGAGAAAAACGAGGGATTAATGACGTCAATCCTCATTTAAACCTTTCAAAAAATTAAAGTATTAGAAAATATTGCCGATAGTTATTAAAACATATAAGTAAGGCTATCTGGTATGAGTATGTCTATCCATCGCAACACACCTACCCAATCAAATGTCATCGACTTTATTGCGCAGGAAAACAAAAAATTCAAGCCGCAAGTGGAGGCACTCAATGCAACCAACACCTCGCCCTCTACCGTGGTAAAACTGCATCAAACCAAAGACAAAAACCTGACGTATGAAAATATCAAGCAGGAAAGCATAACGACTTGGGGCAATTTACCGCTGGATACTATCAGCCTACAGCTCTCGCAAAATTTAACAGCCAATACCGCACCCGATCGATTAAATGGGCTTGGAGAAGCGGCACTTAATTACTTTGAATCGGGCAAAGATAATTACAATCAATCGCTGATTAACTTCTCTACCCCAAGAGCAATCAAGGGCAATCCCGACACCCATGCCACTTATACTAAGCTGGTACAAGATCGATTAGAGGGCGCGCCCACCGATCAAGTCACTTTAAGCCTGCAAACCAAATCAGGAACAAAAGTTGATTTGCAAATTAATAGCTTGGTTAATGAAAAGGTGAACTACGACAAAGATAATTGGGTCATAGCCAATGGATTATCGATTGATATCAAAGCCAGCGCAGAATTAAGCCAAGAAGAGCGTGATGCACTGGTCAAGCTTGCATCCGGCTTAGAAAACGCGATTCAAGGCTTAAATTTAGAAAAACCACAAACGGATATTGCAGGGCTTTTACAATTTGATCCTGATGTATTTGAATCAATCGATCTGAAAGCAAAATTTAACGACCCTGCCAATAGCCCGTTTGTTTTTGAATTTAAAGCAGATAAGAATCAACGGCATTTAAATGTCGAGCTAGCTAAAAACCTACAAAAAGACAAAGTAGGTGGCAAATTTGAAATTGATGTTGATCTAAAAAATCCTGAGCTGATGGCGGGCGAGGCGCAAAAGAAAAAATCAATGGACAATTATCTAAAGCAAGTAGATCAAGCGGCAAAGAGAGGCAATAATAAAGAAGATGTGATTGATATCTTTAAACAATCTTTCGCCAGCGCGCACCAGCTTTACCCTAAGGCACAGTTTGCTGAAGTTAAAACAGATAAAAAACCGACTGATACGCTGATTACAGCGACAAAACTAAGTGAAAAATTAGCGGACCAAGATTTGGCTGCATTAAGTGGCATGGCTGATTTTAAAGTCAAACTCAATATCGAAGGAAAAACAAATCCAATGCGCATTGCTGAAGTAGAGTTTTTAAATTATCAAATGTCACAAGAAACAAGAATAATTGGCAAAGAAAACAGGCAGATTAGCCAATTACAGAAAACAGATTTAAGTGCCCGTTTTCATACTCAAATTGATTCAGACAAGCCCGTTCAGCTCACCGATAAAAAAGCTTCACAAAACTACGACCTTTATCAGATCCAAGATCATGCAGAAAGCCTAGTAACCCTAAAGTACGATAAAGATCGTATTATCAAGGCGAATATAGAAAAATCAGCCGATCAATCGACTCATTTTGAAAGATATTTATTAGGTAAACAAACCAAAGACAAAAAAACCAACCATAACCAAACTGCAAGCAATGATTTATTGCCGCTCATAAAGTCGCTCATCAAAGATCAAGCTTCCACCGGCTCTATATATCGTCAACAAATACTACTTCAGTTAAATAAAAATATCGGCTTAGAAACAAACCCAGATCGATTAAAAAAAGAAAGAGAATTAGAACCTAATTTAATATTTTCTAGCATCTAACTTTTAAAAAACCAAGAATTTGCTCATGACTCACTTTACGTTTCCGATAAGTACTTTGGCATAACATGCCTACACTCTTCAATCATACGTTTTTCTTAGGGTGTGAGCGCAAAGGGCTGGTGCGCAAGAAAAGCGCTTGCAAACCCTAAGAGTTCACACGCCTTTGCATTTAAAAATGCCTGATAATTTATGCCGAACTACATACAAGCACTCGGGAGTGACGTAACGGGAATCCAAGCAATCCTATCAAGGTAAGTTAAACAATATTCGTAGGGCGGGTGAAACCCGCGAGCAATACCCAAAAATTCGCGGGTTTCACCCGCCCTACGATAATTCAATGCTTGTGCGGCAGCAGCTAGCTCAGCATGTAGGTTGGGCATGCTTTATCTGCCCAACAAATTACGGAACATAACTAAATGTTGGGCTGATAAAGCGCTAGCCCAACCTACGTTCATTTCTCTGTTTTCTTGCACAACCAACCGCTATCAATATGGCGCACAATAAAAAAAGCCCGGCAAATCAATTGCCGGGCTTTTTTGCGTATCCAATTTAAAGGATTAAACGCGTTTTAGTGCAATACCCTGTGCATCAAACAAGAGGCAATTCTTTTCCGGGAATACCACATGGATATTGTCGCCAAATTTAATCACATCTGATTCAGCAGGCAATTTCATGCAAAGAATTTCACTGATGCCTTTCACCTGGATATACGCCAATACGATATCACCCAGATGCTCAACCAGATCAACACGGGCAGGCACAGAGTTCACTGCATCGGCCGCGGCCAATTGCATATGCTCAGGGCGAATACCAATGGTGACTTTGTCGCCCACTTTGCAAGACGAAGCATCTACTGCAGCACGGATCTGAATGCCATCTGGCAAGCGAACGTGGGCAGAGCCTTTTTCAATGGCCACCAGATCGGCTTCCAGCAAGTTCATTTTAGGCGAGCCTAAGAAGCCTGCTACGAAGAGATTCGATGGGTTTTCATACATTTCTAGCGGCGAGCCAACCTGCTGAATCACACCGGCGTTAAACACTACGATACGATCGGCCAGTGTCATCGCTTCTACCTGATCATGTGTTACATAGATCATGGTGGTTTTGAGTTCTTGGTGCAGCTTGGATAGCTCAACGCGCATTTGCAGGCGCAGGGAAGCATCCAGGTTAGACAAAGGCTCGTCAAACAAGAAAACCTTTGGATTACGCACAATCGAGCGGCCAATGGCCACACGCTGACGCTGGCCGCCAGACAAGGCTTTTGGCTTGCGATCTAATAAATGGGTCATTTGCAAGACTTCGGCGGCGCCTTTTACACGCTGATCGATTTCTGCCTTAGATGTACCGGCCAGCTTCAGTGCAAACGCCATATTGTCGTACACGCTCATATGCGGGTAGAGGGCGTAAGACTGGAACACCATGGCGATACCGCGCTTAGACGCGTGCAAATCATTGGCAACCACATTGCCAATTCTGAGCTCACCTTCGGTGATGTCTTCCAGACCTGCAATCATGCGCAGCAAAGTGGATTTACCACAGCCTGAAGGGCCAACGAAAACCACAAACTCGCCATCTTTGATTTCTAGATCCACACCCTTAATCACACAAACATCTTTGGTGTAGTTTTTCTTAATTTTACTTAGCGTAACCGAAGCCATATCTCGATTCCTTGCAAACTTGTCTAAATGGGGTAGCAAATACCCGCCGAAAATGCCCCGTGGGGGCAACAGGCCTATCGATTACTTCACCGCGCCATCCATGCCGCCGATAAAGAAACGCTGGGTAAAGGCAAAGAAGATCAATACGGGAATAACAGTCATCACAATCGCCGCCATCACCATGCTGTATGAGGTTGCAAATGGCCCGGTCAGGTCATTAAACACCCCTACTGCCAAAGGCAATTTATCGCGTGTTGAAATCACAATTGAAGGCCAGAGGTAATCATTCCAGGCATTCACCAGCGAGAAAATCCCCAGTGCCGCAATGGATGGACCAGATACAGGCACCATCACACGCCATAGAATTTGCATCTCGGTTGCGCCATCAACCCGTGCAGCATCGACCAGATCTTGTGGCACAGCTTCAAACGCCTGCTTCATCAGGAAGATACCAAAGGCTGCAGCAAAGTTAGGCACAATCACGCCCAGATGGGTATCTAGCAGGCCCAAGTGCTTCAGGGTAATAAAGTTAGGAATAATGGCCACTTCAGATGGCAACATCATTGTGGCAAGAATCGCCACGAAAATAAAATTACGCCCCGGAAAACGCAAACGCGCCAATGGGTAGCCTGCCAAAATAGAAATAAACACCACGCCAATAATGCTTTCAATGGTAATCAGCGTTGAGTTTTTCATGTAAACCATAAATGGCATTTCATCAAATACACGCTTAAACCACATCAAGCTCAGATCTGTAGGCCAGAAAGAGCGAGGGAAAAGCCAGGTATTTGACGGATCCGCCGATAAGGCCACCGACAATGCCCATAAAAAAGGGAAGGTAGTGAAAATCGCAAAGGCGACCAGACCCGCATACTGCCCGGTCAGCGTCAAAGCGGTTTGTAGTTGTTTACCCATAGCCATGATTTCTTAATCCTCGTGTTATTTCTTTTCGCCCAGGAAGCGAAATTGAATGGCCGCAAGAATCATGCAGAAGAAGGTTACAACAAGACCAGCCGCCGCAGCACGACCGAAGTTGTAATTGCGAAATGCCTGATCGTAAACGTAGAACAGGGAGGTATACGTATCAGCCTGGCCCTTGGTTAAGATAATCACTTCCTGGAAAGTCTTTAAGGCAGCAATGGTCGACATCAGCGTACAGAGCAGGATCGTCGGCTTAACCATCGGCACAGTGATTTTCCAGAAACGCTGGAATACATTGGCACCATCTAAAATAGCGGCTTCTTCAACTTCTTTTGGAATCGCTTGCAGGCCTGCAAGGTATAAAACCATAAACCAGCCAATCCCTTTCCAGAAGGTAAACAGCATCACACCATAAAGAGCGATATCAGGATTACCCAGCCAATCGACCTGGCCTTCAGATCCTTGAGGGATCACATGAATCATTTGCAAAAACCACGTCAGAATACCGTCGTACTTATATACGTTAATCCAGACCACACCTGCAATAGAAACAGCGGTAATCACGGGGATATAAAACGCGGCACGAAAGAATGTCATCCCTGGCAATTTGTTATTCACCAGTTTTGCAACTAATAACGCTGCAACTTGAATCACCGGCACAATCAAAAGATAAAGTAATGAATTTTTGAGTGCTTGATGAAAAAGCTCTTCTTCATAAATATATTTAAAATGCGCAAAGTTATTCCAGGTAGCAACACCATCTGAAATACTGTAGTCATTAAACGCTAAATATGCGTTATAACCTACTGGCCAAAAGGTAAATATACCCATCAGAATAAGGGCAGGCGCCAGAAATAAATAGGCAATGCCTGTATAGCTGCTGGAGTTTTTCACGGCGCTACTCGACTGTAATGATAATATTCGGGAAAAAACGGAATTACCTATTAGATAACTCCGTTCATTAGAACATAAAACGGCTAATTATTTTTTACTTCTTTAGCTTTTCGTTCCATGCTGCTGCTGCTGTATTCAATGCATCTTTTACAGATTTACGACCTTCAACTGCGCTTTGAATTTCTTCTTGCAGTTTCTTAATCATCACTGTTTCGTCTGGCAATGTACCTGGAGTTAATGTCAGGGTACGTGCATTGTCCATCGATTTAGCCGCTACAGCGCGAGCACGGTCAACAACGTCTGCGCTCTTAGCACCAGACTGGAAGTATGGATCCAGATTGGCTTTCTTAGTCGAAGGCATGGTTGATTCAGTGGCTTTAGAGAACGCAAGTTGTTGTTCGTCGTTCGTCAGGAAGATGCCCAGCTTGGCTGCAGCAGCAGGATCTTTTGTGCCCTTAGGAATAACGAAATCCATCATCCATGAACCCAGATTCAGCTTACCTGCATCCAATGGGAATGGCGCAACTTCAGTCTTGTCGTAGATGGCTTTAGCGTCTGTTTCTGTACGCTTCAGGCCTTGAGCGGCTGTCGTCATCATGGCAATCTTGCCGCTGTTATATGCAGCGATTTCTTGCTCAAATGCCATTTTGAATACATCTTTAGGCATAACACCGGCTTTGTACAGATCAGCAAAAGTCTGAACAAAAGCAATATGCTTAGGCGAGTTAAATACAGCCTTGCCATCGGTTACAACTGGCAAGCCAGCGTAGTAAAAGAAGCCAACCATATCGCTCATTTTAGGAGCGAAAGCAGCCTGGCCTGTTTTTGCTTTAATTTGCTTACCCATTGCCACAAATTCAGCAAAAGTCTTAGGCGCTGCTTTAATACCGGCTTTAGCAAAGATGTCTTTGTTATAAGCAATAATTTGTGTGGAGTTATACCAAGGGAAGGCAAACATCTGGCCTTTCACTTGTACATCTTTCACTGCATTAGTCGAATAGGCGGCTTTAGCAGCACCCAAGTATTGATCGATAGGCAAGATGAGGCCTTGCGCAGCAAACTCATGCACCCAAGGCACATTAAAGTTAACCAGTGCAGGTGGATTGCCAGCAGCAATCGAAGCAGTCAGCTTAGGCTGAATCTGATCCCAGTTCATATCAACCCATTTCGCTTTCAGGCCTGGGTTGGTTTCATTGAACTTAGCTGTTGCTTGTTCAAAGTAGGTATTGAACTTTGGTTGCAAGTTCATCGTCCAGAATTCTAATTCTGTATCAGCAGCTTGTGCATTAACACCAGCAAACAACGCCGCACCAACGATTAACATTTTTTTCAGCTTCATCTTGTCTTTCCTCTTGGGTTTTTCGACAAATATTATATGGATTTAAATCCACACTTTTATATTACCGCATTAACTAAATTGCTATTCCAATCCAGCTTGCGGTTTTTTTATTCTTCCGGGTAATCCTATCAGAGATCACCCGGAAGAATTTGATTCAAAACAGAATAAAATTAAATCATTATTTCTTTGCAGCAGTAAATTTCTCATTCCAGAATTTAGCTGCGTCATCCAATGCGGCTTTCACTGGTTTACGGCCAGTAATTGCTTCTTGAATGGCTTCATTTAATTTCTTATTCATTGCTACATCATCAGGCAAGCCCGTTACAGTCAGTGTGCGTGAAGCCTTAATATGTGTTGCAGCCACTGCCGTGCCTTTCTCTACCGGGTCTGCTGATTTAGCACCGGCCTGGAAAAAAGCATCGTCCAGCGATTTATTAGTCGAAGGGAAAGTAGAAGACGCTTTAGCAAAGGCCAGCTGCGCATCATCATTAGTCAGGAATTTACCCAATTTAACTGCGGCATCTACATTCTTAAAGCCTGTTGGTACCGACCACATAAACAGGAAACCACCCAGAGGTGTTTTGCCGCCAGCAATCGGGAAGCCCGCTACGCCAGTGCCTTCATAAACCTTTGGTGCATCTGTTTTAGTACGCTTGATGGCGTGCGCGCCATCGGTAAACATGGCTAGTTTTTGTGCACCATAAGCAGCAATGCGCTCTTCAAATTGCATTTTGAAAACATCTTTCGGGAAAGCACCCGCAGCATATGCGGCTTTAAATTGCTCAATATATTTCACATGCGCTGGGCTATTAAAGACGGCCTTGTTATCTTTTACAACGTCCAAGCCTTCATACAAAAACCAGCCGGAAGTATCTTCATCCAGCTTAGGCGCAAAACCACTCACACCTGTTTTTGCTTTAATTTGAGTGGCTACTTTCAATAAATCGCCAAATGTTTTTGGCTCTTCTTTAATGCCCGCTTTAGCAAACAAATCTTTGTTATAAAACAGCACGCCTGTCACTTGGTACCAAGGCATGCCGTAAATTTGCTTATCGCCCACATAGGTTGCATCTTGCATCGCACCAGCGGTGTAAACATTTTTAAAACCAGCAACTTGCTTAGTAATCGGCTGAATCATTTTTGACTGTGCAAATTGATCCATCCAAGGCTTAGGCAAGTTCACAAGACCGGGCACATTGCCGCTGGCTACCGCAGTAATCACTTTTTGCTGGAAAGCATCCCAACCCACATCAACCCATACCGCTTCTACTTCGCTTTGCGAAGCATTGAACTTGGTGGTGAGCTCTTTCATGGTTGCATCGTACTTTGGCGAAAGGCTGTTAGACCAATATTCCACCTTTACTTTTTCTGCAGCTAAAGCACTCATGGTTGTTGCAGAAAAAACTGCAGCAGATACGGCCAAAATGAATTTCAATTTCATTACTGCATCTCCAAAGTAGATCGTTTCGCTAGCTCAAAAGGCAGGCGCGGTAACCATCGTTAAAAATGACGCTTTACGTCAATTTATCTATAAAAAAGCCAATACCATTTGAAAATACGCCTCTGTAAAGAGGCCAATCCTTTTAGCCTATGCCCTCTCTGCATCTACCCACCTAATCGCTAAAGTGGTATCAACGAACGCATGAGCAAATCACCGAAAAGTGGCTTTAAACAAGGATTTTGCGAAGTTTATCATCTATAAATCGCTTCAAACTGGACTTAGCGTTTTTACTTACGCGGACTCAGATTACAACAAATTAACAAGATGGTGAATAGCCAAAGCAAAGGGTAGATGGCATAAGGAGCAGACAGACGGGGGATAGGGGAAATGGCCCACAAAAACAAAATGTAGGCAACAACAAACAATTTATAATTTCGACTACAAAAAAAAGTGCGCATTGTGAAAATTTACTAATAGTTAACAACAACTTACTTATTAAGCTCCACTACAAAATCGTAGTAATCATTGCGAAAATACGAATGAGTGAGCTCAATTGCCGTGCCGTTTTCCAAATATCCAACGCGCGTTAAATGCAGCATAGCGTCCCCTGGTGCCACATCAACTAAATCAGAAATGGCTTGAGTGGCATTGATTGCGGCAATGTTTTGTATCGCACGTACAACAGACAAGCGAGCGTTGCGCATATATTCATACAAGGAATCGCCCACTGCATTGGGGTCGGGCACAAAGGTAAATGGCAGAGTGGTTTCTTCTAATGCCATCACCACATCATTAGCCATTCGCACGCGTTGTAAGCGGCTGACACGGCTGCTTGATGCCAGATTTAACTTAAGCTGCTCTTCTGCATTAGGCAGCACAACTTCACGCTTTAACCAGCGCGAACCGGGTGTAAAGCCGCGTTGCTTAAGCATTTCAGACAAATTAGTCAGCTTATTCAGCGGCTGCTCTAATTTAGGGGTGATATAAGTGCCCGCTCCGTGCCGCCTCACAATCAAGCCGTCAGCCAGCAGAATATCCAGCGCTTTTCTTGCTGTAACCCTTGAAACCCCAAGGATTTCGCACAAATTGCGCTCTGAGGGCAAAGGCTCATCAGCCAGCCAAAAGCCGGCATGAATCGCAGCGGCCAGCTTATGACCCAGCTGTAAATAAAGAGGCGTAGCGCTATCTGCATCAGGCCGTAGTACGAGTAGTTTTTGTTGCGGCAGCATTATCGCCTCTTATTAGTTAGATCAAACCACAGTTTGGTAAATCAAAATTAAAGCACCTGCACACGAATCTTTTTGCGGGCGCACCGTACTGGCTAAAAAAGCAGCGGGAATAAACGGGCGCAGCGCTTCAGATAAACCGCCACCACAAATGGCCAGCGGCAGATCAGGGTTGCGCTGACGTAAAGCACGGCCGATCTGCTCGATTTCCCCGCCTGCTTCTTGTAAAAATGCACGAGCATACTCATCACTCGCACCAAACTCCACCACCACGGGCGATAAAGAAGCACACTCGCCCTGCTTCATTTGCCCCATCCAGCTAAATACTTCAGCCTTGGTGTGGCCGGTAATGGCGAGCAATTTACGGCCAAAATCCGTCACCGGGCGACGGCCATCTATCATGCGTTGTACATGATTAATCGCTTTAAGACCCAAAAATGCACCACTGCCTTCATCTGAAGTTGGAAACCCCCAGCCGCCCACCTCAAGCCGCTGACCATCAGGCAACCATGCCTCACCAATCGAGCCAGTACCAATAGCAATAATCCCGCCATGCTGGCCATTCGTTGCGCCCAGCAAAGTAGAAAAGCCGTCTGTTTCTACCACGATTCTGGCAAAGCCCGGATTCTTTTGTTTAAATTCTTCAGCCCAAACGGGGTTATGCACACCCGACATTCCCAAACCCAATGCACACTTCGCAAAATCCGGCTCAGCAATACCCAGTTTGGCAAAGCCTGCTTTAATGGCCTGCGTAATATGCAGCCAAGCTTTATCCACGCCCTGCCCCAGCGCGGATGCTGCCCCGTCGCTACGAACCATTTCTATGCCATCCAAGCCTGCAATACAAATACGCGTCCCTGTGCCGCCACCATCTACACCGATTAAATATTGAATCTTGCTCATCTGGAGTCTCTTCATCTTGTTATGGTTTAATTTTAATACCAATGAAAACAATCTGGTAATACCAATTCAACATCCATAAACGGTGAAATCCGCTTAATTTTTACAGAAAACATGCAAAACAACGCCCTGCATGCCGTACCAATCTAGACAGAGCACTAAACCATGTCAATGGCTTAAGCACGGTTTACTCTCGCTTTATACTGCTAAGCTTGTTATTTTTTAAATGAATCAATGCCTTATGGGCGCCATATGGCGATGTGAGTGAATAGCAACGCACCATTGCCAGCGTGCATAGCCTTTGCGGCAAGAAACAGTAGCCAAAAAAAATGCCCGCTGATGCGGACATTTTATTTATTTTTTTACATGCAAACCACATTCTTTATTTTCCGGGTCTTCCCACCACCAGCGCCCTGCCCGCACATCCTCGCCCATAGAAATAGCGCGTGTACAGGGCTCACAGCCAATCGAAGGGTAATGCTGATCATGCAAGGCGTTATACGGCACATTATTGTCACGCAAATACGCCCAGACTTCTTTTTCTGTCCACTCGATCAGCGGATTAAATTTTTCTAAACCATTCCCACTATCAAATTCCTGATTACCCAAATCAGTGCGCGTAGGCGATTGCTCACGGCGTAAACCAGTGACCCATGCGTTTTTACCCGCCAACGCACGCTTTAAAGGCTCCATTTTACGAATCTGGCAACAGGCTTTACGCAGCTCAATTGATTCATAAAAGGCGTTAATCCCGTGTTGGTTTACAAAACTTTCAGTGGCGCTTGTTTGCGGAAAAAACACCTGAATCGGGTGGCTTGGGTATTGCTCTGCAGATTTTTGCATCAGGGCATAGGTTTGCGCAGGCAAACGGCCGGTATCCAAGCTAAATATTTCAATGCCCACTTGATGCTTAGCGATTAAATCGGTGATCACCATATCTTCTGCACCCAATGAATTAGCAAATACGGCAGGGCTATATTCATCGGCGATTTTGTGCAGCAATGCAATCGTCTCGGCTAGTTTCTCTTCAAAGCTCATCTCTTGCTCCTTCACTCAAAATACCAGCTTACCGCCAATCATCACTAACATCACCGCCAAACAGGGGCGCAGTACTGATTCCGGAATCCGGCCAGTTAAATGGCTACCAAAGTAAATGCCCGGTAAAGAGCCTATTAATAAATACATCAGCAGATGCCAATCAATATTGCCAAGACCCGCATGACCAAGCCCAGCCACGAGGGTGAGCGGCACTGCGTGTGCAATCTCTGTACCCACCAGACGCGAAGTTGAAATCAAGGGATAAAGCAGAAATAAAGCCACCGTACCCAAAGCCCCTGCACCAATCGATGTGAGCGTCACAATCACGCCCAAAAACAAGCCGACCAGCACAGTCACGGCATTAAGCTTACGAGGAGGTAAATGAAACCACGATGAGGCGTGGCGATGCCCCCATTTTAAGAGCTGAGGCTTAAAAATAATGGCAACCGCAGTTAAAAGTAGTGCTACGCCCAAGCCCTGTTTAATCAGTGAATTAACTACGCTTAAATCAGAATGCAGATTACGCAACACTAACAAGGTAAGCAGCGCTGCGGGCACACTGCCTGCGGCCAGCCAGCCGGTAATCTTCCAATCAATATTTTTCTTTTTATGATGAACAAAAATACCGCTGCCCTTGGTAATAGCGGCGTAGAGCAAATCCGTGCCTACCGCCGTGGCCGGGCTAATCCCGAACCAGAGCAAAATGGGCGTCATTAATGAGCCGCCCCCTACTCCTGTCATACCGACAATAAAGCCCACCAACAGCCCAGCGACGATATATCCGAATTCCATGATGTCGCCCAATATCTAAATAGTTCGCCAGCATAGCAACTCGTTTTATAATTCCATAGACGAATATGTTAAGATTTTATACGAATGGGTTATTAGATAATTTTTGTGAAAGGATTTGCCATGAAGTTGCAACAGCTGCGCTATCTAGTGGAAGTGGCTAAACAGGGCCTGAATGTCTCTGAAGCCGCCGAGAAGCTCCACACCTCCCAACCTGGCATTTCCAAGCAAATTCGCCTATTAGAAGACGAGCTGGGTGTGCAAATTTTTATCCGCAACGGCAAGCGTGTTGTGGATGTAACCGCACCGGGCAAAGAAATCTTGCGTATTTCCGAGCGCATGCTGATGCAAGCGCAAAACTTAAAGCGCATCGGTGAAGACTTTGTGAATGTGGAAGGCGGCAGCCTCACCATCGCCACTACGCACACTCAGGCACGCTACGCCCTGCCCGCTACCATTCATAATTTTATGCTGCGCTACCCCAAGGTGCGCTTATCCATTAAGCAAGGCAGCCCAACCCAGATCAGTGAAATGGTCGTAGAAGGCGCGGCCGATATTGCGATTGCCACCGAAGGGATCGATCATTACTCCGAGCTGGCGATGCTTGATTGCTATAACTGGAACCGCAGCATTGTGGTGCCTGTGGGCCACCCGCTCACCCAGCTTGATCGCCCCATTACGCTAGAAGACGTCGCGGCCTGGCCACTAATTACTTACGATTTTGCCTTTGCAGGGCGCAATAAAATCAATCAGGCTTTTGAATCGCGTGGCCTCACACCCAATGTGGTGCTTACCGCCATTGATTCAGACGTCATCAAAACCTATGTAGCTCTTGAGCTGGGTATCGGCATTCTGGCAACCATGGCATTTGAAGCAGATCGTGATCAGCAGCTTGTTGCCATCGATGCCTCACACTTATTTAATGAATCCACCACCCGCATCGGGATTCGCAAAGACGCCTATTTACGTGGCTATGCCTACGACTTTATCGAACTATTCGCCCCACATCTCAGCCGTAAAGTAGTCCAAGCTGCCTTGATGTGTGATAGCGAAGAGTAATGATATAGGGCGGGTAAACCCCGCCCTATAAACAGCCTTTTTAATAAAGCCCACCTCTTATTCGCTAGCCCATCGTCTCCTCTCATGCAGCCATTCAGCTCCCCCGAAAAATACGCCCTGTTAAGCGCGCTCTCTGATCTGGAATCTGGCTCGGTGCGGCAATGGTTTTTTCTGGAGCTGGCCGCACTAGAGACAAAAGGGCCACGCTCTAAACGCGCCCGGTGCTGGATTTTTTTATTGCCAAAGCTGGGGCCTGCACTGCTTGCCCCACTCCTTATCAAGCGTGGCATACAGGGTGCGGCGCTTTACCTGCCTGCGGCCCGGCACCGGTTTGATCTCATCCGCCAAAGCTTAAATGATGCGCTGCTACTAGCCATTAGCCTGCTCGCTCTGCTGGCGGGCTTTGATCGCCTCACCGCCTCTTTGCAATTTGCGCTCTGGCTGCTGGCCATCTGTGGCGCAGCTTGGCAAATCTGGCGCACCCGCAGCACACTGGCGGTTAACACCGCCGATAACACCCTGCCCGGTGCAGAAGCCAGCCTTGGCCTTTACGGCATTTTAATAGCAAAAGAAATCGACCCGTCTCTTGCCCAGCGCCTCATTAAAGACTTGCGCCAGGACATCAGCAGCCATTTGGCCGCATTACAAAACCAGCTACCAGAGTTGGCCCCTGCCACAGGCACACCTTATGCACAGGCATTTAAAGCCATCAGCTGGTTTATCCCCCTGCTGCCCTCCGCATGGCTACTGGGCTTTATGCCCGCCGCTTGGGGATGGATCATTTGCTGCCTGCTGCTGATCACCCTGTCCTACCTCATCAATCGTCAATGGCAAACCCCGGCCCTGCTCGCACTCAGCGGCCTTTGCGTTTATGCACTGGCCAAACTGGCGCATTGGTTATAAGCAGCTAAGCCACATTCCTCTACATTTCACTTGCATTCCATCTCCATTCGGCGTCTAATTTCTCTAAATACAGAAATAAAGGAAATAGCATGAAGCTCAGCCCAACTATGGAGAAATACATCGTTCACTGGGGCGAGATGGGAACGAAATGGGGCGTGAACCGCAGCGTAGCCCAAATTCATGCCCTGCTGTTTCTGGTCAACAAACCACTAAATGCAGAAGAGATTGTTGAAACACTCGGGGTTGCCAGATCCAACGTCAGCAATAGCCTGAAAGAATTACAAAGCTGGGGGCTGATTAAAGTGCAGCAGGAAATGGGCGATCGGCGAGATCATTTTGTTGCCCTGCAAGATGTGTGGGAAATCTTCCGTGTGATCACCGAAGAGCGCAAAAAGCGCGAGCTGGATCCCACACTGATCGTGCTGCGCCAATGTGCCATTGAAGCCGAAACCGACACCGAAATCGAAGCCGCCACCCGAGTCAAAATGGATCAGGTGCTGGAATTTTTAGAAGTGCTACTACATGGCTACGATGACTTTAAAAACCTGCCACCCAGCGTATTGATCAAGCTATTAAAAATGGGCGGAAAAATAGGCCAGCTGGCGGCGATGTTTGGCAAAGATGAAGAGAAGTAATGGGCGTGTAGATCAATCAAAACGCCATCTTTTAAGAAGCAAAATGTTGGATGGACACAGCGTGCCCACCCTACAAGGCAACATATCATCAATGAATAAGGAGCAGCACCATGCCACGCTACGAGTTATTTTATGATCACGCCTGCCCGATGTGCCGCTTTGAAATGCTTAGGCTTAAACAACGCGATATCAAGCAGTGCTTTACCCTGATTGATATCAGCTCAGCCGATTTTGATGCCAGTAGTGCGGCAGCCAGCTTGCTAGAGATGCAAACTTTATTGCATATCCGCCGGGATGACGGTCAGATTTTAGTCGGCATCGATGCCATTGCCGCGCTCTATCAAGCCATAGGCCGCGATTGGTGGACAGGGCCTTTAAAATGGCAGGCAACACGCGGGATATCTGCCTGGATTTACTCACGCATCGCCCGTCATCGTTACCGTATCAGCGTTTGGCTCGGTTTTACTGCGAAGTGCGATAGCAAATCTTGCCGGATTTAAACATTTACCTATTTATTTCTCTTATTACAGAAATAAAGGAAACACAATGAACATCTTACTACTCGGCCATGGCCTCATTGGCAGCCATCTGAGAGATGTGCTGCTAGTGCGAGGCCATCAAGTACGCTTACTCAGCCGCCATGCTCTGGCCCATGCTGAATGCGAAGTGATACAGGGCGATTTTGCGGCGCTGCAAAACGCGGCAGACTGGCTGCCGCTCTTAGATGGTATCGATACCGTGATTAACACGGTGGGGATTTTTGCTGAGTCGGCTGGGCAATCTTTTACGGCTTTGCATCTTGCAGCACCACAGGCGCTCTTTGCTGCCTGCGAGGCCAGCAAAGTCAAAAAAGTGATTCATCTATCCGCATTGGGTGCCGCAGCGGATGCACCGACGGCCTACTGGCGCAGCAAGGGGCTGGGGGATGCGGCCTTACAGCAATCAAAGCTGAACTGGACCATCGTTCGCCCCTCATTAATTTATGCGCCGGATGGGGTGAGCAGCCGCGCTTTTTGCACCTTAGCCAGCCTGCCCCTGCTGCCCAATTTACAAGGCGTGGGCAAAGTACAGCCTGTGCATTTGCAGGATGTTTTAGCGCTACTGATCAAGCTGGTCGAGCAGCCTGTAGCGCAGCAGCAAATCATCAATGCCGTTGGCCCACAAGCCATGCCGCTTACGACCTGGTGGCAGCAGCTCAGGCAGGGAATGGGTTTGGGCCGTGCGATCACCCTGCCTGTTGCTGCATGCTTACAGAATATTGCGGCTAAATCGGCTCTGTTACCACTGTTTCAGCCCGATAGCCTGACCATGCTGCGGGCTGGTAATTGCAGCGATGCCGACACTTTTTCGGCAATCTTAGGCCGTGCCCCGCAAGCCGCCAAGCCAGTAAACGGCATAGCACGGGATGCCTTGCTCGGCTGGCTGCTACCGCTGCTTAAATTATCAATGGCCCTAGTTTGGCTTGGCACCGCGGCAGTCTGCTTATGGGCATGGCCACGGGCAGATAGCTATCAGCTACTGGCCGATGTAGGCATTCCCGGCAACTGGCAGCCGCTGCTTTTTTACGGATCGGTAGCGATGGATAGCTTGTTTGGGCTGCTGTGCTTGCTGGATTTGCTGGGCGTACAAACACGCAGCTGGCGCTTGCAATGGCTGCTGGTATTGGCTTACAGCATCATTATCGCCATCAAACTGCCACAGTTTTTATGGCACCCCTTTGGCCCGCTGCTTAAAAACCTACCCATCATGGCGCTGCTACTGATGCTGGATTTGCTTTCACCAAGCAAGACAAAACCCAAATCTTGAACCACGGAGAAAACCAAGGGCTTAAATCGAAATCAGCAACACTTGATCCGCATCAGTCAGTCTTCTCTGCAAATAAAAACACGTTTTACAAAAAATCTTAACGAGGCAAAGCAAAATGGATTACTACCTGACTTTCAAACTGCTACATATTTTGTCCGCCACGCTGATGTTTGGCACGGGCCTTGGCACGGCGTTTTATATGTTTGTGACCAATCGCAGTGGCAATGTGCAAGCCATTGCCGTGGTTTCCCGCTGGGTAGTACGGGCGGATTGGTTATTTACCACGCCTGCCGTGATTTTTCAGCCCATCTCGGGATTGCTGATGGCGCACTGGTTGGGCTATCCACTGACGGCAAACTGGCTATGGATTTCGATGGCGCTTTACGCCCTCACCGGCGCTTGTTGGCTGCCGGTGGTATGGATTCAACTCAAAATGCGCGATATGGCGCAAATCGCCGCCAAAGAAAATACCGAGCTACCCGCAAGCTACTGGCGCTATGAACGGATCTGGACAGCGCTTGGTTTCCCCGCCTTTATCAGCCTGATCGTGGTGTATTGGTTGATGGTAAATAAACCTTTTTGATCGCAGCTTATAAGGGGTAAATCATGCAAATCATTTTGTATTTATTGGTACTGCAGGGGCTGATGGGCGCTTTTGACACGATTTACCATCATGAGCTCACCGTTGCCCTACCCGGCAAAAAAACAGCTCAGCGCGAGCTACGCCTGCATGCCATCCGCTCCAGCCTATACGCGGTGGTGTTTGCTGGGCTGGCTTGGTTTGAATGGCGCGGCCTGTGGCTATGGGGCTTATCCGCGCTCATTCTGATCGAAATAGCACTCACGCTCTGCGATTTTGTTGAAGAAGACAAAAGCCGCCTGCTGCCTGCCACCGAGCGCGTCACCCACACCATTCTGGCCATGAACGGCGGCGCACTCTTTGGGTATTGGGCCATCAGCGTGGCTCCTCTCTGGGCCAGCCAGAGCACAAGCTTACATTTAGTCAATTACGGTCTGTGGAGCTGGGTATTAAGCCTGTTTGCACTCGGCGTGGGTTTATCCGGGATTCGGGATGGATTCGCCAGCTTAAAACTTTATAAAGAGGCCAAAATCATGACAAGCAATCCTTTTCTTAGCCTCCCGCAGCAACGCATTTTAATCACGGGTGGTACTGGATTCATTGGCGGAGCACTTTGCGAGCACTTACTCGCCGCTGGGCATAGCCTCTGCCTGCTTAGCCGCAATTCACAGGCCACCAACATCCGGTTTCAAAGCAAAGTACGCGCTTTTTCCAGCTGGGAGGATCTTTCTTACAAAGAAGAATTTGATGTGATCATCAATTTAGCCGGCAGCCCGGTCGCCGGCCCGCGCTGGAGCGATGCCCGCAAAAAAGCCTTACTGGCTAGCCGGATTGGCACAACAGAAGGATTGCTCGGCTGGCTAGCAAGGGCCAATCACAAGCCCAAGGTATTAATTAATGGCTCGGCCATTGGCTATTACGGCTGCCGCGGCGATGAGGCGCTGGACGAAAACGCAGGCACACAAAAGGAATTTATGTCGCAACTTTGCAGCGAATGGGAAGCCGCAGCATGCAAGGCCGAAGCCTTTGGCCTGCGCGTCGTTCGCTTGCGCCTTGGCCTTGTATTTGGCCCCGGTGGTGCACTGCCCAAGCTACTACTGCCGTTTTACTTTGGCCTTGGCGGGCGCATGGGCGATGGGCTGCAAGTGATCAGCTGGATACACAGAGACGATGTTTTAGCGGTGATTGCACAGGCCATTAACGACCCGCAATTGAGCGGCGCTTACAATCTCAGCGCGCCCGAAGCGGTAAGCCAGGCGCAATTTGCCCAAACAGCTGCGCGCCTCTTACGCCGCCCCCGCTTTTTTACCACCCCAGCCTGGCTGATCGACACACTCGCCGGAGAAATGGGTGCACTCTTTACCAAAGGCCAGCGGGTAATTCCCAAACGCTTGCTCGACGCGGGTTATCGCTTTAAATACCCTGATCTGCAGAGTGCATTACAAGCCCAGATTAAAGGAGGCCACTGATGCCACTCCTTTATCAGCAAGTGCTGGGCAAAGACTTTGGCCTGCTTAGCCCCCTGCTGCAAACCCTGCACGGGGCCGAGCAACAACTCTGGCAAGGGCAGGCCGATGTAAAGTGGGGCAAGCCAATATTTATCCGCAGCCTGCTTTACCTTGCGATGCGCTTAGGTATTTTGCCAGCCGAAGGGCAAAATGTGCCCTGCCAAGTTAGAATTCTGCAAGATGCAAAAGGTGAAGTCTGGCAACGCCGCTTTGCACACAGCCCCATGCAGTCCCGCCAGCGCTGGCGTAATAGCGAGCTTTGGGAGCAAATGGGCCCGCTGGCGCTGCAATTGCATAGCCAAGTCTGCGAAGGCCAACTCTTACAAAGCAGCCAAACAGCCCGCTACTTCGGCCTGCCGCTGCCCCTGCAAGTTAAAGCCAGAGAATGGGCCATCGCTGAAGTCATGCATTTTGACGTTGAAATTGGCTTTAAAAAAGGCGGCATGATTTTGCATTACAGCGGAGCGTTAAGGCAGAAAAAACACTTAAGCCACTAATTTAAATAAAAATACTGAAATATAGGGAACACACTCCCCTACTGGCATAAGTATCTTCATAGGTTTGTTCCCCCCTTTGAAAAAGGGGGCTAGGGGGATTTTGCATTGCATATCTTTACAAAAAGACAGCAAGCCACACAAAGGCAAATCCCCCTCAATCCCCCTTTTTCTAAGGGGGAAGCAAAACCAATACCTTAAGTGAACGGCATTACTCTGTGGCCTCTGTGTTTCAAAATATGGGCTTTGCTCTGCAACTTCAGTTATCCAACAAAGAACACCATGAAAAAACTATACCTGCTGGCCGGCAATGGCAGTGCAAGCGACTGGTGGGGCGATGTCTTGCCGCATTTCACGCAATATCAGCCCGCCCCCATTGAGCTGCCCGGCTTTGGCAATAATCGCGATCCACTCCCCGACTCCTTGCACGGCTTGTCGCTGGCACTAGAGCAACAGCTAGAGCCGGGACACGCCATTTTGGCGACGGGGATCAATGCCCTGCCGGTTTTGCATTTACTGGTACGCCGCCCCGGCTTTTTTTCACGCGTGGTTTTACTCTCCCCGGTAGGCGTTTTGCTCTGGAAGCGCCGCTTGCCACGGCTGATGGCCCTGCCCGGCTTATTAACGCTGGTGCAAACCCTGCTCTCCCATGCGCCCAAGCTATTTTCAGGGCAATTTGCTGCCACAGGCTTTACGCCAGATTACGCAAGAATTGCCAATGGCTATCGCCGCTGCCGCGCTTTCAAGCCTTATTTTCGCTGGGTGCAGCCCGATTCTGCCCTCACCCTCTTTGATCAAATCACCGATCGCATCGAGCTGATCTGGGGAGAGGCAGACAAAATCGTCAGCCCCGCTCACGCCGCCGCATGGGAAGCCGTGCTCTGCCGCGCCGAGCTATCCGTCACCCTTCAGGCGGGCTGGGGGCATTATCCTTTTTGGCAGCATCCGGCCGACTTTGCTCAGTGGCTAGAGGCTGGGCCCGCTGGCTTTGCCGCGCATACCAAGGCAGGGCGTTTGCTGCTGGCCAGCCACGCCGCTTTGCCCGTACCCGGGCTGATCAGCATTGAAAGCCCTGATGACCCACGCCTTGCGCCCTTTTTGCAGCGAGGCGCGCCGCACGGCTGGGCAGTACGCTCATCCGGGGATGATGAAGACGGTATTGATATCGCCAATGCCGGCCGCCACCAAACCTTTTTGCGCGTCGCCTCCGCCGATGTAGCCCAGCGCAGCGCGGAGATTTTTGCCAGCGGGGTGCGATGCGTTGCGGTGCAGCGCATGATTCACCCCACTTTATCCGGCGTTGCCTTTGTGCGCCCGCTTTCGGCTCAGATCGAATGGGTAGAGGGCCACTTGGAAGGGCTCGTTGATGGCACAGCCCATCCATCGCAGCTGCTGCTCTCCCGCATGGGCGGCGGCTGGGGAGCACAGCCTAAGCCCATTAAGCTCAGCCCTGATGCCAGTAGCCCTAGCCAAACCCAGCTATGGGATTTTCTGCAAGCTATCGTTGCAGCGTTTCATCAAGCCCATCTGGATATCGAATGGGCTTGGGATGGTGAGCAGTTCTGGATGCTGCAAGCACGGCCGGTAACGGTCTACCCTTGGCAGCGCTGGCTGACTTCGGCCAATATCGACGAGATTTTGCCGGAATCCCCCAGCCACTGGATGGAAATGGCCCAGCGTGGCGCGGCCAGCAGCATTCCCCATGTCTATGCCCGCTGGGATACGCGGGTGCTGGACGATAACGAGAAATTTAGCGCGCTCTACCAGGATGCCAGCTATATCAATAGCGATCTGTTTTTGGCCCGAATGTTCGATTGGGGGATGGATGGCGCGCAATACGCACGCGAAGTAGGTGGCAGTACGCCCGCCATGCCAAAACGCCCCCTACGTTGGCTGATCTCCTTGCCGGTATTTATCCGCATGCTGTTTGCCAGCAGGCAAGCCATTAATCAACTCGATAAAGGCCTAGCAAAGTGGCAGGCCGAGCTGCACACGCTTTGCGAAAACCCACAAAGCGATCAAGCCGAGCAACTGGCCCGCTGGTGGCTGCGCTTTTATTGTTGGCTGGTGCAGCAAAATCTTTGTATTGCTGCAGCACTGGCCAGCAGCGGCGGCGATTTCTTAGGCCGCCCCGCTACGGTCTACCAAGCCATTACGGCCAGCACGCACCGCCTGCCTTGGGAAACAGACCCCGCCACACCGCGCCCACAAGGCATGTCCCCCGCTTTGCAAGCTTTAGAGCGCTGGCCTGCTGCTATTCGCCTCGCGCATCGCCTTGGCCTGCCCGGTATGCGCGGCTACTACAGCCAAGTACGCGAGCATTTTCGCGATCAGCTGATGCGCTTGTTTTTTCAAATGCACCACGCAATGCCAGCAGAGCAAGCCGCATACTGGTTCAGCCCCGTGAATAGCCCCAGAAGCCGACGTGGCAGCTTCTGGCAAACCGGCTCAGCCGAGCTGGGCCAAAGCACAGCACTGCTAATTTACCCCGGAAAAGTCAGTGGCATACTGGGCAGCGATATTTTGCTGGTCGATACGCTAGACCCCGGCCAGCACGCCCATTATCGCCAGGCCAGCGCCATCATCGCCCGCTCCGGCGGCATCTTATCGCACGGCTCCACCCTGCTGCGCGAACTAAAAATCCCCTCCGCCATCCTGCCGGACATTCCTTCGGAATGGCTAGGGAAAAGAGTCTGTTTGAATAATGGGCAACTGAATTTGCTTGAGTAATGCCTATGAATACAAGCCTCAGAGCGAGCAATGATGATTGCTCTGAGGCTTGAGTTGACTTAAAACAATTCACTATTGTAATTAGCTCATTTAGCAGAAAAATAACTATTTAATAATTTAAGCGATATTTCTTTGACAATGGGGCCACCTGCTTTATTTTCACTCGCCTTAGGCTGAGTTTTATCCGTTATATTACTCACAAACAGATATTCTTTACCTGCATTTTCAACCATACCAATATACCAGCCGTCACGCATTTTCCCGTTATTCTGGCCATTATCACTTCTATTTTTCCAGCCGCTGCCCGTTTTTCCGTAATAATCTGCGCCTTGGTCTAGTTTACCTGCGTAAATAATTTTCTTTGTTTCTTCCATCGCTTCATGGCTAATGGGCAAAGTGCCATTTGCAAATCTTTGCAATAAACTCATTTGCTCTTGCGCCGATATTTTTAAACTACTACTCAACCAGGCATGCGTTAAGCCGTTATTTTTTCCTTTATCACCTGATAAATCCTGATTACCATAATTAAATTGAGCAAGGTATTTCTTTATTTTATCCACGCCCAGCTCAGGTGAAATTTGCTGCGAAACCCAGACGACTGAGTATTTTTCCCAGCTGGCGGGCGTTTGGTCCTGGCTCCAGCCAGGTAAATCATAGGGCTGACCATCCCATTTAAATACTGTGTTTTTATTTATTACACCCGCATCAAAAGCCATTAAGGCCAAGGGAATTTTAAATGTAGAATTAGGTGGGATGCGCTGAGCACAACGATTATCTGGATTATATTCAGCTACCATTTTCTCACTGCTATTATCGTAAAGCATAAAACAGCCATTATAGCCACTAAAGGCTTTTTTATAATCAGGCTGAAACGCTTGGGCAGACTGAATTAAAGAAAACATCATCCCTGCCAAGAGCAAACTATTTTTTAAAAACATATTGAATTCCTTATTGATAAATGTGCTTATTAATCGTGATAAGCATAGTAATCAATGTGGCATCCTTTGGTAAATATGCTATTTTGTAACCTATGTAACCTCATAATAAATTGATCAATATATAATAATTGTATTTTTATTGTGATATTGTATTAACATTAAAGCAGAATTTACACACTCTGGCCTATCAACTTAGCCAGAAGCCATAATTAGACCGCACAATAACGAGCATTGAATCATTGTAGGGCGAGTGCAAGCCGCGTACTTTTCAACATTGCTCGCGGCTTGCACCCGCCCTACGAAATATTTCACTTAAGTTGATAGGATTGTGTGAAGTCCCCCTTCCCCGTTAAATTGCTTTCTTTAAATGACTGATACAACCGTGACTCATCGCCTAACACCCATCGTGATTGAACTATCGACACCTTACCAAGTAAAGGGAGTGCCAATACGCTATCAATCGCTGTGGTTGTTAGTACGCATGGTGTACGCCCAGCAAGTAGAAAAACACCCCTTAACTGCCGCCACTATCCGGGCCAACTTTCCGAAAGCGCAAGCCATCCGGATGCTAATTTCGCGTGCGTTTGCTGAATTTTCACGCATACAGATCACGGTAGGCTGGGGCCATGATCAGCAGCAAGATACCTCGTTATTAAGCCCTTCACAGCGTAGCCGTGGACCATTCTGGCTGACGATAGCAAGCTTAGAATGCTTAGAATTTACCCAGCATGGTGTGAAACTTGCACCTGTCTCCCTGGCATCTTTTTTAGGATTACAAGCTTCTTCACTACCAAGAATGGGGATGATAGGAGAGCGTAAGGGGGTAGATTATGTGATGCAGGATATGCGCTTTTGGCAGCACCTTACCCAAGGCATGCGTGAAGGTCATGATGGCTTTGCCCGGCCGGCCAGATCCCGTGATAGCGAGCCGTTTTTCCTTGCACAACAATGTGCCCACGATGATTTTCAACAGGCGCTGGCCTTGATGAAAGCCAGTCTGGCATGGCGACGAAGCGATTTAGTATCAGAGAGCAAACAGGCCCTAAGCCGCTTTGAACATATTATTGCAGTGGGGCAATTAGCCAGTGCCCGGCCCACCTTTGCAGCAATGGCGCAAATTGTGCACGCATGGGATCGCTATACCCATAGTGATATTGAAGCGGCACGGGTGCTGCTATTGCAGCTAGAAGCATCGGCCACACTCGGCCCCGTGGTGCGCTACAACCCGCGTGTGCGTTTTGAGTACCTTAATTTAAGTGCCTTGCTGTACAAATATGATGCAATGAGCGAAGGCGGAGCACTGCGACAAGAATCCGCCGATGCGGCCTTGCAAGCGCTCAGCTACGCATTAGAAGCCGCTTGCGAGGCGGATTCTATCGACGCCGTACAGCATGTGGCCGCAAATATCGGCTGGTGCCTATGGCTGTTTCGCCAGCTCAATCTGCTTGATCAGCCCCTAGCTGCAGTCCAAACCCAAGCAATGCGCTGGCTTGGGCTATCAGAATGGATTTGTGATCGTTTTGGCGTGGGCAGCGCCTCGGCCTGGAATACCATTTTTATCTTGCGTATTGCACGCGGCAATTGTCCGCCTGAAGGAGCGGCCTCCTTAGAAGCATTTCGTTTACAGCAGCCGCTGCCCTTAACAGCAGCGGCTGCTGCCTTACAGCCTTTCTCTGCCCCTTTTGCACCCAGCAAGGGCTTTAGCAATTGGTTTTCATGGGCTCAATTTAGCTTAGAGGAGTACGACAGCGGCCGCGTCAATTTCCCACCTTTGCAGCTGGCCAATCTCTTGCTGGAAGCCGCATGGTTTTGCGTATTTGAGCAAGGCGCCTGCCTCACCGCGTATCAAATTGTCGAGCGATTACGTGCCTTGCTACTTGAATTACGCCCCGGCGAGCGAATATTTTTTCGTGATGCTTTAGCAAGTGTGCCCTTGCCCTAATACGCATGCTTAACAATAAATCAGCGATCATATTTATTTGTATTACAAGCTATTTATTTAAAATAAAATATTTAATCCCCCAGCAATGATGCTAATAAATTCAAACAAGTGGCATAATCAAGTACACCTTTATAGGCAAAACACCTTAATAAAAAACGAATGCCTATCCTCTGGATAAAACCAACATTCAATTACACTTTATTAATAAAAAAAATCTCATTATGTCTCTTGTTCAATAAGCTCTGTGTAGATGGGTTTCTTGAGATCTAGGCTCGGTTTTTGAATTTTCAGGATGGATAAAACCCGTAAGCAATGCTGAATAAATACGCGGATGCCACCCGCCCTCAGATATACGCAAGAGACATAGAAAAAATGTAAATAGAATTCTCTCTTTATTTCCATAGTAAATTAACACATTGCCAATGAGGCTTATATTTCTACAATGGGGTACGGTCAACCAAAGCAAACAGATTCCCCATGCGCACTTCCATTATTGCCCTGCTTGCGTTCAGCCCCCTCGCCCAAGCGCTTACCTTAGAAAACCACGATTGGAAAATTGATATCAACCCAGCCACGCTGGCCACCACAGCCAAGCTAGCCGACGGGGTGCTGCTGCCACTTTCATTACCTAATCAAGCCGCCGCAGTAAGCCAGCTTAAACAAGATCTATCACAAGCCAGCTGGCAATGGGGAGATGGCGTAAAGATCGACGCCGCCTTAAAAGGATCGGTGCTAGCGCTCAAATTCAGCAGCAGTAGCAGCGGCCAAATCAACTGGCCCATCATCCCGTCCGGTGCTAAAGGCCTGCTGCTACCACTATCTGAAGGCAGCTATATTCCTAGCCAAGATGCCGCATGGCGTAAGGCTTTAAGCGATGAATATGCAGGCATCAATACCACCGAAGGCCTTAGTTTGCCGGTGCTGGGGCTGGATTATGGCAAGCAGGTGGTCTCAGTCTTATTTGCCAATCCATTTAATAATGAGCTGAATTTTTTGCCAGATACAAAGGGCATAGCGATTAAAGCCAGCCATGATTTCACTAAGCTGGATTTTCAGCGCCCCTATGAAGTACAAATCGCCCTCAATGGCAGCGACTGGCTTTCCCCCGCCAAACGCTACCGCCAGTGGGCTAAAGACAATGGCAAGTTTGTGCCACTTAAAGAAAAACTAGCCGCAGCACCCGATGGTGAAAAACTCATCGGTGCTAGCCATGTTTATGTCTGGGGCCAGCGCCAGCTTAGCCCGAGCGATGTCAAGGATTGGGCGAATTTAAACGCGGCGATTCTGGCAGCAACAGAGATCAAGCTTGATGCCGTGGGCCAGAAATTACTCTTGGCGAAAGAGATTAAACCCAATCATTACGAGCAGGACGTTTTGCTCAATAGCTTGGATGAGGCGCTTAAAAACCATATTAAAGGCAGGGACGCCGCCGCATTTAAGGCACGTAAAGCATGGCTGGTTCAACACTTGGGCAAGGCGCTGACAGATCCACAAACATGGGGTGAAGGCACATCGAGCAAGATGGTGGCCGCGCTAGAAAAAGCAGGCTTGCCTAGGCTTTGGATCGGCTTGCCGCAATGGGAAACAGGCTTTGCCAACCCGGAAGCCATCGCTGCTGCGCGTAAGGCGGGCTATCTGATTGGCCCCTATGATTCTTACGATACCGCCCTGCCCGATGGCAATAGTAATCCAGACTGGAACTCGGCTCAGCTTGGGCAAGATGCCTTTTTGCGCTGCGGCATTATGCTTAAAAATGGCAAGCGCAAAACCGGTTTTAAAGGTGAAGGCGTGTATGTCAATCAGCAATGCGTTCGCCCTTTGCTCGAAAAGCGCGTCCCCGCCATTCAAGCCGCCAGCCCTTATAACAGCTGGTTTCTCGATGTAGCCGCCACCGGCATGATTTTTGACGATTACGACCCAGCCAAGCCCACCTCAGAAGCACAAGACGCCCAAAACCGTGAAGACGGCATGGCATGGATAGGCAAAAAATTGGGCATTATTGTGGGCTCAGAAGACGGCCACGCGGTGGCTAATAGCCAGGTCGCCTTTGCCCACGGCATGCAATCTCGAGGCTTTGGCTGGGGTGATGCTGACATGCGCAAAAACACCACCTCGCCTTATTATCTAGGCCGCTGGTGGCCGGACAACCAGCCCGAAACATTCTTTAAAACAGTATCGATCAAGCCCGAATACCAAGCGCTATTTTTTAACCCGGCCACCCGCGTGCCGCTGTTTCAGGCTGCGTTTCACGACAGCATCGTGACCACGCATCATTGGTCGCTTGATCTGCTTAAATTCAAGCAAACCCGCGCCAGCACCGAGCTGATGGAGCAGCTTTACAATGTGCCGCCACTGCTGAATCTCAACTTGGATACCAACGCCAAACGCCTGCCTTACCTCAAGCAACTCGACGCCTTTTTCCGCCCCTTGCATCAGCGCTTGGCCTATCAGGCCTTGACGAATTTTAGCTGGAAAAACAGCGACGGCAGCGTGCAGGAAACCCAATTTAGCGATGGCACCCGCCTGATCGCCAACTTTGGCAGCACCTCGTTTAAAGAAGGAAAACATAGCATTGCGGCGCTCAGCATATTAGCCATCTTGCCCGATGGTAAAACGCTGACATTTCAATCGCCGAAATGGCCGTGAAGGGATAGGTAGGCTGTGGGCTGGGTGAAACCCATACTGTAATCTGCAAGCAACGAAAAAATGTACTGGCCACGCTCTCTGCACGGGGCTTAAGTATCCCCTTGAAGCACGCCGAAACGAGGAACAAGCGGGGCGGGGTTTCTTGATGCCTGTCTGAGCGAAGCGAGTTCCGCAGCCGCCGACTCGATTGTCCGCAGTGAGGGGCCTTCGTGTTTTTGAGGTTGCGGTTTTGCTTACTTTCTTGGCCGTTCAGAAATCAAATACTTCGCGGGGATGCCACACCTAAATCAACGTGCCAAAGGCACTAACAAGATCTTTTTGAACTTGGTTAGCCCATGTGGGTTGAACCCCGTCGATTCTAGCACTCAAGCCTCAAGTCGGTGAGTAAACAACAGCCCTAACACCCCAAACCACAATGGCGTAATCCGTCCCTAACTTGGCCGATCAGCCCATTACCGCAAGGTATGGGCTGTATTAATCTCTGTCTTATCCCAGCACCACAGATAGAGAGCAACCATGTCAACCACAGCCCTAATCGTCATCGATGTACAACAATCCTTTTTATCTCGCCCATTCTGGGTAGAAGATGATGTGCCTGCTTTTCAGCAAAACATCAGCCAGCTGATCGAAGCCTGCGTGGCAAAAAATGTCCCAATCGTGCATATTTTTCATGTTTCCAGCGGCCCGTTTGCACTGGAATCCGGCTTGGTCACACCACTTCACTGGATGCCGCCGCAACATGATGTGGTGTTTCATAAGCATGTGCACAATGCTTTTAGCGATACCGGATTAGATTACTGGCTGCGTAAACGCAAGATCAGTAAACTACTGATTACCGGCATACGCACCGAGCAGTGCTGCGAAACAACAGCAAGGATTGGCAGTGATATGGCTTATGAAATCGACTTTGTAACCGACGCCACCCTCACCTTCGCCATGACTCACCCCACCACAGGCCGTACCCTGAGTGCCGATGACATCAAAGAAAGAACCGAAATCGTACTCGCTGGGCGTTTTGCCAATATTATAAGCACAGCAGATTGTGTGGCGGCTTTGTCCGCAATGTGATGTGTAAGGCGGGTGCTTACCCGCGAGCAATGCTGAAAAGTACGCGGGTTTCATCGCCCTACACACGCTGTTTAACCCATTACCCCAGCATCTGTGCCTACTTAAAGCAATAATTCCTTGCCACAATATAAGGAAACAAGGATTCCAGATGAAACCCAAAGACCTATTACTGGCCCTATTGATTGTATTGATCTGGGGAATTAATTTTGTTGCGATTAAAGTGGGCCTAAATGGCACTCCTCCGCTTTTATTGGGGGCGATGCGCTTTGTCTTAGCCGCCCTGCCGGTGCTTTTTATCGCCTGTCCCAAAGTGCCACTCAGGCTTTTTCTGGCTTATGGGCTAACGATTTCTGTCGGGCAATTTGCCTTTTTATTCTGTGCCATTCATTTGGGCATGCCTGCTGGCCTCGCCTCGGTGGTTTTACAAGCACAGGCTTTCTTTACGCTGGTTTTTTCTGCACTCCTGCTTAATGAGCGCTGGAAAAAAGCGCAGCTGGCAGGGCTGATTTTAGCCAGCTTGGGGCTTGCTTTTATTGGCGCAGCCCATGGGCAGAATATGACGCTGCTGGGCTTTATTCTTACACTGAGCGCATCAGCCATGTGGGCCACCGGCAATATTGTGACACGCAAAGTAGCAGCCACAGGCCCGGTCAATATGTTTGCCTTTGTGGTGTGGGCCAGCCTTGTGCCGCCACTGCCCTTTTTAGCACTCTCTTACCTCATCGAAGGGCCTGCGGCCATTTTTAATGCGCTAAACCACTTCAACTGGACATCGCTCGCAGCCGTCGCCTACCTTGCCTGGGCGGCCACCCTGCTCGGCTATGGCTTATGGGCCCGCCTGTTTAGCCTTTACCCTGCCAATCAGGTTGCACCCTTTAGCCTGCTGGTGCCTGTGGTTGGCCTCATCACCGCCTACCTTGTGTTTGGCGAAACGCTCAACACCCAGCAATGGGCAGGCTCGCTCTTACTGATGTCGGGCCTCTTGATTAATCTATTTGGCGGGCGAATTAAAGGGATGATTTTGTTAAAGCTAAAACGAGCCTGAGTACGCATTCCATCATTCGTAGAGCGGGTGCTTACCCGCGCATTTATTTAACATTGCTCGCGGGTAAGCACCCGCCCCACATAAACAGAGCACGATAAATCCCACCATGAAGCGCTACCCCATTTACTTTGTCCTGACCCCGCAATTTTTATTGCTTGATTACGCAGGCCCTGCCGAGGCATTCAGGATTGCAGCTGGGCTTGGCGCGCCCTTTGATTTGCACACGGTTTCCCCCAGTAGCACACTTATTTGCTCGCTAGGTTTAGAAATTGCCAACTTAGCCCCCTTGCCCGAAAGCATGCCTGCCGGGGCCTTGGTGATTTTATGCGGCGTAGTCAAATCAGCCGAGCATTACCAGCTGCCCGAGGCGCAAACCGTGGTGGATTGGCTTAAAGCGATCTCTGGCCCCGATCTGCGCATTGCCTGCATTTGTTCCGCAGCCCAGCTTGCCGCCCGTGCCGGTTTACTGGACGGCAGACGCTGCACCACGCACCACACCTTAATCGAACGCCTACGCCAGCAAGCGCCTTTGGCCCGTGTAGAAGACGACCGGATATTTATCGAAGATGGCCCGATTTTTAGCAGCGCTGGCATTACCGCAGGCATTGATCTGGCGCTGTTTTTAATCGAAAAATTAGCCGGCGCGCCGATTGCGCAAGAAGTAGCGCGGCATATGGTGATTTATCTGCGCCGCAATGGCCAGGATGCCCAGCTCTCACCGTGGCTGGCGCACCGCAGCCACCTGCATCCCAATATCCACTGCGTGCAGGATGCCATTAGCCGCTCACCTGAAAAACACTGGAGCGTCGCCGATCTGGCTGCCATTGCCCTGATGAGCGAGCGCAACCTTAGCCGCCTGTTTCGCCAGCATGCAGGCGTAGGCATGGTGGAATACCAGCAAAGCCTGCGCATCGCCCAAGCCAAAAACCTGCTCGAAAACCCAAGGCATAGCTTAGAAAAAGTAGCTGAATTAGCAGGATTTAATTCAGTCAGAGACTTCCGCCGCGTATGGGCGAAGTTTGAAACAGGTTTGCCAAGAACACCGCTATAAATAAGCTATAAAAAAACATCAATACTTATTGAATTAAAATTAAAAAATCAGCACAAGCATTTCCTCTCTACTCACCAAACCCGCAGCACGCCTGCTGTATTCGCTTGCCCAAACAACACAGCCCTTCAATAAATAATCTTCAATTTTTAAAAACAATAAGCTAATCTATTTACAATAATCGCATTAAAACTCCGAGTGATTCATTTTTTAAAGCATAAAAAATAAATAAAAACCCTAGCATTTAATCGACAATAAAAACAACCAACACCCAACTTATATTAACTTGTAAGAAAAATATTTAAATAGCTATTTACCCATAAATAAAATATAAGGCATGATGAATGATTAAAGCAGATATCTGCTATCGCACTAGCCGCTTTATATTGTTTTAAAACTAACTTAGATAACGAGAAATACGCTATGCACTATCTATTAAATACGAATACCAAAAAACCTTGGGCAAAAATACTCAGCAGCTTTTGCTTACTTAGCCTGCTTGCCGCCTGCTCCAGCATGCCAGCCCCAAAACAAAGTGAGACTTCAAGCGCCCGGCTTGGCACGCAGTGGGGTGAAGGGCTGGAATCAAACGTTCACCATGTGCAAGCCAGCCGCATCACCCCGCTTCAAGCAGAGCAAGTAGCCTCCATCGCTTATCGCGAAGCCAGAGCCCTGAATCAATCGCTGCCCAACGCAGCACGCCAGCTCAACTTGCCTTTACTGCAAGGCGCTATTGAATGGTCGGTGCTGGATGAAAATGATCGCCCTATTCCGCTCCTGCGCACCGCACAAGGCCAGATCTTGCTAGGTGGAACAAATGGCGCACGCTACACGCTTAAATTTCAAAACCTGAGCAACCGCGATTTTGAAATTGTGACTACCGTAGATGGGCTTGATGTGCTCAATGGCCAGGCAGGCAGCCTAAACAATACCGGTTATCTGCTTAATGCACACCGCACGCTCTCTATTCAAGGGTTTCGTAAGAGCCAGGAAGAAGTTGCCGCTTTTCGCTTTGCAGCACCTGATCAAGCCTACGCCGCCAATACCCAAGCAGGCGACACGCGCAATATTGGCGTGATTGGGGTAGCGATATTCCGGGTGGCTTTAAAAGACCGCTCCAAATCGCCGCAGCCCAATCCATTTCCGGCAGATAGCACTTACGCAGCACCACCAAGCTACTAAAACTCAGGCGTCGGATTTTTACCGCTCACTAACAGGTACTTTCCTTCACGATAGCGAAACAGCTGCTGCTGTTTAATGGGCGATAAAATGGAATCCACTACGATAGTGGATTCCTCCTCCCCCACCTCAGCCGCTATTTTTTCAATGGTCTTTTGCTCTTCAATAAAGCCAGAAAAACGAATCAGTAAATCCCCCGGATTTTTACCATTGGCCTTAATCGCCCAGTCGCTTTTTACATCAACACAATTAATCGATGATTGAGCACTTTCAACATGACGATAGCGAATCACTTTATTTACAGGCTGCTTTAAAATTTGCTCGCAATCACCCCGCACGCCCATTGTATCGGCTGCGATACGAATCGAATGCTTCAATAGGCTTTTAACTTTTTCCCCACCTAATTCATACAGCATTAAATCTGTAAAACACGCCCCCTGAAAGCAATCACCTGATTCCACCCCAAGCGCAAATTGATTGGAGCTCAATTTTACAACCTTGCTTTTGCCTATTGAGCCAAAAGCGCCAATCCAATCAAGCTGCGTCTGCTGCCCATCGGCATACCAGCGGCCATCCACTTGTTTAAACCAGAAAGCACTGATTAAACCTGCTAACAAATGCCCAGATACGGATTCGCCTTGCTGATCAAGGGGTGAGGCCGAAGTAATCAGCACCGCACGATTGCTATCCAGACGAATCAGCTGCTCTGTGGACATTTCAAAAAGATAAGCCGATGGCTCTTTCCCCTCTGTAGTCTCAACTAAATACTCAGGAATTTCGCCGTCTTTTTTATCCAGCTTCAGCGCTTGAATTTGTGGTTTATTCTGTTTTTTCCATGAAGGAAAAACCAGCTGCATCAATAGATTTCTATCTAATTTCTCGGCTGAAGGAGCTTGTTTAGAGCAAGCACCTAAAGTGCAGCAAATCAAAAATAATACTAAGTTTCTGAACAACAAAACACACTCCTTCACAATTTGATTAAATCTAACTCAGAAGAAACAGTTTAAAAGTAGCGGCAAAGCAGTGATCTCTCGCCATTTTAAAGACGAGTGAGTTCCAGCATTTGAATTGCCTGACATTTTTATAAAAATAATGGCTTAACGTGATATCTATAAGACTGAGTAATCAAAAGCTCAGCCCTGCAATGCCAACCACTTTCGATACACCAACAGAGCCACTTGCGCATCATCTGCCGCGTATTTTATTTGCCGCTCATTTAAAGGTGACGCAGCCCAGTTGGAGGTCGAAACTTTTTTAGATTTTTGTAAGCGCATCCCAAAATATTGCGCCACTGCTGATTTAGCCCCCACATCACCGCGCTCTGCTCCACGTAATGCTCTGGATAAATCTAAAACATGCTTGGGCAAGATATCCAGCTTGGCGTGCAAGCGCTTATGATCATCGCTTAAGCCAAAGCCCACTTTTAAAATTTGCGGCGATTCAAGCACCGCCTTCACTACCACCGTAGTGTGGCCCGCAGCCACCACAGGAAATAAAAACACCTGCGTATCCGTCGCCAGCTGAATTAAATGTGGCCCGGTAGATTGCTGGCCTTTAAAAAAAACCGGCTTAGATTCGGTATCAAAGCCCAGTACATCAGCCACTTGCAAGGCTACTAAAGCCCGCTCTGCATCAGGCAAAGATTGCACTAAATGTACATGGCTAAGAGAAATACCGGGATAGGGAGGGAGGATAATGTCTGGATTCATGGGCAGTTAAAAAGGCGAGGATTTATGAAAAAACAAAGAGACTTCTAAGCGAGTATATCGAGAAATATAATCAGATAGCATCCGACTATAACTGAATGCCAGCAAGCTAAACATCCTGTAAATCACCATCAGCTCAAAACCAAGCCGTCGTCATAAAAAAATAATAGCCTTTTTTTAAAGCCTATCTTTTAAGACAATAACTGGTTTACCAGCTACAAACAATAAAACTGACTACTCATGTAACAAAGGAGAAGGTATGTTTGATATTGTGATTATTGGTGGTGGTGCAGCAGGCCTAGGGGTGGCGCAGGCGATTTACAAGCGGCAGAAAGGGTTGAAAATTGCAATTGTGGAGCCTGCTGCACAGCATTTTTATCAACCCGCGTGGACGCTGGTGGGTGCAGGGGCGTTCGATATTAAGCAAAGCGTTAAGCCCATGAGTAAGGTGATGCCGCGCTTTGTAAAATGGATTCAATCTGCGGCAGCAATCTTCCATCCCGATCAAAACAGCATCACGCTAGAGAATAAAGATATTTTGCAATACCGTACTTTAATTGTATGCCCCGGCTTATGCTTAAATTGGTCTGCTATTGAAGGGCTGGAAGAAACGCTGGGTAAAAACGGGGTAACTTCCAATTATCGCAGCGATTTATCTCCTTACACATGGCAATTAGTGCAGCAATTAAAAAGCGGCGTAGCTTTATTTACCCAATCGGCCATGCCGATTAAATGTGCTGGCGCGCCGCAGAAAGCCGTTTATTTATCCTGTTCTCACTGGGAAAAACAGCAGACGCTCAGCAATATCAAGGTGCATTTTCATAATGCAGGCGCAACGCTATTCGGGGTAGCCTATTTTATTCCTATTCTTAAACAGTATATGGATCGCTATCGGGTAAATTTAAGTTTTTCCAGCAATTTAATCAAAGTAGATGGCGAAAAAAAAATAGCAACTTTTGCAAACACTCACTCTGATGGGAGCATCACTTTTACCGAATCAGCCTTTGATATGCTGCATATTGTGCCACCACAATGCGCCCACCCTTTTATTGCCAATAGCCCGCTGGCCAATGCAGCCGGCTGGGTAGATGTAGACCCCCATTCCTTGCAACATATACGTTATGCCAATGTTTTCTCATTAGGCGATGCAGCTTCCAGCCCCAATGCTAAAACAGCCGCAGCTATTCGCAAACAGGCCCCGGTTGTTGCCATTAATATCATTAGTTATTTATCCGGATTAACAAGTAAAGCAATTTATAATGGCTATGGTGGCTGCCCACTTACAGTAGAAAATGGAAAAATTGTACTGGCTGAATTTGCCTATAACGGCGAGCTTGATCCTACATTTAAATTTCTGGCACCCCATATTCCAAGAAGATTTAACTGGTTTATCAAGCGCCATCTCTTAGCCATTGTGTATTGGCATGGATTATTACGCGGCAGAGAATGGCTGGTTAAAACGAAAGTAGAATAATAAGGAATTAAACTAAGCCTTTAGCCTGCAGCTAGGTTTTTATCACGCTAAAACGCCTCCCATAAGGATCTCTATGAGCAACCCTCTGTTTGTATTAGCCACTATCATTGCCAAACCCAATCACGCCCAGCAAGTTGCCGATGCCATTCGCTTGGCCTTAGCGCCTTCTCGACAAGAAGAAGGCTGCCATCGTTACGATTTGCTGCTTGATAATCAGGACAATCAGCGCTTTATTATTCAGGAACAATGGCAAAATAAGGCTGCGCATAATGCGCATATGCTCACTGCACATTTCAAAACCTTAGTAGAGTGCATTGCGCCTTTGGCAAGCATTGAAGTGACGAAATTAAGCTTATTGGCTTAATCAATACAGGTCAGGGCTTTATTTAATTAAGCCACTGGCCGCTTTTCCATCATGTCTTTTTAAGCTTTGCGGGAAGTGCCAATCAACGATTCTCCGCAAAGCGCATACCAAACAACAGCGGGGCTGGCATGACTCCCTTTTATAAATTTGATCGTACTACCCCCATCAGGCACGCTAAACTAGTATCTGCTTCTTCACACCCGCCAGAAAAAATAATATGGAATCTGATTTAGATTTACTCAGCCTTGATAAGCAATTTTGCTTTTCTTTGTATTCTGCCTCGCTGGCGATGACCAAAGCTTACAAGCCGCTGCTAGAAAAAATTGGCCTCACTTACCCGCAGTATCTGGTGATGCTGGTGCTATGGCAGCACGACAATATTTTGGTCAAAGACATTGGCGAAGCGCTGTTTCTGGATTCCGGTACGTTAACGCCGCTGCTTAAACGTATGGAAAGCGCCGCACTGATTACCCGTCAGCGCGATAACAGAGACGAACGTCAGGTGCGTATCACCCTCACACCCAGTGGCAAGGCCCTTAAAGAAACAGCTCAAATGATTCCTGTGCAGCTTTTATGCGCCAGCGGGCAAAGCACCGAAACGCTCATGCAGCTGCGCAGCCAGCTAGCCCAAATTCGTGATGGCCTGAACACACGGCACTAAAAAACGTATTCCTGCTGGTGATATCAAGCATCCAGCCCGCCCTGATGCCGTTCTTTTTACACAATTAAGTTGTACACAATTTAATTGTGTAATATAGTTAATCCATCGACCTGACAGGGCCGCTACTTTTCGATAAAAACCAAGGAGCATCCTATGCAAATTCTTTACACAGCCAATGCAACAGCAAACGGTGGCCGCGATGGCCGCGCAGCTTCTGACGATCAAAAACTCAATGTGCAATTAAGTACGCCCAAGGAACTAGGCGGTGCAGGTGGCGAAGGGACAAACCCTGAGCAATTATTTGCAGCGGGTTACTCCGCCTGCTTTATCGGGGCAATGAAGTTTGTTGCCGCCGCAGGGAAAATCGCGCTGCCAGCAAGCACATCAGTCAATGGTTTAGTGGGAATTGGCCCAAATGGCCAGGGTGGCTTTGGTTTACAAGTTGCGCTGAATGTATCTATCCCCGGCATGGAGCGCAGTGCAGCTCAAGAACTCGTTAATAAGGCGCACGAAGTTTGCCCTTATTCAAATGCCACTCGCGGCAATATTGAAGTCACCCTCACCCTGCTGTAATTTATTCGCCCTTATCCATGCTGGTTGATGGCGGGCTACTTATACCGGTGCACCGGTTTTACAGCCAAGGTACCCACTTCAGATACCCTGGCAAAATAAAACGAAGGAAGCTCTGATTAAATCGTCATCCCCGAATGTTTTTATAGGCAATCCATTGCAAATACTGCATTCCCGCCTGCACAGAAATGACGAAACTAAATAAATCAGAGTTTCCCCAGATCAATCAGCATTTAAGTCATCAAAAAAGTAACTTCCTATCCGCTCCAGATTAAGAGCCAATAACAATTACCTCCATTGGCAGGAATGTAATCGCGCTTCATCACTTGTAAACCACAGGCCATTTACCCACTATTTGCCCCAGATCAAGCAAATAGCTCGGCTTTTTTGCCGAATCCGCTGCAAGCAAAGAATCCCCCTCTCCTCCTTCTGCCCTCTCTCTGCTAAAATCCGTCATTAAACTTCGGCTTTAACAGGACATTCGAGCATGGCAGGTCACTCAAAGTGGGCAAATATTCAGCATCGTAAAGGTCGCCAGGACGCCAAACGCGGCCAGCTCTTTACCCGTCTGATTAAAGAAATTACCGTTGCCGCCAAAATGGGCGGCGGCGAAATTGAAACCAATCCACGTTTACGTCTGGCGATTGATAAAGCCTACGACGCCAATATGCCAAAAGACAATGTGCAACGCGCCGTTGAACGTGGCTCGGGCAACTTGGAAGGCGTGGATTACGTTGAATGCCGCTATGAAGGTTATGGCATCGGCGGCGCAGCCGTAATGATTGACTGCCTAACCGACAACCGCGTGCGTACCGTGGCCGAAGTGCGTCATGCCTTTGCCAAGTGCGGCGGCAATATGGGCGCAGATGGCTGCGTATCGTTCCAGTTTAAACACTGCGGCACACTGATTTTTGCTCCCGGCACACCAGAAGACGCGCTAATGGAAGTCGCTCTGGAAGCCGGTGCGGACGACATCATCACCAATGATGATGGCTCTATCGAAGTGATCACTCCGCCTTATGAATTTATTACCGTAAAAGAAGCGCTGGAAAAAGCAGGCTTTAAAGCGGAAATGGGCGAAGTCACCATGAAGCCGCAAGCCGAAACCGAGATCCTCGGTGACGATGTGGCAAAAATGCAAAAACTACTTGATATGCTAGAAAACCTCGACGACGCACAGGCTGTGTACACCACAGCGGTAATGGACGAAGAGTAATCGCTGGCTAGCACCCGCATATCAAGAAAAAAAGCCTGCAGAAATGCGGGCTTTTTTATTGAGCGCTATAAAGATCAGGAAGCATCTTTACGGGCGCAGTCATGCTGCAACGCTTTTCCTACCTTTCTATCTTTATTCTGCTGAGCAGCTTGCTACTGCTGGATTACGGCTGGCTGAATTATAGCGCTGTGATTGATGATCGCAGCGGCGACTGGCTGCTGGAGAAAAACGCCAACCGCCGTGCTGCATCTACCGATATTGTAATTGTCGATATCGATCAGAAAAGCTTAGAAACCATGAATGAAGTAGCTGGCAGCTGGCCTTGGCCACGCGCAATTCATGCCGAGCTACTGAGCGCGATAGCCGCGCATCAGCCCAAAGCCATTGTGTTTGATGTACTGTTTAACGAGCCCGATACTTTTCGTGCCGATAGCGATCAGCTATTCAGAGACACTGTTTTACAACAGCAAAATATCTATCTGCCCAGCACACTCTTGGTTGATGGCATAGGCGCAAGGCTCGCCGATCTACCCGCTATTTATGGCCTAAAAAAAATGCCGCAAGCTAAGCCAGATGCGCGTGCGCCACTGCTGCTGCCACTGGTGCTACCGCCCGAAACCTGGCGCGGTGGCCTGATTAATTTTAAAAAAGATCCAGATGGCATCGGCCGCCATTATTGGATTTTTGCCGAAACCCAAGGCTGGCGCCTCCCCTCTTTGCCCTCCCGCTTAGCCACAGATTTCAACTGGCCCCAGCCCCAGGGCAACGATATCCGCATCAACTGGTTGCAAGCCCACAAGCACATCAGCTATAGCGATCTCTATTTTGATTTCAACCGCGAAAAACCACAGCGCCCGGCTGATGAGTTAAAAAATAAGATCGTCCTCATTGGCACTGCCGCACCGGGCTTGCAAGATTTGCGCCCTACGCCACTTTCTGCCAATTTTCCCGGCGTCGAGATTTTAGCCACAGCCATTGATAATTTACAAAATGGCGATTGGTTGCAAACCCCTGCCCGAGGCTATTTTGCCCCGCTGGGGCTAGCCTTAATGGGCCTGCTGTTCTTAGGCTTTCAGCACAAAATTAACACCCTCTATTTAGGCGGCGCTTTACTGCTGATGACCTTAGCCGGGTTAGCTATTTTCTGGTTTGGCCTAAGCCGTAATCAATACTGGTCTATCGCCTCTGCCAGTGTATGGGCCTGGGTTTATTACTGGCTGGCCGCCCTATTTGCCTATCTGGCAGAAAAAGCTCAGCGCGAGCAGGCAATCAACCTGTTCGGGCGATTTCTAGATCAGCGCGTGGTGAAGCAATTGGTGGCACAAGGCGAAATACACAGCAGCCAGCAAGCAGAATCGCGTGAGCTAACGGTGTTGTTTTCTGATATTCGCGGCTTTACCACACTCTCTGAAACGCGCACACCGGAATATATCGTCAGCCTGCTCAACCGCTATTTCTCCCAGCAAGTCGAGATTATTTTTCGCCATGGTGGCACGCTGGATAAGTTTATTGGCGACGCCATTATGGCGTTCTGGGGCGCGCCAATGAATGACAGTGAGCACGCCAGGCATGCCGTTGCCGCTGCCATCGAAATGTCGGCCGCACTGGTTAAGTTTAAAACCGAGCTAACCGATTTAGGCGCTGATTTTGATATCGGCATTGGCCTGCACACCGGCCCTGCCGTGGTGGGTTTTATTGGCTCGGATGCACGCTTGGATTACACAATTATTGGCGATTCTGTCAATTTAGCCTCACGTATCGAAGGCCTCACCAAGGGCATCTCGCGCGTTCTGGTATCCGATGCCACGCGGCTAGCCTGTGATCAGCACTTTGCTTTTGTACCGCACGGCAGCTTTCATGTGAAAGGCCGCGAGCAAGAAGTCGAGCTGTTTGAACCCCGTTTAAATTCGTAAGGAAAACATCATGAACAAAGGACTATGGCTGCTACTGGCCTTAAGCAGCAGCGCAGGAGCCGAGACCGCCAGCGTCATTCGCGATTCTGATCTACGCGATAAACCTTTTCTAGATGCTGCCGTGATTGGCCAGCTCAAAAAAGACAATGTGGTCGATATCCAGATGCGCCAGGGCGCATGGATGCAAATCAAGAGCGATAGCAAACTCGTTGGCTGGATTAAATTGCTCAATGTCAGAACAGGCCGAGCGAGCGAGGGTGGCACCAGCTTAGCGTCATTAAACCCCTTTAAAACGGGGTCTTCTGGCAGCACGGTTACCACGGGCGTCAAAGGACTTTCAGCCGAACAGCTCCAGAATGCCCAACCCAACCCTGAAGAACTCAGCAAACTAAAAAACTACACGGCAAGTGACTCGGATGCGCAAAAAAGCGCGGCTAAAGAGCAACTGATCGCGCAGGAAGTGGCGTATATCGCCATGGATAAAAAACCAGCCAGTGATGACACCCCAAAAAACAGGAGAAACTAATCATGCGTATCCGCCTAATGATGCTGGCCTGCTTATTCCCTGCTGCAGCCTTTGCCTTCGATTTTGGCAAACTGGATATCAGCAATTTAATCGACGGCGTAAAAAACACCGCCGACGCCATGCATAAAGCCACTCCGGCAGAGGAGCAGGAAATTGGCTCTAGTGCTGCCTCACTCTTACTAGGCGCAGCTCCGCTGGTGGCCTCCCCTGCCTTACAGCAATATGTAAACCAAGTGGGAATGTGGATCGTCAAGCAATCGGAGCAGCCCAATATGGTGTTCCACTTTGGCGTGATAGACAGCCCAAATATCAATGCATTTACCACACCCGGCGGTTATATCCTGCTTACCAAAGGCCTGTTTGATACCTTTCGCAATGAGGCAGAGCTGGCTGGCGTATTGGCCCACGAAATCACGCACACGCTCAAACGCCACCATATGCAAGCCATTGAATCCGGAAAATGGCAAAAGGTAGGCGGAAATATCGCCAAAGCGGGTGCTGATAACGTTAAAAATAGCGCCGCTTCACAGCTGGTATCGCTCAGTAGCCGAGGCGCTTTAGAGCTTTTCGTTCGCGGCTTAGATAAGGGCGATGAATTTGAAGCAGACATCGGTGGCATGGTTTTAGCCGCCAGAGCAGGCTACAACCCTTATGGCTTAGTCTCGGTATTGCAAACACTGGGCAATATCAACCCAGCAGAGGGCACAATTGCACTAATGTTCAGCACCCACCCCAGCCCCAGCGATAGGCTCAACACCATTGAAAGCGTGATTGGCGACAAATTAGAAAATTACGCCGGTGGCGCAGAAAGCACCAAGCGCTTTCAAACCATTAAAGCATCGTTGGGCGGGGCAAAAAAATAAGCCCTCGCTGCTTAGATCGGGTTAGCAGTCTGTGTGCGAGGTTTACCTCGCTCAGCGATAAGCGCGTAACCCGACAATGCTCAATCAACTCAGCCCTCCCAACACAATAAGTAAAATCCACAAGTAAGTAAAAATACGTGCTGCGCTGCGCCTCGCCGTATAATCTGCCTACCTTATTTGGGATAGCCGCCATGCAGCCTTACGTAACCCGCCGTGCAACCTTGTCCACACGCTTAGCTGCTGGTGTGGTTATTGTGCCGAATACGACAGAAATTATTCGCAATGCCGATACAACTTATCCGTTTCGCTATGATTCCGGCTTTTATTACCTCACTGGTTTTAATGAGCCGGATGCCGTTTTTGTTCAGGTCATCGGCGCGACAAGAACGCAAAATATCTTGTTCTGTCGCCCCAAGGATTTAGAGCGCGAAATCTGGGATGGCCATCGCCACGGCCCTGATGCTGCCCGCGAGCTGTTTGGCTTTGATGCGGCTTACTCCATTGAAGAGCTCGACAATAAAATGGTTGAGCTATTACAAAACCAGCCCCGCCTGCACACTGCTTTTGGCCAAAATGCCGCATGGGATAACCGGGTTTCCAGCTGGGTTAACGGTGTGCGTGCCAAGGTGCGCAGCGGCATCACCGCCCCGAATGAAATCGCCGATGTGCGCGGCACGATTGCCGAAATGCGTTTATTTAAAGATGAGTTTGAAATCGCCCTCTTGCGTAAAGCAGGGCTGATTAACTCTGCAGCCCACGTTCGCGCCATGCGCTTTGCTCGCCCAGGGCAAATGGAATACGAAGTAGAGGCCGAAATCCTGCACGATTACTATCGTCAGGGTAGCCGCTTTCCAGCTTACTCCAGCATTGTGGCCTCGGGTGCTAATGCCACCTGCCTGCATTACGGCGATAATAATCAGCGCATGAACGACGGCGATTTACTGCTAATTGATGCCGGTTGCGAAATCGGCGGCTATGCATCGGACATCACCCGCACTTTCCCGGTAAATGGCAAATTCAGCGGCCCGCAAAAAGACGTTTACGAAATCACCCTCGCCGCCCAATACGCCGCGCTCGATGTTTGCCGCGCAGGCAAAAGCTGGAACGCGCCACACGAAGCGGCTGTGCGTGTACTGGCTCAAGGCATGATTGACTTAGGCTTATTACAAGGCTCGCTCGATGGCGCGCTTGAATCGCTGAGCTATAAGCAGTTTTATATGCACAACACCGGCCACTGGATGGGCCTCGATGTGCATGATGCCGGCGCTTATAAAATCAAAGGCGAATGGCGTAATCTGGAAGCAGGGATGGTGATGACAGTAGAGCCGGGTTTTTACATCCGCCCAGCCGCCAATGTGCCCAAGCACTTTGAAAACATTGGTGTGCGTATCGAAGACGATGTGCTGATTACCACGAACGGCATGGAAAACCTGAACGCCAGCTGCCCAAAAACCGTGGCAGAAATTGAAGCGATTATGGCAAGGTAAGGTAGCAAGTAAAACCCGCGAATTTGCTTTAAAAAAGAGATAAAAAAGCAAATACGCGGGTCTCTAGGGCATTGCCCGCAAAGCCACATCAAGCTGATCAATGACTTCGGCCCAATCAGCGTCTTCTTCAAGCTCTTCCTGCAAAAACGCAGCCTGACTCGCCGTCCAGAACGGGGCCTTAATTAAGGAAAAATGAGGAGCCAGTGGCGCGTGCAGCATAATAAACGCCGCAATATCGTCATCGCCTGATGCCAGACCAAGTTGAGCAAACAGAGCATTAAGATGATGGGTAAATTTTTCCACGGGCAACTCCTGCAAAAAGAGATTGAGGCTTATAGCTTGGCTTAGCGATATTCAAATAAGCAAACTATCTGCCAATCGACAAGACCAAGGTCAAGTTTTACACACGTAAACAACAAAGCAAAACCCCCTAAATTGCTGATGGGCTTCAGCTTTGCTCCAAAAATAGCCCCTATAGCCTATCGGGCGCGCCAGCGGCTTTTTGCCCATAGTTTTTGCTCGGCTTCGGTCATGAAGCTCCATGCCACCACCCGGCTGATTTTATTCCCTTGCGCCATATCCAGTGTTTTAACCTGAATTGCGCCAATTCTTTCTAAGGCCTGATAAACCAGCGGCAAGTTGTCTTGCTTGGAAACCAAGGTAGAGAACCACAGGCATTGCTGCTTAAACGGACGGCTTTGCGAAATCATGGTGCGTACAAAGCGCATTTCGCCACCTTCGCACCACAGCTCATTACTTTGGCCGCCAAAATTAAGCACCGGCGGCGGCAGGCCTTTACCCTTGGCGTGGCCCGTACCTAGGCTACGTAATTTACGACGTGTACCACCAGCAGCATCCGCAGCAGAGGAATGAAACGGCGGGTTGCACAGGGTAAATTCAAATAAATCAGTAGGCTGAATTAGGCCTTCAAAGATATTTTCTGCATCTACCTGATAGCGGCAAACAAGGCCGTCTTTTAAAACTTCATTGCGCTCAAAAATCTCATACGCATTATCCAGCGCCAAATCGTCCGTATCGCTGCCGACAAACTGCCAGCCATAAGCCACTTTACCCAGCATAGGGTAGATGGCATTCGCGCCCACACCAATATCCAGCACCTGCACGGCAGCGCCACGCGGCACAACGCCTTTATTGCTGGTGGCGAGCAAATCAGCCATGGTGTGTACATAATCTGCTCGACCCGGAATCGGCGGGCAAAGGTAGCCTTCTGGTAAGCCCCATTCTTTAATGCCATAAAAGTGGCTGAGTAAGGCGCGGTTTAGCGTTTTTACTGCGGCCGGATCAGCAAAATCAATCGATTCATCGCCATAGGCATTGGGGGCCACAAAGGGCGCCAGATCCGGGCAACTGACGATCAGCGCAGGGAAATCATAGCGGCCACGATGAAGGTTACGCGGGTGAAGATTGTTTTTAATAGTGGGGAGTTCTTTTTTTTCAGACATTGTAGCTGCTGCCGTACGGGGTAATCATTGGCCGAACCTTAACAGAAATGGGAAGTTGCCAATATGTAAACCGGCATTTAGATCTGTTAGGCGGGATAAGGCGGGAATCATACTGCCATCCATCATGCAGAAGCACTACGCGGAGCCCCGCTCCGCGCATTGCACTTTATTCAGTGGCTAAAAACGGGCGTGTTGCAAAATTCTGGGCAATTTTTTCCAACTGGCGAAGTGTATCGCCGCGCAAGGCATGAATGCCATTATCGCCTTGGAAATTAGCACGCACTGCGGCAGAAAAATGTTCACGCAGCCATTTACTGGTTATCTCGACGGCTTCATCGCTGTCCGAGCCTTCAAACCACATGCTTTGTACGTGGGCAGGATCATAAAAAATGGTTGATTGCACATCGACCACCGGCACCTTCACTGCAGCTTTATCGCTCCAGCGAACACAGGCAAGTAATTGCACACTGCCTTTTTTGCCGGCCGGGGTTTTAATCACCCAGATGCGATCAGGGAAACTTTCGCTCAGCTCAGCCAGTTTGCCACGAGACGAACGAAACCAGCCAATGTGCCCAGCAGCCATGTCTGCTTTTACATCTTTCCAATAGTACAAAACATCCATATTGAAGACTTCCTTAGTTCGTTAAACACTTACATCCTTTGCAGGCTGATTAGCCACGCTCAAGCTTTGCAAGATTAAAGATTCTTGCCGCTAGATTAGCGCAGGCCATTTAAACCCAGCCGCCCTTTAAGAAGGTAACTTAAAAAGCACTCACAAATCCAACGATCATTACAATTTGTTGTGTCTAAGCGATAACTCTTCTGCATTTTTTAATCTGCAACCACAAAACAGCGCTGATTTATGACAAACACACAGCGCGTCTTATCTATTATCTAAAGCGGTAAAAATACATATTAAATAGTATAAACAAACAATGACTCAAACCATGACTCCACGCCATGTGGATAATTTACTTGTTCAGCTACAGAAACAGCTTTAAGTTTATCCCATTATCAAGCAGATAAGCGCATCAAGCAGTGCCTATACTCAGCATGATTGAGTTTTTATCTGAATGTTTTTTAAGCGATGGATCGATTCATTAAGTACTCCGGCATAAAGCTGCGGGTAATACGCTGTTTTAAAAGTCTTTATTTTAAATCTTAATTAGATAATCAATCAATTAAGTAAATAATTGGAGCAGAAAAATGCAGAAAATATTACTCAGCTTAAGCCTGTTTACCCTGATAAGCAGCAATACATGGGCAGGGGACGCCAAAATAACTTGGCAAAATCCTGAAAAATACAGCGATATCCGTGCCTCGCATGAAGTGCAAGAGCGCTTTCAGGAAAAGCTGTTTAAACATTTTGATAAAGTATTTACCGAGCTAGCGGCTCAATTACCCGCAGATAGCAGCCTAGACATCACGGTAACAGATTTTGATTTAGCCGGAGAAATTATTCCGCGCCCCGGCAGTAGCGTGAATGAAGTCCGGATTATTAAAGAAATTTACAGCCCGAAAATCACGTTTAATTATGTATATACCCATAAAGACCAGATTGTCTCTGGCGCAGAAAATTTACGTGATATGAATTATATGTCCGGCGTTGCGCGATCCAGCCACAGGGCAGAATTTGAATACGAAGAAAAAATGCTTAGGAAATGGTTTGTTAAACTGCAAAAAAACAAAACATTTCCTATTCAATAAAATAGCACCCCCCGAAATAAATCTATCCTAGAGCGTCTTCGGGGGGATCAACTCAATCCTATCAACTTACTTCAAAATAATATCGTGCTCCGTTACTTCCCAAGGCGGCTCACCGTAATCTAGCCCTCCTAATCTAGGCAGCGGCTTTGCAGAAGGCGTTTTTTCAGCTGAAGCTTGTGGAGCAGCAGACGCAGCCACTTTTTCATCTATCCATTGCAAATACGGGCTTAGGTCCGCTTTATCAACGATATACCACACCTTTTTTGCTGCATCCCATTTTGCGCCCAAAGCCTTTGCACTGTCTTTTTCGGCAAAAGGCACTTTCAAATTCACCCGCATCATCGATTACTCTTTAGCTATTTATTAAATATATCAATTCAGCCTCAAACACGGCGCTATAAATCCTTACTGATATTCTGGCTTAAGCGATCCAGCCCCTCGCTCAAAGCCAGCACCAGCGCATCATACCCTGCCCCCTGCTGCGCTACTTCCAAGTAAAAAGGCGATTGCATTAAGAGCTTTTGCTCTGCATTACGTAAGCTCCAACGCCCGCCAAGCAACGCCTTACCATCATCCCGACCATTAAACTGGCTTAATTCTATGGTTAGCGTGCTGATTCGTGCATCGGGGGCAGAGCCCAGCCAAAGCTGGCGGGGCTGGTATTGCTGCATTCTTGCGACCAAAACCCGCTTCACGCCCTCTTGCACTCTTTCTGCCCACAGGTTTTGCTGGGCCAGCGTCAGCCCCACCTCGCCCTGCTGATAGGCAATCCCACCCGCAGACAAGAAATCAGCCAGTTTAATATCCACTAATACAACAGGGCGATCAACGCTGCTTGCAGGCGCTGGCGGTAAGGGCACATCAGGCAAGCGATAATAGCGGGTAACAGGCACGCTGCTGCAAGCCGTAAGCAAGCACAACAGCGCTAAGATGATACGCGTTTTCATGGCTTAGCCCCTTTAGGCTGAACATCCTCTTGCTTGCGATCAAACAAGAGTACGTTGGGTTTTTCATTCAGCGTGCGAATCACAGGCCGTGCTTCTTGTAAGACTTGATTCACGCTCTCTAAAGTGCGGTTTAGCTCCCCATAAGCAGCAGATTGCCCGGAGTAATCGCCCAAGGTGCTGTTTAAGGTGTTTAAAGTATCCTGAACCTTACTTAAAGTACGTTGCACTTCATCAGGCAGGCCTTGTATCTGTGGCTGCCGGACAAAATCATCCAGCGTTTTAACCAGAACACGGATATCACCAGCAAGCTTGCCGGTTTCATCCAGTGTTTTATTGCCCTGCTCCAGCACGCCTTCAAGCTTCAGGCCATTGAGCTTATCAAGCAAAGCGATGACTTTGTTTTCAATTTGGACCAGGCCACCATCGCCGGTAGGCAGGATGGGCAGGCCGGCGTATTTATCCAGCACTTTTGCCTGCGGCTTGCCACTAAAATCAACGTCAACATATAAAGAGCCCGTCAGCATATTGCCATTTTTAAGCTTTAATACCATGCCGCTGCCCACCTGGGTGGCAATCACTTTACGCCAGTAATCATCGCTCTCGTTTTCTGCCCCGGTAGCCAAACGCCCAAGCTCTAAATAAATCAGCACAGGAATACCATGATATTTGCGGGTTTTATTTTCCAGCTTAGGAATGGCATAAGGCACCGCACCAACCGTACCAATCCGCAGCCCCCTCAGCTCCACCGGAGCGCCGGGCTTTAAGCCGCGCACCGAGTCACTAAAGAGCGCGATATAAGGCAGGCGGCGCTCAAACTGGCGCTCCAGCGAGCTGGCTTCATCAGAAAACAAAGTAAACGCACTCTGATCTTTAACCTGCTCGCCCAGGGGCATATTTTCCGGCACACCAAATGCAACGCCACCAGACAATACGGATTCCAGCGAGCCGGCATTGAGCTTAATCCCATCTGCACTGAGTGCCAGCTGCACACCACTGGCCACCCAAAAGCGTGAGTTCTCTGTAACCAGACGATCATAGGGGCGCTGAATAAACAGGCGGTAATTCATTTGCCGCTGCTCAGGATCAAACTCGGCTTTCTCTACGCGGCCCACTTCAAAGTTCTGATACAAAATCGGGTCGCCCACACTCAGCACCTTTACGCTGCGGCCAGAGAGCTGCAAGCGCAGCCCCGGCACATCGGCAGCCGTCACGGGTGGCTCATTCAGCACAATAAATTCATTTTGCAAATTCTTTGATTTACCCGGATTAAGCTGAATAAACGATCCCGACAAGAGTGTTGATAATCCACTGATACCACTGCGATCTACCCTTGGCTTAACCATCCAAAACTGGCTGTCTACATTTAATAAATCACGCGCTTCCAGATCCAGCCTTGCGGTAACGCGAACCCGATTTTTGACCGAATCCAGCTCCACATCGATCACCTTCCCCACATTCACCGACAAAACCTTCACCGTAGTTTTGCCGACCTCAATCCCCTCGGCGTTAGGCATATACAAAACGATTTCCGGCCCCTGATGCCGCCATGTGTCGTACACCATCCACGCCCCCACCAAGAGCGCAACCAAAGGCACCAGCCAAATCAATGAAACCCGCCTTAGCCAGCCTATTTTTGCTTGTGGTAGTTCCGCGTTTTTTTCTACTTCATTTTCCATCGGGATAATCCTGTCAGTCCTGCGCGCAGGCAGAAATTCATCACAAATTCATGCTTATTTATTTTCATTAGAAGGATGTGCATCCCAGATCAGGCGCACATCAAAACTTAAAGCAGCCAGCATGGTAAATACCACTACGCCAGCAAAAGAAACCGCGGCTACGCCGGGAAATACCGACATCAACTTACCCATATGAATTAAAGCCACCAAAATCACCACCACAAACACGTCCACCATCGACCAGCGCCCAATCAGCTCGGTCATGCGATACAGCTTGGTGTAGTGCAATGCGCTTTTACCAGGCTTGCTTTGAGCTGCAATGCACAGCAAAGCAATCGAAATAAACTTCACCAGCGGCACCGCCACGCTGGCTACAAAAATAATGACGGCTACCGGATAGGAACCCATATTCCATAACAGCACTACCCCTTCCAAAATAGTAGAAGGCACACTGTCCCCCAGTGATTCGGTAATCATAATGGGGTACACATTGGCAGGCACATAAAGCGAAACGGCAGTTAGCAGCAAGGCCCAGGTCATGGCCACACTATGCGGCTGGCGCGAATAAATTTTGGCGTGGCAACGCCCGCATTTCTCTGCGTTGTGAGCGTTAAAAAAGCCACACACTGGGCAAGACTTTGCCCCTTTCTCCCGCAGCTGCTGCGCAGGTAATCCTTCTAAATGATCTAATTGAAAACCAAACCAGTGCACATCAAATACCGCTACCGTTTTAGTCAGTGCAATCGAGAACAATAACATCGCCCAAAATGACAAACCCAAACCAATTTGTGCCAATGAAGCCAGCTTAATCAAGCTCACTAAAATACCAATCACAAATACATCGGCCATCATCCACGGCTCTAGCCGTATTGCTAAACGCAATACGCTGCGCATACCCGGAAAATGTATTGACCATTTCAGCGCCATTGCCAAATAAATCACGGCACATAGAAACATCGCGGGGGTAAGTAATACACAGCTCAACAATACATTGGCCACAATACCAAAATCTGCTTCAACCAGAGCCTTTGCGCTACTGAAAAAAGTCATTTCACTTTCTACACCGGCAATATGCAAATTAAGCAAGGGAAAAGCGCAGCTTAATAGCAATAAAATCAGTGCAGTAAGCGCATAAGCCATCGGTGTATCAAATGGATGGAGCGGCACGCTACATAGATGATGACCACAGCGCACGCAGCTTGCTTGCTGCCCGGCGTGTAATTCATCCAGCTTTTGCAATAAATCGCACTGAGCGCAGCGCACATCATGAGCAGGCAAAGCCGACTGTTGCCTATCCACCGCTCGGGAATAAGCAAAAGTATTAAGCCACGTGAATGACCTGCGAATAGATTTAAATTTTGTAAACAAATTAGAAAACATCCGAAGCTAAAACACCAATGGCCCGCAAATTCTGCGGGCCAAATGCCAGTTTCCAACACGAGCCTAGCTGCGCATCAGCGCGCATCCAGCAAACTGTACCAGAGCACAAGCTCAATACTTATTTCTTATTCAACTCATCACTCACCATATATTTAGAACCATTCACAGTCGCTTCTGCTGTCAGGCCATTTTCGGTGAATTGATACACAAATACATTCTTGGCCAAATGCTTCGCCCCAGCGATTTGAACGCCTGTTTTGCCAGCCTTAGCGGCCGCGCCTGCTTCACCGCTTGCACTCCAGCCAGAGGAGATAAACTTGTTATAGGCTTCATTGCTGGTGAATACCCAAACCTCGCGCGTTTCTTTTGCGCCCAAGCCAATACCCAGCTTACCTTGCAGCATATCCATATACGTGCGCTTGCCCGCGGCAACGGCTACCCCATCCCCACCGCCGATCCCCACAAACATCGCCTGAAAGCCACCGGTGCGAAACACTGCATAAGCCGAAGCTTTAGCAATCTGAGATTTTGCATTAGGAAATTGTTTATAAACCTGAGCCAGCGTTTCTTGCGCCGCATGATCAATCATAGCGCGTCGCTCTGTCGGTGTCTTTTGCTCGGCAGATGATTCCATACTGCCCGGCTTAACAGCAGAATCGGCCAACACAGGGAAGGCCAGCAATGTAGTGATTGCAAATATCGTTGAACGTAATCGCATAATTAAACTCCTGATAAATTTAAGAAACTTACTTACAAAAATGTAATTTAAGCATTTTAAAATAATTCAGTCTTTAACTATTAGCCCCGTTATTAAGATACCTACAAGCTAACATGTTTAAGGCGGGCAAAGTAAAACACAAATAGTAAAAAATATATGTCAATGCATTCTGATTTTTAATGTAAATATGTCACAACCAATCATCAAAATATTATTTTTTCAAAAATTGAAAACGTATTTCATATTTAATGATGCTATACATAAAAAAATAAATTTTTATTCAAGCAATAAATATTCGCCACATTGAATTAATAGTCCGTGTAGCACATTACAATAAAAAAACACCGCCTCCTAAGAAGCAGTGTTTTAGCAAGAATTAAAAAATAACTAATAAATCACCACTGATAATGCAGCAAAAACCGCACAGAATAGCCACGGCTATTATCCAACGGGGCCAGCTTAACGATTTGGCTGTGGCGTTAAACGCAAATAAGGTCGAATGGCTTTATAACCTTTGGGAAAACGCTGGGCAATTTCATCAGCATCTTGCAAGGAAGGAATAATCACCACATCGTCGCCATCTACCCAATCGGCGGGCGTGGCTACTTTGTGATGATCCGTCAGTTGCAAGGAATCAATCACGCGCAGGATTTCATTAAAGTTGCGGCCCGTGCTGGCTGGATAAGTCAGTGTTAAGCGGATTTTTTTGGCTGGATCGATAATAAATACCGAGCGAACCGTTAGATTAGCTAAAGAATTGGGGTGGATCATATCGTACAGCTCGGCCACTTTGCGATCCGCATCGGCCAGAATAGGGAAGTTAACTGAGGTATTTTGCGTTTCATTAATATCGTTAATCCAGGCCACATGCGATTGCAGCGTGTCTACACTGACCGCCAGTGGTTTTACATTACGCTTTTTAAATTCTTCCGCCAGCTTGGCCGTTTTACCAAGCTCGGTTGTGCACACTGGGGTGAAATCAGCAGGGTGAGAAAACAGCACCACCCACTGCTCGCCTGCCCATGCATGAAAGCTAATCTCGCCTGCAGACGATTGCTGAGTAAAGTCGGGAGCCACATCACCTAAACGTAGTGTCATTTGATATTTCCTTTGATTAAACAGCATCAGCAAAACGCCTTGCCTGCGGCTGATTCTACCCAAGCCAATAAAAACAAAAAGCAATATATAACGATAACTTTATTACTTTTTATATCAAATATTTCACGCTACCCACCCACATCCCAGCCCTTGTGCAAGCCCATTCCCCAAGTTTTTACCTCAAAAAAATCTTACTACACCAAACACATCTGATGACCCCTTCCTCGCTGAAGAAGCCTAGATACGATCTGGATATCGGTCTGGCTAAATCCGCGATCCAATCCAGAGTAGCCCTAGCAAAACGCTTATTAGCACTCAAGTACTATGTATATACAAATCTATTATTTGTTGACAGCGGCTATCATTCATATACTATTTGGAAATATAAAATTAAATCAATATTCCAAAAAACTCATTAAATTTATCGGATCATCATGCCTGCCTATATAAACTCCGCTCAATCATTTAACTCCGGCCACCTGCTCAAGCATCCAAAACTTAAGCTAGCCGCAGCCCTGCTCTCTGTTGCCTTAATCAGTGCTTGCGGCGGTGAGGATAGCACCGAGCCTGTCGCCAGCGCTCCAGCTCCTGTCCTTAGCCCGGCAGAAAAGTACTCTGCCCTTTTAGAAATCCGTACTCTGGGTAACCCAGGCAAGGTGGCCACCACCAAAGATGGTAATACGGTGTTTTTATCGGTCAGCACCATTGTGGATTCGGCCACGCAAAAAGAAGGCAACGGCGGGATTGAAATCTTTAAAAAGACCGCCACCGGCCTCGAAAAAACCGGTTTTATCCCGGTTAACTCTATCTATGCACACGGCCTGACTGTCTTGCCTGATCAATCCACTCTGGCTGTTGCCATTGGCAATGCCGGGCTGGCATTAATTGATATTCAGGATGCACTTAAAGGCAAAGCTAACCCCGTTTATATTGATCTGGGTAAAAACGCAGGTACTTTTGATCTGGTCAGCACGCCAGACAGCAAATACATCTACACCGCCAATGAATACGGCGTGGCAGCAGGGGCAAGCACACCGGGTAATGTGGGTGTGATTGAAATTTCTAAAGATGCACGCGGCAAAGCCAATGGCAAATTGCTCGGCCAGATCACCACTGGGGCCAGCACCATAGCCGGCATCGCCATTACACCCGATGGCAAGCGCGTTTATGCCGTCAGCCAGATCCTTTTGCCCAATAACACGCTTAAAGTAGCCGGGCTGAATAACCCCGCCATTACCAAGCAAACGTGCGTGCAGGGCGACCCGAACAAGCCATATCCACACGGCATTTTAACGGTGATTGATGCGCAAAAAGCCATCACTAGCCCAAGCCCGGCAGCCGTGCTTAACAATATCGCCGCAGCATGCTCCCCGGTGCGGATTGCGGTAACGGCTGATCAGAAAAAACTATGGATTTCAGCACGCGGAGAAAACAAAGTGCTGTCCTACGATATCGCAGCCTTAGAAACCACCCCGGATCAGGCATTTCTGAGCGCCATAGATTCAGGCGGATCGGCCCCTGTGGGCATTCACCTGCTCGACAACGATCAAGTCATTGCCGTGGCCAACTCGGATCGCTTTAGCAACACCGGCAAAGCCGCTAATTTAACCCTGCTAAAAACCAGCGCAACCGCCAGCAGCCCAAGCATTAAAACCCTGCAAACCGGCCTGTTCCCCCGCGGGCTAACGGTCTCGCCCGATGGCAAAACCATCTACCTGACCAATTATGTATCAAGCACCCTACAGCTGATCGCAAACTAAAAAACCGGGCAATCACGAAACTGGCTTTGTGATTGCCCTTAATACATTGAAACAGCATTTTGCTAGACTATCTACCCGCAAGCTGCAGGCTTATCAGATCATTCACTTAAAACACCAACGAAATACTCAAGCCCCACTTTTCCATTTACGCCGCACCCAAACGCCCGGCCAGCACCCGCTTCCCCAGCCATTGCACGGCGGTGCATAGCAGCAAATACACCAGTGCAATAAAGCCGAAAACTTCCAGCGGGTAGACTTGCTCGCGGCTGTTGACTTGGCTGGCAACGAAGGTAAATTCGGCCACGCCAACGATATAGGCCAGTGAGGTGTCTTTCACCAGCACCACCCACTGATTCACAAAAGATGGCTGCACAATACTTAGGGCTTGCGGCAGGATAACGAGGCGCAAGACTTGATAGCGATTCAGGCCGCTGGCGTGAGCGGCTTCCCACTGGCCATCCGGCACGGCGCGTATGCCCGATTGCACGGTGTAGGCGAGATATGCGCCAGACACCAGCGACAGCGCGGCAATCACGGTGAGCACGCCGGGGATGTCGATGCCAAAGGCAATCGGCAGTAAGAAGTAGCACCAGAAAATCAGCAGCAAAACGGGGATAGCGCGCAACAGCTCGCAGACGGCCAGTAAAATTCGCCGCAGCCAGCCTTGGATGAGCGTGAGGCTGATGCCCCAGACCAGCCCTAAAATACTGGCGAGGATGGCGGCACTGGATGCCAAAATCAGGGTAAGAGCGATGCCGCCCAGTGGGCCGTTGGGCCAGGCGCCGACAAAAAAGAACAGCAGATTATTGCTAATCACAGCGGTATTCATGCCCATCTCCGCAGGGGTTTTGCTACAGGGCCAGCTAAAGTGCGCTGCACCAGCACAATCAGCAGCACATAAAACACGCTGGCCACGGCAAAAGATTGGAATGTCAGCAGGGTTTGGGCGTCGATCTGGCGTGAGCGGTAGGAAAGCTCCATCACGCCAATGGCCATGGTGAGTGAAGTGTTTTTAATGGTGTTCAGCCATTGCCCCAACAGCGGCGGCCATGCGGTTTTAATCGCCTGCGGCCAAATCACCCAGCGCAAAACATCCAAGGGGCGCAGCCCCAAGGCCCGGCCCGCATTCCACTGGCCCTGGCCCACGGCATTCATGCCAGAGCGGATATCTTCGGCAATAAACGCCATAGCGTAGAGCGATAAGGCCACCCATGCGGCGATAAACTCAAACGATGGTAAGCCAAGAAAGAGATCCCCTGCCTGCCAGAGCACATGCGGGCTATTTAGCCAGAGCATCCAATCCTCGGGCAGCAAGGAACCCACAGCAAAATACCAAAACAGCACTTGCACCAGCAGCGGAATATTACGGATCAAATGATGTGGCAGCGCCAAAACCCGGTTGCGTGATTGATGGCGGGCAATACCCAACAGCACGCCAGCAACAGTGCCCGCAAAAATCACGGCCACAGAAAGTAATAAAGTAATCAGCAAGCCTTGGCCCAGCGTCAGAATATGCGGCCAATCCAGCCAGCCATTGCCCAGCCATGCGGGGGGATTCATTTCCCTTACTCCAATAAAAAAATGCGCAAGGGCGAACCCTTGTGCTAAAAAAGTCGATACTAGGAGAAAAACAATGTCTAAAGCGCAGGTAAAGCTCATTACGACACAGCCTGTTTCATCCGTAAATCACAAATACCTGTTTACTGCACCTTCAAAAAAACATTTACAGCGACTTTGCAAATAACCACCTCATTTGCAACGCTCAGAGAGAGAGATCGCTTAAACCGGATTAAACCTTGTCACCAATCTTAAAATCACGCGGTAAGGCTGCACGACTTTTCGGGCCGAACCAGTGATCATAAATCTTTTTTGCCTGACCTGATTTCTCTAGCTCCAGCAGGGCATCGTTTACCTCTTTGCTCAGGCGCTCTTCGCCACGCGGGATACCAATGGCCTGATATTCACGCGTCAAAGCAAAAGGGGAAATCTCGTATTTAGTTTTATCCGGCGCATTAGCCAACAGTGCCAGCAGCTTGGCGTCATCCTGGGTAATGGCTTGCACGTTGCCATTACGTAGTGCGGTGAAAGCTAATGGCGTATCGTCATAAGCCACTACCGGTGTGCTTGGGTATTTTTCGCGCAGCAGGGTTTCTTGGGTAGTGCCTTTATCTACACCAATACGCAGCTTGGCGATATCTGTCGGAGTTTTAAGCAGGCCTTTTCTGGCGATAAACTTTTGCCCGGTGGCAAAATAAGGGGTGCTGAATTCAACCTGCTTACGGCGCTCCTCCGTTACCGTAAAGTTAGCCGCGACCAAATCCACTTTATTTGCGGTGAGTAAAGGAATGCGATTAGCCGGATTAGTCGCCAACAGCTCCAGCTTTACCCCGAGCTTTTTGGCGATCGCCTGTGCGATTTCCACATCAAAGCCCACCAGCTGGCGGCTGGTTTCGCTTACAAAACCAAAGGGTGGATTGCTGTCAAAAGCGGCCACACGCAATACACCCGCTTTTTTGATGTCATCCAGCTTATCTGCCAAGGCAGGAGCCGCAATGGTTGTAAGGATCAAAGCTAGTAATAGAGAGCATTTCATGATTTATTCTCTTATCAAGTTTTATTTAAAACTGAGGTGAACCTTAGCTTTAAGATTCAGAATTTGGTAATCAACCGCAATGAATGCATCATGCCTGACGTAGTAAATAATTAAAAAGAATTTAAAATTTGATTTATATAATTAAATAGAATATAAATCACAGAGATCTTTACGGACTAAAGAGATGTATGGCTTTAGCAGATCTTGCGTAAAATGCGCTAAAAGCGCTTTTTTGATAAAGAATCATGAAAGTTTGAATCAATAGTTTGGGCATAAGGAGAATATCCAGATGCGATTTTTATTAGCGATGCTGCTGGCTCTTACGGCATGCACGCCAGCTGAGCAACCGATGCAGACTGATAACAGCCATGCTTCTGCTCCCCTTGTTTTGCCAAGCGAAGTAAAAAACATCCCGGCCGGAATCAGTATTCAGGGCAAGCTACTGCGGGCATTACGCTGGCAGGACAAAAGTGGCGATAATATACTGCTGCTCAGCCAAGCTGAGGGTGATTTTCAACCCTCTGAAGATGGATCTGATGATGTGCGTGATGCACATGTCTACGCAGCACATTATCAGCTGAATGCAAACAAACCACGGCGCCTGTGGTTGCTGCAGGATGGAGTGGAGCAGTGCATGTTTGATGTGGCGGCTGCGTTTGATCCAGCCGCCACCCGTGTGGCAGATTTGGATGGTGATGGTGTTATGGAAACCATGATTGCTTACAGCCAGACCTGTACCAGCGATGTCAGCCCGCATAGTTACAAGCTTATTTTGCATGCAGGCAAGGCTAAATACGGGCTGCGGGGTACAGACCGTTTCGGTGTAACCTGGCGGGATGCAGATACGGGGCAGCTGTCAGGTACTCCACTACTTGCTGATTGCAGCCGCAGCAGCCAGCAAGCTCTGCTTAACAGCAAGAAAACCGCTGGCTTTGACGAGCTGCCTTTGCCTGGCTGCTATGCCGATGAAAAAGATTTTGCCGGAGCACCCCCTGCATTTCTCCCCGCCATGCGCCAGCAGTGGCACAAGCTAATGCAACAACAGGATGCTGAATGGCGCAAAAACCTATAGATCATAAGCTAGGTTTTACAGCAGGAGCCAAGGCCAGTGGCAACAGTAGCGGTTTCAGATTAAATAAGCGGGGCATAGGTTTTCCTTGTTTAAGCAATGAGTGCATGTAAACAAAAACGACCTGCCGTTTTAAATCAACACAAAGAATATTGATCGATACTTTAATACCTATTAGATTTATAAAAGACGCAGCAGCGCATCAAAAAGAGACAAAGTGCTTATCCTTTAAATCATTAAGGAACACAAAAAACGCTCAATTAATGAGCAGGATTGTGCTCAATTGCCAAACAAACACTGTGACCTATACTGCTAATTACTTTTTAAAGCTCTTCAAATGTCTGACATATGGAGTTAGAAATGCCATTTGACATCAATACCCCCATAAACCAAGGAAATGGCCCCTTATGCGGTGCTGCATGCGCTGTTTTTGTCTCACACTGGCTGGCAGATCAAGATCTAACTATTCCTGTAGACCCCGCCGTCCTGCTTGGGGGAACAGTCGTAGATGAAATCCGCTTAGCAATGAATGCCACAAGCACTTGCTCTTGTACTGATAATCTTGGCAGCACACCTGCCAACATCGCTTCTTATCTCAAGCGGCTTCATCCCAATGCGCGGATTTATGCTCCTACGGAAATGCTAAGTAACTGGTCAACCCGTCCCTGGTACCCTGCTTTGCGCTTAGGCTTACAGACAAGCTGCAACCTAAATTGGTCTTGCGGTTGCTCTTGTGCCCTTCCGGGCGGGGCTTTGGGCGTTGACTTTCTAACCATCAGCATGATCAGTAAAGCCCTCGCCTGCCCATTTTTTTCCAGCGCTTATTACGAAGGGCATTTTATCGTGCATACCGGCATTGACCGGATCATGGACCCTAACGGACAAATCCTTATCGGCGCCAATAAAGACCAGTACCTCTCTGGCGGCTACTTCAGCCGAGGCTGGGCATCAGTCGGGCTAGACTTGCATATCTACCGGTAGCACAGCCGATCCCAAATGCAAACAGGCCATCCAAAACATTACTTTCTGACAATATATATTTGTAAGAAACAAACAAATAGCGACAGATAAGAGAAAAAATTTAAAAGGAAAAAAGAAGAAATTTGTTTAGAGGTAAAACAAGACAGAAAAATACTAGAACAAGAAAATACAGAGGGCATGTAAGCATAAACCACTTTTTCTGATGGTTTAAACTCATCCTAATCGCGGTAAGCCTTGATTTAATTGATATGAGATTGGTGCGCCCAGTAGGAATCGAACCTACGACCTTCAGCTTCGGAATAACCATTTCTATACACCCTAACACCTTGATTTTTATTGGATATATTTTAACATGTGAGCACCTAAAAACCACCTAATAAAACACTCAAAAACATCAAGCCGCATCACCTGAACACTAAACCCCTAGAATTTTTATACCGAAAATTTCCGTAAGGGGACTTAACTAAACACCAGCGCCCACAATCCCCCATGCCGCCCCTGCTGTTTCTTTAATAGAGAAAACCTCCTCAAACATTCAGCAATGACAAGGAAGCGCTCTCAATAGCCCAAGGCATAGACCACAGCAGCACATAGGCGTAGACGAAAGCAAGTTTTCTGGCGTGTACCTTGATGCACCACACCGTCCCGCGTCATGAATCAACACCGCCTCACCCGTATTGAAAACGACCAGATACGATACAGCTTAAAAGTGCATCACAAAGCGTATTGTAAATCCTTACTTTTAGTTTCAATACAGATGATTGATAATACACCCATTCCAATACACCAATACAGCCCTCTTATGACCCGCTTCTTCTCTTACTCCCGCGTATCCACTGAAGAACAAACCACAGACAACCAATTACTAGAGATAGAGGCCGCAGGCTTCACCGTAGAGGCACATAGGGCCATCGTGGAGTGCATCAGCGGCAAGACAAGCGCAATGAGCCGCCCTATGTTCACCATGCTATTAAACAAGCTAGAAACAGGCGACACCTTGATAGTGACCAAGCTAGATAGATTAGGGCGTGACACTGTGGACGTGCTGGCAACTGTAGCGACGCTGGAAGCTTCAGGCGTTAGGGTCTATTGCTTGGCTTTGGGTGGCATGGATTTAACCAGCCCAGCCGGTAAGATGACCATGACCGTATTAGCCGCTGTAGCTCAGTTTGAGCGTGATTTACTGATAGAGCGGACACACGCAGGGCTTGAACGTGCCAAAGCAGCAGGCGTAAAGCTAGGGCGCAAGGTTGCCTATACGCAAGAGCAGGCAGACGCAGTGAAGAAGGACATACAAGAGAACAAGCTTTCTATCAGGGAAGCAGCAAGGGTGCATGGAGTGACGGCAAGTGCAGTGCAGAGAATGCTAGCTTCTAAGTAGTGGCGTAATGGGTATGCTTAGGTGTGCTCAGTTTTGGGCATACCCATAGAGGTGACTCCAAACTTGGATGCGTGCACCTAGAATAAGAATATGCATCCATTATTGCCTATCTGTAAATTACCCCTCGACCATATATGCTTGATATGTAAACACCACGCCACAATTCAATTAAACACACAATACGCCAATGGTATTTAAATAAATTTGTTATTTTTACAGATTAATTACCAGTAAATCGCCTTATTTCCAAACAAGGGATTATCGCGACTCCTCCACAAGTCCCCACAACATTAACGCTACAGCCGCCGCATCAGCACCGCATATAGAAACGATTCAATACATCATATATTTTCAATATGAGATACAGAATCCCTATAAATAATCCCTCGCCACATTCCACAAATAGTAAGTTACATCCAAACAAGAGACAATTGCATAAAATTAGGCACATTGCTAAGCTGTGTTTTCAAGTAAATTCTTATATGCCTTGTCTATCCAAACCTAATGCAATGGAGGAAAAATACTAATGTCTAATCCCTTTGGAAACCCTTTAAGTTTGCCTCACGGTCGACCAAAGAAACACCCAATGTACCGCCGCACCAGCAAGGGGCAACAATTTTACACAGAGCCAGAATTAGATTCATTAAGAGTAGCCGCAAAATTAAGTAAAGTATCCACCGCACGATTTATTCGTGAAGCGGCATTATGTGCAGCGGAACAAATCGCAGAAGCCGCACGAATAGGTGGCCGTATAGTCAGAGCCATTCCTGAATCACTAAAGAAACAAAAAAAGCGCAGGTATGATTTACAAGACAAACCGCAATGGCAAGACGACGCAGCGGCTTGGAGACAAGCAAGAGAAGCACAAGGCAAGCCCGTTTAGTGACTCATAAACTACATCTAAGCGGCTATTGATAAGTTACGCACAAGCCCACAAGACAGACGTAAAAACATTACAGCAAGCCATTAAACTACCCGCGTACATGATTGTATTATTAATTCATCAATACAAATTTACGCTTGAATATAAACACGTAAAGAGACGCTAACGCTCAATAGACCCTAACCTATTATTTATAATGAATTAGTCGTACTACATATATGCAAGTTAGATATCACCACCAAGGTAATCACTTTCACTACACTTCAAGCTAATCTTACCAAGGGTCTAATTAGTTACGTAGTAACGATGTGCTTGAGCGTTACATTAATGCACCTCTATTATTTTATTATTAATAAATAATCCTTATTAGTTCTCTCTCTTTAAGTATTGCTTAAAGTAACGTAGTCAATACGCAGTACAGTGACACTTTAAGTTAACACACAGCCAAGGGTCTAACTAGGAAGCTTCCGTTTTATATTTAAAAACAATAACAAGGGCAGAAGAATATTAATAATGACAATCATCCTTCTCGCCACGCTTAGCGCCCACACTCAAGCAATAACTTACAATAAAAGAAAGACACAAACGTCCTCTCTATATATTTGTGCAAGTCAATAACCACGGGGCCTACAGAGGATAAATTGGCCTTTCGATAAACTTACAAAAATAGGACGTAACTCATTACATGCCAAGCTCTTCCGCCACATTCACCAGAATGACCCAACTCGAAGCACGAATTTACCAACTTATAAAAAAGAAGCCATTTGAAGCCCACCCCAAACACACGCTAACAACTAAAACAGATGCAGCGCTACGGACTGTTACACGGGCTTTATCCACACTAATAGCCATCGGGGCAATCAGCCGCGCAAAGTTCATCAGAGGAGCTTACGTATTCAATCCACGAGGCATTGGAGTAAAAACAAAGGCTATGCTTAAGCAGCGATTAAAACAGGCAGAGTACAACTATGCCGCTGCAAGCAACAAAATCGCCCCAGCACCCCACACAGAACACCTCGCAGATGATACGAAAGTCTTGCGCTCAGAATTCACATAAGTAGAAACTATCGCCGCAGGGGCTAACTCGGTACAGCAGGAAGCAATCATGATTACCCTATCCCTACACACCTTCGCTACTCTTGAAATATCCCGCCGTCACTTTTACTTCCAACTATGCCACCTAGATGTACTTATTGAGAAAGCGTATATGTGCACCCCCTCCTTACGTAAAATGCCTCAAGATGACATTACGTCTTTAGACCTCGCTTACGGTCTTTTGTTTGATGGCCTAGGTTTAAGCGTGACTTTAGAAGTGACTAAGCCTATAGCGCCAAATGATGCAAAGAGCCGTAAAGCAATTGCAGAAAGCAAAGAGATTAAGCGCTGGGAAAGACAGTATTACTACGGCTAAGGCGCTGTAGGTACACCACCTACCGGCTAGAGCTAACAATTAAGCAATCAGATAACTAAATGAGAGGCACAGAGGCTATTACGTCCTGTGCCTCTTTTGCATTAGAGAATGGGTCTATTACGCAACCACACGCCCTAGTCTTGATGTGCATTAATTACGCCTATGCTTCTACCCAATACACCATACCTCTTATTGTTAAACTAGTAAGCGAGGCTTAAGATTGCCGTACTAATCTTGATTTCCCATAGGCAGTAGGCATGAAAAGAGTAATACGCATAGGCGACCAAACCAGCCACGGCGGTGTAGTAGTAAGTGGAGCCGCGCATAGTAACTTCTTTGGCAAAGCCGTTGCACGCGTTGGGGATATGGTTAGCTGTCCAATTCAAGGACACGGCTCTTGCCCAATTATTGAGGGCGACCCTTCGTGGAAGGTTGACGACAAGCCCGTTGCATTAGAGGGCCATAAGACGGCATGTGGAGCTGTTCTAATCTCATCCATGCCAGAGGTAGGGCGTTCGTACGAAGGCAGCGGCGCGGCGTCTTCAGATGCAGCTAGTAACGCAGGGAAAGCTATTGCAGCAGCAGCGGCTATAGCGGCGGCAACTCAATCCCCCGAAGATGAACTAGAGTATTACTTCATGGCAGTAAGTGAAGATGGCACACCATTAAATCTCGCATACCGCATAGATTCAGGTAAAGAAAAACTACACCAAGGGCTACTCAATGCCGACGGCGTTACTTCTGCATTTCCGATGAAATCAAAAGGTGATGCTACTTTCTGGATACCTCAAGCATGAGTCAATTAAACGAAAATACAAAGAAACTGGCGGCTATTGCCTACGGTGAAGCTTCCGCATTAAATTTACCAGCAGAAATTGGAGGCATAGCCTTTGCTGTAGCAAATCGCGCAAGAGCTTGGGGAGACAAAACAATAAATCAATTGCTATTAGCAGACCCTAATTATACATACGCCATTTCAGACGGAAACCCACGATTTAAACGCCTAATGGAGGCCACTCCCGAAGCAATTAGCAAAGATACTGGCATGGCCTTAGCTTTGGATTGTGCGACTAAAGCAATAGCTAACCAAGGGGATGACCCATCCAATGGAGCTTATTGGTGGGATGGTGTTGATTTTAAAACCAATTACAGAAATCACCCCAAAGTAAAAGATGGTTTTCAATTTGGCGACCCTGCACATAATATTTTTAGCGTCGAAGAAAAAAGCAAGCCTGTTACTATTTACTGGAAAGTTAGAAATAAGAAAACTCACAAAGAAGTAAACTCATCAGTGCGTGGCACATACGAATACGTGTGGAAATCAACAGCAGCACACGGCAAGACTATCTTTTGGACACATAACGAAGAATACCTAACAGCAACGGGAGGCAAAGAATACAGATGAGACATAAAGCCCCACTAGCCAGCTTATTACTCTTAGCCTCTTTCGCAAACGCTGGAAATACTTATGATGGGTATGAGAACTACTATTCCACCTTATCCGGCACTATTTTTAAATCCGCAGATAAACATGAGCTTGAAGCATTTAGTACACCCCCCAATGAAAACATAAAATACTCATGGAGTGGGAAGATTGAAGGTCAACAACGCCATGTATCAATCAGCAATGGATTAATTAGCATTGACGGTAAGTATTTAAAAACAGCTAAAGCAAGGGCCTTTCCTAACGAAACGACAAGCAGAGAGGACTTGGGAAGGAACACCGACGTTTATTTATCAAAAGACTATACCTGCTTTGAAAGTGTTTCTCCATCGGCCAGCGGAACAGCAATCAGGCACACATCGGTATATTTAATTAACCACAAAGAAAAACCTGTTGTCTTTTTAAAACTACCAAGTCTTTTTGCATCTTGCACCGGAATTCGCATCACCCCTCAAGAGTTAATTACTTTTAATAAAATTGAATACCAATACGAAAAAGGGGAAGATTACCCTAGCGGCGTAAAATTCACCGAGTACACAACCAATAAACGACAATTTTACAAATCAAAAAAAGAAGCGATAGGTAAATTTATCGAGCCAGATAACGTATACAAATTCACAATTGAAAGCGAATAATATTTCATTATGGCTTAGGGTCACTACAAGTAGCCTTGCCCTAGCCTCATTCACCCATGCTGCCGAGGTCGTAAAAACCTGCCGCCTAGACCCTAAAACACAAATCTCAATTGTGCGTGACGCTAAGGTATACGACACACACGTTTATTACCTAATAGGGAAAGACAGGAAGAAACTACCTTTATTCGGCAACGTAGAGAACTCCCGAGGGTCATCCTTGCATATTGCTTGTGTTGGCAAAAAGGCACGCGCATTAGTTATTTCAGGGGAATTTACAGCCAACGCTCTACAAGGGATCGTCTTCTCTTATGATGCCGACGCAAATAAAATAGAGCGTTTAGATTTTGCAGAGAAAAGCAGACCCAATTGGCTTTACCTTGGGGCCAAAGAACATTTATTAATAATAAACACCAATGGTCTTGGTGATAGCGATAAGAAATACACCATCTACCGGTACACAAGAAAGAGTACGGGAGATGCAACGATAGAAAACACCAACCAATTACCATCAACTGTCGCTTTTGATGCAAACACTTTATACAGAGAAGATTTAAAATGATTGCTAAACTGTTTCAACCAAAAAATGACCTATCTGAAATCTACACAGCCCATCTACTTTCAAAAGAGGGGGTTAATTTAATTAAATTTCCAATTAAAGACTCCTTAGTAGATCAGGGGGTTTACGCATATCGTCTTCAATTTATGACATCAGAGGCCAACGCAAATGTATTAATTTTCCTCCTTGCATCTACATTTAATGGGGTGAAAAACAATACATTTCAAGAAGGCTATTTCAAAAACGACAAAGGAGAGTCTATTAATTTTTCTGTAAGAAGTGAATTCAACGGGGCGGTAATTGAAATGATTACAAACTCTATTCCACTTCTAAAGGTTATAGACTTATTGAACTTAACCCCTTTGCCGCCTTGGGTAGTCTTCCCCCATATAGGCCCTACTGCACTAGGAGCACTTCAGGGAGACGTTGCATACTGGTGGACGTGGTTCTGGTCGCCATTCTGGGATAATGCCAGCAATGAAGAACAAGAAAAATACTTACTAAATAACAATGGAAGCACTGAATGGATAGAAGCAATTAGAGCGATAAAATGAAACCACCATTCCACCAAGGGAAATTATTAAGCGTATTAATACTCGTTCTATTAGTGTTAATGTTCTTAATTGTTTATGTAGCGTCTACGTCTTTAAATTCAGGCCCAAGCTCCCCAGCGTGGCAAGGGCTTATCTATGCATTTCTCTTGCCGAGCCTAGCGCCATATATACCTTTAGTCATTAATGTTGGCTTAGGGCGCAGTAGAAAAGAACAACTAATGGGTATTCTAGCTACAAGTATTGGGTATGCAATATATTTACCATATGTGTTAAGTCATTTAACCTTTACAAATAATGACCCGTGGTTATGGATGGTGACTGTAATCAGTGTGTCGTTATTAATATCAATAGCAACAACAATATGCAAGCAGGAACAGGTACACCGCGACTCATGCCAGTTACTTACCGACCTCACCCCAAGCCAATGGAAGGTGGTCACAGGTAAAGCCCCACGGGATGCAATGACCCTAGACGACCGCAAGCGATACTTAGCAGGCTATGGCTTCATGGCTAATTTGTATTGTTCAGGCATGACATGGGAAGAAACCAAAGAAATGGCAGCAAGGATGTACGCCAAATGTGTAAGCAGTGCTAATTACCTGCGACACAAATTTGTGTGTTAGATCAAAGGAGGCAGCGCCTTATGATGCAGACAACCAAGGAAGCCGCATGTAGACCCCTCAACCAACCGCGCGACCCTTGCTTATATTGCGAACGACCTGATTAAGTCGGCCTTTGTGCCTGTAGCTGAACTATTGCAGCTCACTAGGTGGCCACAAGGAGCGAACCAAGGTACGCACCTAAACACTAAAGGTGCGTACCGCAGAGGCAATGCCTCCCCCTCCAATCCAGAGCGTCCCCATACCAAGGCTTCGCCCTCACAATATGATGTACGTATGTATTAGGGTGTGTGGCCTTTCCGTAGCTTGATGAACCACCCACATCTCCCCGTCCTACCATCGACCGCTTAAAGCTCTCAGCCATATCAATACCACGCAACCACGTTTCTACGTGCTCACTTTAGCGGTTCATTCATACGCTTCACCACATCCACAAGGTACTTCACATCGTCCAAGCACTTAGCTTTAGCAAGATACGTTTTAGACCCTTCACCACTACCAGCATGCCCCATAATCTGACCATATTCTGCTTCTGGAACACCAGCACGGGCCGCTCTTGTAATAGCAGCACCACGGTGAGAGTGAAACACTAAGCTTTTACCGTCTTCATCAAGCGATAGATCGGGATGACAGGCGACCATAAAGCGGCGGTAGTTAGTCGATAGCTTGCCGGATTCCCCTTTATAGGAAGCATCTTGTGCGAACAGGTTTACATCAGGTTGCCATTGCTTGCCTGTAAGTTGGTCTATCGGCCATATAGGTGTCGGGACAACTCGCTGGGAATCCTTATTCTTTAATGTACGCCTCTCAGTGTTGCGAATAAGAATACCAGCTACCCTGCCCTTCTCAATCAAGTAGTCATCAGGCATTAAGCCTACAACCTCATTAGCCCGCATTCCCGTATAGGCCGCGATAATCAAAGCTTGGTCTAACTCAGGTCTACCAGACTGACCAGATAATGCAGATTGAACAAGAAGACGGGTCTGTGCAGGTGTATACACGCCCCTGTTATCTTCTTTATCACTGATATTAATTAAGCGCGTTAAGTCGTTTCTGCTGACCTTATCCCCCGCGTATTTCATCACCGCTTTACACACACTAATGTACTTATTCAAAGAAGAAGGCAGCACACCATCATCCATGAAAGTTTCTTGCAGACGCTCCCAATCTTCCAAAGTCCTTGCGTAAACATCCTCTGAACCCCAAGCATCATTCATGCGCTTAATAATAGTATTGAAGTATTGGCGGTTAGTAACTTGCGACCCTTCAGACCAGCGCCCTGTTTTAACTTGCTGTGCTGCAAGATTGGCGGCTAAGTCCTTAAAAAGCACCAGCGGCTTTAACTCTACGCCAGTAGGCTCTATCTTATTAAGAGACTCTGAAATAGACGCCTCTGAGCCGGTACGGTGTACCTCTAATGTTGAGTCAGGAATCAACAAGCCCTTGATAGGCTCCAAGCTTCCCTGAGCGTGTGCTTCAAGCTGGGCATTACTCACCTCCAAGATAGCTTGGTGCTCTTCCCTTGCTTCTTTGAACTCTTCCCCTGTTGCATACCGAATAACACTCTGGCTTTGCTTAATCTGGCTTTGAATCGCTTCAATAGGAGGTAAACCCGTATCAATGGTCTGTCGTGCAAGTGCTTTCAGCGTGTTTTTATATTCATCCATATTACTGGCCTCAATAGAAGTAAAAGAAGTGAAGGCCGTAGATATAGCTTGCAAGCGTTTTGTTGCGGTTAGTTCACTATCGGTCTGTAAGGAGAATACCAAGAAGTGCTTACGCTGGGACTGTGCAAAGTAGCGCACAGCAGAGGACGGAACACGCATCCGTAGGAAATAATTACCACCGGATTTATGCAGCAAAACAGGCTTGATGCGAGCTAGCGTAGGGATACGCACACATTTACGCACACCAATACATACATCATCAGTAGGGAACGGGACAGACAAAGGAAGGGATAAAAAGGGAGAACTAGCACCAATACGCACACCATAAGCCACGTAAGAGGTGGCACTTGGCACAAGTGTAGCGTCTAAGTCTTTGATTTGATTGGTGCGCCCAGTAGGAATCGAACCTACGACCTTCAGCTTCGGAAACTGACACTCTATCCAACTGAGCTATGAGCGCACTACAGGAAGGACCGCATAATAACGTGTTTATGCGCCTCAGTCTACGTGTAGGCTTTGTTGCTTGCTGCAAAATGTCGGTATAATCACCCTCAATCGTATATGGTTTTATTTCCAACTCATGAACTTACATAAAAAGGGATGACAATGAGCGGTAGCAACGTGAAAGCGTCAAAGGGCATTGCTGGCATGATTCTGGCGGCAGTGATTGGGGTGCCGCTATTTGTTTATCTGCTTATCAAGCTGTTTACCTCAGGCAGCGGCGTTGATGTAACGCGCTCCACCATGACCACAGAAGCCGTTTCTGCACGCTTACAACCTGTAGGCAGCATCAAGATTGTAGATGGTGGCCCTCCGGGCTCTAAAAATGGTAAAGCGGTTTACGAAGCGGTCTGTTTGTCCTGTCATGGCACTGGCTTGGCCGGTGCACCTAAATTCGCCGATGCTGGCGCTTGGGGGGCTCGTATTTCTAAGGGCTTTGAAACGCTCTGGACCCATGCAATCAAGGGCTTTAACGCGATGCCTGCTAAAGGTGGTGCAGCAGATTTAACTGATGATGAAGTCAAACGTGCAGTGGCTTATATGGGCAATGCGGTTGGTGCTAAATTTGAAGAGCCAAAGGTTGAAAGCGCTGCTACCGGTGCCGCTATTGACCCAGCCACTAAGGGTAAAGAAATTTACGATTCAGTTTGTATGGCTTGCCATGCAGCTGGCTTAGCAGGCGCTCCGAAATTGGGTGATAAGGCGGCTTGGGCTCCACGCCTGAAAGACGGCGTTGAAGGTGCCATTGCAATTGCCACTAAGGGCTTAAATGCGATGCCAGCCAAGGGTGGCTATAGCGGAACAGATGCAGAATTCGCTGCTGCAGTTCACTATATGGTGAATAACAGCAAGTAAGATTTTGTCCTTCAAAAAAAGCGGGCATGCTTTGCCCGCTTTTTTACGCCTGTACAGCCACTATTTCCCTTGTTCTTAGGCCTCGCATCAAAGAAAATACCGCCTTATCTATGCTATTGGTTTAATTCGATTACTCGCTTAAGCAAAATGGCCTACTCCGTATTTCTTCCGGGTTTCCGATACGGAGTGATCGATTAGCCCGTGGTGTGCAAGGCACTATTTATGTTTAGCTATTGGTTGGTATTAGGCGTTGCTGTATTTACTGAGATTGTCTGGGCTTTATCATTAAAATATATTCAATTAAATCCTAACCCTTGGGTTGTGGCGGGATCAGTTACTTTATCTTTTTTAAATATGGCATTACTTTCTTATGCCATGAAAGGAATTCCTGCCGGTACAGCTTATGCAATCTGGACCGGGCTGGGTGCAGTGGGCGTAACAATTGGCGGGATTATGCTATTTGGTGATCCGCTCGGTTCTACCCGAATTTTCTTCTTATGCCTGATTGTCAGCGGCGTAGTTGGCCTGAAAATGGCGAGCTAAATAAAAAGGCCTGCTTATTAAAAAGCAAGCCTTTTTGCATATCAAACAAACTTAAGCTTTAGGCACGGCAGCTAAAGCATCTACCAGCAATTCCCAGAAAGAAACCACTGAGGCAATTTCTACCCGCTCATCCGGGGAATGCGCACCTCGAATCGTTGGGCCAAAAGACACCATATCCATTTTTGGATAAGCCGCCCCAAGCAAACCACATTCAAGCCCAGCATGAATCACTTGCACAGCGGGTGTTTCACCATAACGCTGCTGATACACATTTTGCAGCAAAGCTAAAGCAGCCGATTTCAGATCGGGCGTCCAGCCCGGATATTCGCCTTCTTCTTCTACCGCACAGCCACCTAAACGGCCAACCGCTGTAATTGCGTCAGCCAGCTCACGCATACGGATATTTTTAAGCGACCTCACCATTAAAACGGCCTCAAAACGCCCGTTATCAATTGTTACCACGCCTAAATTATTGGAGGTTTCCACCACGCCCGGCAGCGATTTACTCCAGCAGCGCACACCATGTGGCAGGGCCAGCAACATATCAAGCGCTAAACGCGCATGAGCCGTTATTGGCACTGTATCCGCCGTAGAAGGCTTTAAGGAAATCGTTAGATTTGGATCTGTACCCGCTAATTCATCACGGAACAAGGCCTGATAACTATCTACAATCTCTGCCAAGCGCGGTGCATCACAGGCTGCCACCGAGATTTTAGCGAAAGCTTCGCGTGCCAAAGCATTGCGTAAAGTGCCACCATTAAAGGACACCAGTTTGGCTTCAATTTCACGGCTGGCTGCATTCATCACCCGGGCCAGCAAACGAATTGCATTGCCACGCTCCAGATGAATATCCACACCCGAATGCCCGCCCACTAAGCCGGTTAGCGAAATCTCAAAAACATCAAAACCAGCAGCTAAAGGCTCGGTGCTTAATTTACGTGTCAGGGTAATATCCACCCCGCCCGCACAACCCACATACACCTCGCCCCATTCCTCTGTATCCAGATTAAGTAATAGCTGGCCTTGCAAGACACCTGGCTCCAGCGCGCGTGCGCCTGTCATGCCGCTTTCTTCGTCCACAGTGAGCAGTACTTCCAGCGGGCCATGTGGCAAATTACTTTCCAGCATAGCTAAAGCCGCCGCTACACCAATACCATTATCTGCACCCAGCGTGGTGCCTTCGGCATGGACCCAGCCGTTCTCAACCCGGGTGCGGATAGGATCAACCATAAAATTGTGAGCGTAATTGGCATTTTTTTGCGCCACCATATCTAAATGGCCCTGCAATACCACGCCTTGCCGATCCTCCATGCCTGCCGAAGCAGGCTTTCGGATAATGAGATTTCCACCCTTATCAATTTGCACGGCCAAGCCACGCTCTAATGCCCAGGCACGAAGATGATCACGCAAAGCGGATTCATGACGTGACGGACGAGGAAAGCGACAAATAGTGTCGAAATGACGCCATAAAGGCTGTGGGGCAAGATCTGTAATTACCATGATTAATCTCAGTCAATAACAGGATATAGTGATTTGCCATACAAACGAGGCAAAACGGAGTTATAGAATTCCAAAGCAATCTGCTAAAAGCTTGGGATAAATAAAAAACGAAGGAAAGCCGTCATAGTGTCATTTTTAATTTTTTTTATAATAAGGCACATCATGCAAAGAATTATTTTACAAATAGATGACAAATCAAAGCTTGTTTTTTTCAAAAAATGTAATGAGCATGCCGTTTAATGTATTAACCTGCTTTGTAGCTTATAAAAATAATGCTTTAAAACAACAAACTAAAACCAGCACACGATCAGCGTTAAGAGAAAAATAGAAAACCGAGATGCAAAGTAAGGTATTTTAATTATAAAAATCCAGTGTACTTAGCCAAATCTACTTTTCTCAGCAAGAACACAAGTTGAAAGCGCAGCAGACAATTTCACTGTATATCTATTTTATTTACTTTTCCAGCAGCAAAACTAACAAATTTTTTCCTGATAATCCAGCTCACAAGCATGTTCTAAAATAATAATCAAGACTTCAGATGCAGCAAATAATGTGCAGACTTTTAAACAGGCCTCCAGCAAACTGCTTATTTCAAATCATAAATGCTGGCGGGCATTATATATTGATTATCTTTACTGTTAAAAGGCGGGATAACAGGGACTGCGAAAGCCGCATGACAAGTGGTATTATCAAGGCTCATTTTTTTAAACAATCAAAACCTTAAAAAATGCTAAACATTCATTTTTTGGTTATTTGCTCTTGACCTACCCAGCTACAAAAACATTTTTTAATCCCTTATCACCGTAAAAAGATAACGTATGCTCTCAGGCCAAGGCTTATTACTCTCGCTTATTGCATCGCTGGTTTTTTCTGTTTTAGGCTGGTATAGCACTCAGCTCACGCCTTTACAGGGCTTAGACATTTTTGCTTGGCGCATTGTCTGGACCGTGCCTGCGATGCTGATCTTACTCGCCCTACTCAAACACGGCACTAAAATGCGCAGCACGCTAGCGCGGTTTAAGCACGAACCCATTCTTTGGCTTGCTTTACCTGTTAACGCGCTTTTATTGGCAATCCAACAACTGATGTTTATGTGGGCTCCGCTTGAAGGGCGCTTGCAAGAAGTATCACTGGGCTATTTTTTATTACCCTTGGTCATGGTGCTGGTTGGTTTTTTTATTTACAAAGAACGCCCCAGCCGCTTGCAATGGCTTGCAGTGTGCTTTGCCTTAGCGGGCGTTTTACATGAGCTTTGGTTAACAAGGGCTTTCTCTTGGGTAACACTGGTGACCGCACTGGGCTATCCGCCCTACTTAATGATACGCAGAGCATTGCATCTCGACCCATTTAGTGGCTTTTTGCTTGAGACCCTCTTTATTTTACCAGGCGCAATTGCGCTCCTTTACCTGCACCCCGCAGCCACCGATGCTTTACAAAGCGCGCCCCAATTATGGTTTTTACTGCCTTGCCTTGGCATCATGACGGCAACCGCTTTTGTCTGCTATCTAATGGCCAGTAAATTACTCACTATTGGCCTGCTTGGTATTTTGGGTTATGTAGAGCCCGTACTACTGTTCTTTATCTCTTTATTTGTGCTGGGCGAGCCTTTCAGTGCCTCAGGGTTAGGTACTTATATCCCAATCTGGTTGGGCATTATGCTGACATGCTGGCAAAGCGCTCAGACATTACGCCGCCAGCGGCGAAACGCTTAGCTTGCAAGCTAGGGTATTCATCGTAGAGGAATATGGGCTCTGCTTGCCATGCAGATAAAATACCTAGCTTGCCTTGGCCAATTCATTTCTATTTTTCTATTTAAATTCATAAAGATAGCAAACGTTTAATTTTAATTGACACATTACTTTCACAAATAAAAAGCCAATGTATTAGAAATTACTTACGTACTTTATATTACATAAACAGCTGTTTGATTTACATAGAATGCGCCAACTCATTCGGCATAATAAACAGCAGATCGTCTGAGCCTCCTCTAATACCCCTCAGGACAATCTGTGTTTTCAAACATTAAAAAACTCGCGCAAAAAAAAACCAGCAAGTTATTCCTCACTTCAAGCATTGTTTTAATCACGAGCGCTTGTGGTGGTGGAGGTGGCTCAGACGCACCTAATGCAAGCCCCGCAGCCACGCCACCCATTAATTCAGTCGGGCCAGTTGGCAGCACCCCCACAAATACGGCAACCCCGGTTGCCCCTGCTCCAACACTCCCTCCTGCCCCGCCTTTTGCAATCGACAGTATCAATCCGCTTGAAGCAAGCGAGGGCAATACGATTACCATCAAAGGGATCGGCTTATCTCAAGTCAAAAAAGTCTTTATTGATCAGGCAGAGCTGCCTTTTAAAGTGATCTCTGAACAAGTGATCGAGGTGACTCTCACGCAAGCTGCGCAATCAGGCATGCTCACTCTGCATAAAGAAGGCAATGTTGTTCAGGCCGCCCAGAAAATTACAGTTTATGGACCGCAAATTGATGAGCTATCGAGCACCGAGCTCAACACTGGCGATACACTGACGCTGACTGGCAAACTATTAAATCAAATTAAAAGTGTGCGGCTGAGTGGCGTTATTTTGCCCAAAATCAGCCAATCCAATAATAAATATTCCGTAAGCATTCCGGCGGCGGCACGCTCAGGTTTTATCAGCTTTGAAGATAAAAATGGAGAGATACAAACATTAGCTCAGGTTGTTCAGATTTGGCAGACCGTGGCTCAACCCGTACTGCGCCCTGCCGCAGGGCTGCCAGGGCAGACAATCAGCTTGCTTGGCCAGGGAATGGAGCAAGTTGAGCAAGTCTTGTTTGCCAATAAGCAAGCAGCCCATATTCAAGGCCGCGCAGATAGCCGCCTTGATGTCATCATTCCCGAAAACGCACTGAGTGGCCCCTTGACTTTAATCTGGGGAAAACGCAGCTTACAAAGCAATACACGTTTTGAAGTCACCCCCCTTCTCAATATCAGTGCAATGAGCCCCTTAAGCGGCCCCGTTGATAGCCAAATCAACTTATCAGGCCAAGGATTAGACACAGTAAGCAGCGCCACTGTGGGGGGCAATAGCGCCAGAATAATCAGCAAAACATCCACTCAGCTTACCCTGCAAATTCCTGCCAACGGCAATGGCGAAGTGGTATTAAAGGCAGGTACGCAAACTATTTCTGCCGGAAACTTTAAGCTGGTCGCCCTACCACCTACTGTAGTGCCCCCGACTAAACCGACGATTAATTTAGAAAGCGTAGCCGTAGTACAAAATTACTCGCAACTCATTGGCGAGCCATACCAGCGCTTAGTCCCCGGCAAAACGACGATTGTTCGCGCCAGCCTCACCACCAACACCAGCAAGCTGGCTAGCCCACGCGTTTGGCTCAGTGCCTCACTCAATGGTCTTCCACAAGGCCAGCCCCTGGAAATGAGCGGCCCCGCTTTTATCCCAGCATCAGTGGCCCGTGCCCAGCTGGCCCAAAGCTTTAATGTAAAATTACCTGAAAAATGGATTAAATCCGGCCTAAGCCTGCGCGTCGATGTTGATCCTGAACAGAAAGTAAGCAATGGCTCAAGCAAAAGTATTAATCCCATTGTTGGTCAATCCACCAATATGGATTTAGTGCTGGTTCCCTTACAAATTGATGATGATGGCAAAGGCAATCGCATTAGCGCCAAAGCCCCCGACGAAATGGCTGTGCGACAAATGCTGAGTAATATTTTCCCGCTCGCCAGCAACTCGCTCAATATCAGCTTTCGCGCTCCGTATAAGCTCACCACAGTCGGCTCAACCACCGAAATGAAAAGCATCGATAACGCCAATACGGGTTCGGCAGGCTGGAACAAGGCACTTTCTGAACTAAGCCAGCTGCGTATTAAAGAAGGTAGTGGCCGTCATTACTATGGCTTAGTTCCTGATCCCCGATTTAGCGGTGGTATTGCAGGGCTGGGCTATGTCAATCCAATTGGCTCAGGCAGTGCAAACAGCACCGCCATTGGGCTGGATGCCAATTACGATAACGACCTAAAAACAATGGGGCATGAGCTGGGGCACAATCTAAGCCGGCCTCACGCGCCTTGCGGTGGGGTGCGTAATCCTGACAAATCATTCCCTTATTCTGATGGAAAAATCGGCAACACCCTGCCCTTTGACCCTCTAAGCAACACATTGCTTACGCTGGACGAAGATAATAATAGCGACATCATGGGGTATTGCGATGGACGATGGTTCTCTGACTACAATTACGCCAAGGTACAAGAGTTTTTAGAGCAGCATAATTACGCACTCGCCCCCCAAGCTGCAGGGTATACCCTGCCGATGAATCTGATCGATATATCAGGCAGCATTAGTGAAAAAGGAGTGAGCTTTGACCCTATCTCCTCGCGCAGCGGCAATATAAAAGCTGTGACGAAAGGCGATTACGAGCTGCATTTAATTCGTGCAAACGCCAAACCCATTATTCAGCGCTTTAATCCGGTGGAAGTAGCTGATGCCCGTGGCGCAGTAGCGCACTTTTTTATCAGCGTGCCCCAGCTTGGCCCCTTGGCATCCATTGAAATTTGGCATAAAGGTAAGCGATTAGATAGGCAGCAAGGCCAAACTCGTGCAGGCGCTACAGCCAGCCCCCCAAGCGGGGCCAAAGTGCAATGGCAGGAAAATGCAGGTAAGTTGGTGATGAACTGGGATATCAAACAATACCCCTATTTAAGCGTGATGCATCTTGGCAAGTCACGCCAATTACTGGCGAATCAGGCGCAAGGCGGAAAAATTGTGATTGATTTAGCAGGCGTACCCGCTGGCGGGCAGTTTGAACTTTCTTTATCAGATGGTTTAAATCCAAGCCTGATACGATTACAGCGCTAATTAAATAACCGGCCGCAATTCGAACAGCTGGCCGGTTATTTTTTCAGACCCGTTTACGGCGCTTAGCCACTATCACAGCAAGTAAGCCGAGGCCCATAAGGGCATAAGTTTCAGGCTCTGGCACAGCGGCAACATGTATATTGTCGATCACTGTTTCTGATGTGCCGGGTTCGCCAAAGAATTTCAGCTTGGTAATGCCTACCCAGTCAAACACAATATGGCTTGGAGCGGCTGTGCCAGAGAATACGCTTCTAGAAAAAGTGAGTGTATCGCCGATATAACCTTCGAAGTGGGTTATTCCCGCTACCAATCCTTTGGTGACATACATATCACGCAAAGTAAAAGCCGTTTCACGCGAAAACGAGGCAGCAAGACCATCTTGGTTATATGCAATATTAGGCCCGGAAACCACGCCACGTTCAAAACCTGAATTTGGCACAAAAGTACCATTCATCGAAATAAAATTTGACCAGTTAAAACCTGCATAGCCGTTATTAATCACGGCACTGTCTTGCCCCAGAGTATCAAAATTAATCAGCTGGGCAGAAACAGTTGAAGAGAATGTTGCTGAAAAAAGGAATAACACATTCAATGCAAAAGATTTAAAAGTATTCATATCCACTCCAGAAGATTACGCTTATATATTAATTTAATTACATGCATTCATTTGTTTGATTTCAAGTGTAGAAATAACTCTAGCCGACAATTAATTAATTATCAAACAATAAGAATTCATTTCCATATATAAGTAATTACTCATTTTATAATTAACTCAAGCAATTTCACTTTAAAAAGCAAAACAAAAACCAGTGCAGTGAGCTTATTATTTTAATTAATGAGAATAAATCAGGCGATGTGAATGACATATATCTGCCATTTGGTGTTTTTCCCTAAGGGTACTTTGCCGCACAACACGATCATTGCATTCTTTTATGATCAGTCGGTTCACACTAACATGGCACACATTATGAAAACCTTTGCCCTGGCTGGCCTACTGATGCTCTGCCTTGCCAAAATAAGCTATGCGGGTCAATGGCAGGAATTAGGCAGCACACCCGAAGGCAATCTGATTTCGGTACTGGATACCCAGATCCGAAAAGGAGCAATCATCACTACCCGCATCCGCAATGATTTATCAGAACCCAAGCTAACAGAAAACGGCAGCATTACCCGTATCGAAGCAGACTTACAAATTAATTGCAGCAAAAAAACAGTCTCCCCAATTCGCACCTTTTTGTTTGATGACAAGGGGAGTGCTGAGCTTTCAGTTAATGTACGAGGCGGGCGGGACTTTATAAAGAAGAATGAAGATAGCTCTTTTGGCATGGCCATTAAAGAGCTGTGCTAAAAGCAGATCTATATTAAAAAGCCACTACAGCAGCATAAATACTTAAACACAGAAACTATTATCGTTCCCGCTAATCACACCATCACACAAGTCGTTTGATCAACTGAACGGGTTGCACGCGTCATGACCAGGGCTATAAGTCATCGGTACGCAAAAACTACAACTTACTAACCAAACAGCACAAATATGTTAAATCAATTTATATTACTTATTCGGCAAACTCAGAACAAACGGCTCAATCTTTAATCCAACTTACAGTAAGCCTACCTAAGTACCAGCAGGATCGGCCAAATCAACGCAGCCTTAGATACATAGCCCTTATGATGAGGGCAGCCAAGCAGAGAGCATAAGCTAGCTCAATGCAACAGCGATAATGCCGTTATATCGCGTTTCGTGATATAAACCCCACACTATAAAAAAGGGTACTGTTCCAAGATGAATCGTGGATTTTTCATTATTCTTGGCGCGCAATTTTTATCTGCGCTTGCTGACAACGCCCTCTTCTTTGCTGCGCTTGCGCTACTGAAAGAGCAACATTCACCCGAATGGCATTTATCAATGCTGCTTTGGTGCTTTACGGTGTCTTATGTCGTCCTTGCCCCCTTTGCAGGCTCTTTTGCTGATTCCATGCATAAGGGTAAGGCAATGATGATTTGCAATGGCATCAAGCTGGCTGGTTGCCTAGGAATGCTGGTTGGCCTGCCACCGATTATGGCCTATGCCTTAGTTGGCTTTGGCGCTGCGGCTTACTCCCCTGCCAAATACGGCATCATCACCGAATACCTACCGCATGAAAAACTCGTTGCAGCCAATGGCTGGCTAGAGGGTGCAACCGTCAGCGCTATTATTTTCGGCACCATTTTAGGTGGTTTGCTTGCCGGCTCGCACGTTGCCCCTTGGCTTAACAGCACCGTACTAGGTGAGTTCTTCTCCCCTGCCACTTTTGCGATTGCCGCAATTATTTTGCTTTATCTGGCCGCATCCTGGCTGAACTGCTACATCCCTAAACTAAATGTAGAACTAAAGCCGCTGCAGCTTCAGCCTGTTGCGCTTATTAAAGAATTCTGGGAATGCGTCGCCAAGCTTTGGAAAGACCCTCAAGGCCAGTTATCCTTAGGCGTCACCACGCTCTTTTGGGGTGCTGGGGCCACCATGCGCTTGGTCGTATTGAACTGGGCCATTATTTGGTTGAACTTTTCCATGGAACAAGCGACTCAGCTAGTCGCAGTAGTTGCATTTGGCATTGCGGCAGGCGCAATCCTTGCCGGCCATTGTGTTCCGCTCAAAAAGGCATTTAGCGTACTACCTGCAGGGATTGCCATGGGGATTATGGTGATCGGTATGCTGTTTGTTCACAATATTTGGCTTGCTGCATTTCTGATGTTTATTGTGGGCTGTTTATCAGGCTTCTTTGTAGTGCCATTAAACGCCATGTTGCAACACAGAGGTCATACACTCATGGGTGCTGGCCACTCTATTGCCGTGCAAAATTTTAATGAGAATATTGGTATATTAGTAATGGTAGGGATTCATGCCCTGATGGTGAAATACCTTAGCCAGCCCGTTACCGAAGCTGCGAGTAAAGCCGTGGCGCATCAATTTCAAATCAGCGGAATACCGCCTATGTACGCCATCATTACAGGCTTTGGCCTGATGGTGGCCCTGACTATGATTGCGATCACCGTACGATTCCGGCGCGGTGTTCGTGCTGGAATTATGAATGACTAAATATAGCCTGACCCTCCTTGCCTTAGCCCTTGCTGGCTGCGGTAAAACAGCAACAAAAGAACAAGCAGAACGCCCGCCACAACAGGTTATTGCCACCACAACTCAAACGGCTGATATTGCACTTCATTTAAGTGCCCAAGGCCACGTTAGCCCGCTTGATCAGGTAGAAGTACGCCCACAAAAAAACGGACTCATTAGCAAAGTCCATTTTAAAGAAGGCGATCAGATCAGCGCGGGCCAACTTTTATTTAGCCTGGACGCACGGGAAGACGAAGCCAATGTGCGCCAAGCCATTGCCAAACTCGCACAAAACCAAGCCCAGCTTGCTGCGGCAGAGCGGGATTACACCCGCTCTAAAGAGCTGGCCGCACAAAGCTTTATTTCTAAAACCGCGCTCGACAATGCCCAAAGCAAATTAGAAACCCTACAAGCCACACTGGCTGCAGAACGTGCAGCGGTGGATGCGGCCAGAATAACGCTCTCTTATTCGCAAATCAGAGCACCACTGAGTGGACGAGCTGGCTTGGTTGAAGTCCATACCGGTAGCTATGTGCAGCCCAGCATTGCCATCCCCCTCGTGACCATCAGCCAGCTCGACCCGATTACCGTGGCTTTTAGCCTGCCTGAGCGCGATCTTGCCACCTTGCAAAGTGCCCCCAGACCAATTTTAGTAAGCGCTTCTTTGTATGATGGCAATACGCTACAAGGCAAGCTGAGCTTTATCGATAATGCGGTCAATTCAAGCTCGGGCACCATTGCCTTAAAAGCAGAATTTGCCAATCCTAAAAATCTGCTCTGGCCCGGTGCTTTTGTGCCAGTAAAAGTGGCTGCTGGCACACTTAAAAATGCCGTGGTCTTGCCGACTCAAGCAGTGCAAACTGGCCCGGATCATCGCTTTGTATTTGCCATTCAGGCAGATCAAACGGTGAAATCAATTCCGGTCGAATTGCTGCAAGTCGAAAACGAGCGTGCTGTGGTCAGCGGCATAGGCAGCAATATCAAAGTGGTAAAAGAAGGTGGGCAAAATCTGCGTGAAGGCAGTAAAGTTCGCGAAGCCAAAAAGCGTGACGCAAGTGCGCCGAAAACTGCCGCCAGTGCCGCAAAATGAATATCTCCTTACTGAGCATTAATAAGCCCATCGCAACAACACTCCTGTGGCTGGCTATCGTTGTAGCCGGGGTAGTGGCTTGGTTTAATCTGCCGATCTCTGCCCTGCCCTCTTTTAATATGCCCACCATCGAGGTGTCTGGCAGCTTACCCGGTGCCAGCCCGGAAACGATGTCGACTTCGGTGGCTACCCCACTCGAAAAGCAATTTTCAACGATTCCCGGCCTTGCCGTCATTACCTCGAGCAGCACTCAGGGCAAGGTATCGCTGACGCTGGAATTTGACGCCAATCGCAATATCGATGATGCGGCCGTTGACGTACAAGCTGCGCTCTATCGCGCTTCCCGTGGCTTGCCTAAAGATATGACCAGCCCGCCGAGCTACCGCAAAGTAAACCCTGCGGATGCACCGGTGCTAATGGTGGGGATTAACTCGCCATCGATGAGCTTGGCCGAGCTGAACGATTACGGCGACAACCTGATTTCCCCCACGCTCTCTACCCTGAATGGCGTAGCGCAGGTCACGATTTACGGGCAAAAACGCTTTGCTGTACGGGTGCAAGTTAATCCGGAGCGATTGGCCGCAAGGGATATGACGCTGGCCGAGCTATCCGCCGCGCTGAAATCCGCCAATGCCAACAGCCCTGTTGGCCAGCTCGACGGCAAGCGCCAAGTGCTGGCGCTACAAGCCAATGAACAGCTTAAAAACGCCGCCGACTTTGCCAACTTGATTGTTGCGCAAAAAAATACGCAACCGGTACGCTTAGCCGATGTCGCCACAGTAGAAGACAGCGTGCAAGACGTGAAAAGCGGCAGCTGGATTAATGGCGAACGCTCGATCGTACTGGCCGTGATGCGCCAGTCCGACGCCAATACCGTGGCCGTAGTTGATGCCATTAAAGCCGCCTTGCCGCAGCTTAAATCGCAAATGCCTGCCTCGGTAAATGTGCAAGTCTTGAACGACAGATCGCAATCTGTGCGCGAAGCGATTCACGATGTCAACCTCACCATGTTGCTGACCATGCTGCTGGTGGTGAGCGTAATTCTGCTGTTTTTACGCCGTGCTGCAGCCACACTGATTCCGGCCTTATCGCTACCGATCTCGCTGATTGCCACCTTTGCACTGATGCACTGGCTGGGTTATAGCCTCGATAATATCTCGCTGATGGGGCTGACCATTGCCATTGGTTTGGTGGTAGATGATGCGATTGTGGTGCTTGAAAACATCATGCGCCACGTTGAAAACGGCATGAAGCCCATGGAAGCCGCCATTCAGGGCGCACAAGAAGTCGGCTTTACCGTGGTATCGATTTCGGTATCACTGATTGCCGTGTTTATTCCGATTTTCTTTATGCCCGGCACCATTGGGCTGCTGTTCCATGAATTTGCCGCCGTCGTCACCTTAGCGATTATGGTATCTGCCGTAGTGGCGCTCACGCTGATCCCGATGCTGGCCGCACGTTATATTAAGCACGAAACACCGGACGCCCATGTGCCCGCATGGAGCCGCTTTTTTGAACGGGGCTTTCATCGCGTGCTCAGCGGCTATCAGCGCACACTGGATTGGAGCTTAGGCCGACGCAAACTGATGTTAGCTGTTGCGCTTACCACCTTTGTGCTCACTGCTTGGTTATATCAATCCATGCCCAAGGGTTTTTTTCCTGAAGAAGATATCGGCCAGATCCAGGCCAGCAGCGAAGGCCCGCAGGATATTGCCTACCCTGCCATGCTGAAATTGCACACCGAAGTCGCCGAGCGAATTCAAAAAAACCCCAATGTAAATGTGGTGGTTTCCAGCTTATCTAGCGGTAATCGTGGCCGGATGTTTATTAGCCTCAAACCTCGCAATCAGCGCCTTTCTATGGAAAAAACCGTAGCCAGCCTGCGTAAAGATACCAGCGGCATTACCGGCATCTCGGTGTTTTTTAACCCGACACAAAACTTGAAAATTGGCGCGCGTAGCTCCAAAAGTCGCTACCAATACACCTTGCAAGCCGTGCAATCGGACGAGCTAAGTGATTGGTCAGACAAGCTGATGCGTGCCATGCGGCAATCGCCTATTTTTACCGAAGTCACATCAGACACCGAAAAGCGTGGCCTACAAGCAAGGCTAAATATCGACAGAGACAAGGCGCAAACCTTGGGCATCGATATGCAAAACCTGCGCGAAACGCTGTATGGCGCGTTTGGCGAGCGTGAAATCAGCACCATTTACCTGCCGCAAGACAGCTACTCAGTACTGATGCAGCTCTCTGATGAATATCGCACTGATGAATCGGCGCTGAATAAGCTCTATGCCCGCAGCAATAGCGGCGTACTGGTGCCGATCTCGGCCTTTTCCAGCGTCGAGCGCATCATGACCAATAACGCTATCAACCACCAAGGCCAGCTGCCTGCGGTCACGTTGTCGTTTAATATGGCCGAAGGTAAAACGCTCTCCGAAGCAGCAGCCAAGATCGAAGCCCTGAAGCAAGAAATCCAGCTGCCATCCAAAGTGTTTGGTGCTTTTGCAGGGGACGCAGCCGTATTCCAGCAATCCCAAAACACCCAGCTCTGGCTGATTTTGGTGGCCGTGGCAGTGATTTATGTGATTCTAGGCGTGCTGTATGAAAGCTGGATTCACCCGCTTACCATTCTGGCGGGCATTCCTTCCGCTGCAGTTGGCGCGCTCATTGCGCTGGCTATTGTCGGCCTGCCGCTCACCTTTATCGCCATGGTTGGGATTTTGCTCCTAATTGGTATCGTCAAGAAAAACGCCATTATGATGATCGACTTTGCGCTAGAGGCCGAGCGCAAAGAAGGCAAAGCGCCAGTGGATGCGATTCGTGAAGCCTGCTTACTGCGTTTTCGCCCCATCATGATGACCACCCTCGCCGCCATTATGGGCGCCATGCCCATCGCCATTGGCATAGGCGCAGGTGCTGAACTGCGCCAACCTATGGGCGTGGCGGTGGTTGGTGGCCTAGTGCTATCGCAACTCATCACCCTCTACATCACTCCCGCGCTCTACTTAAGCTTTGACGGCTTGCAAAAGCGCTGGCAAAAAGCCAGATAAGACAAAGGCCAGCATCTCTGCTGGCCTTTGTCTGTTGAATACCTATTGTTGCGGCAGTTTCTTTGCTTAAAATTTAATCAGTCAAAAAAGCCACCTTCAGATCAAGCACTTGCCTCACTTATCCACAGAGCACTCACAAGCTTGTGCCACTGGATCTGGGATAAACGGTAAGGTTATCCAAATCGTCATGCCCGCGCATATTTATCAACAATTCAGTCGCTTCGCTGGATCCCCGATCAATACCTTCGGGGATGACGGGCTAATCAACGTGGGAATTCAATTCGTCATTCCCGAGTGCTTCTATCGGGAATCCAATCGCCCCGCCAGACCCCCGAAAATTGCATTCGGGGAAGACGGGCAATGAATCTGAAGTAAGCCCCTTTACAGGTTGTAAACCAGAATCAAAGCAATCAAAGCCGGCGCCACGATGCGGCACATCCACTTCATTCCCCAGTTTAAAACAGGGCTAAGCTCTAGCTCGGCTTCGATCACTGGCCAGATTTTCCAGCCTGCAAACAGCGCCGTGCCGATGCCACCCAAGGGCAACAGGATATTGGATGCGCTGTAATCCATCAGCTCAAACACATTGCGGCCAAACCATTTGTATTCGCCCAGCACGCCAAACGAGAGCGAGGCGGGAATACCGGCCAGAAACACCAAGAGGGTAATCACACCGGTGGTGGCTTTACGGGGCAGATTCCATTCATCAATCGGATACACCGCGATCAGCTCAAGCAAAGAAACTGAAGAGGTGAGCGCAGCAACTAAAAGCAGAGCGAAGAAAGCGGCGGCAAAAAACTGGCCAAAGGGCAGATGATTGAACACCACGGGCATGGTCATATAGGTGAGGCCTGGGCCTGCTGCGGCATCCAAGCCAAAGGCGGTAATGGCAGGGAAAATCATCAGGCCTGCCAAGATAGAGGTCATGGTGGTTAAGCCCGTTACCCACATCGCGGCATTGGTCAGCTTTACATCACGCCCAAGGTAGGAGCCGTAAGCCAGCATGCAGCCCGCGCCCACCGACAGCGAAAAGAACGCCAAGCCCAGCGCATCGACCAGCATTTTTGAATTAACTTTAGAGAAGTCCGGCGCTAAAAAAGCCACCACGCCCGCCCCTGCACCTGGCAGCGTTAAGGAGCGAACAATCAGCGCCAGCATCAGCAAAAACAGCGCAGGCATCAGCACCTTGCCCGCCCGCTCAATGCCTTTTTGAATACCGAACATCACCACAATCAAGGTGAGTAGTGCAAACACGGCATGGGTGATAATCGGCTCGATGGGGCTGGATACATATTGCCCGAATAGAGCGCCCAAGGCCTTGGGATCGTTACTCATCACTCGGCCATCGAGGGCGCGCAGCAGATAGCCGATGGTCCAGCCACCGACCACGCTATAGAAAGAAAACACCGTTAAGCCGCACAGCACGCCGATATAGCCGACGGCAGACCAGCCCTTGCCGCCCAGCTTTTTAAACGCGCCCACAGCACCACATGCCGCAGCGCGGCCAATGGCGATTTCGGCCAGCATCAACGCAATGCCCAGCGTAAAAGTAATCAGTACAAAAATAAGCAGAAACGCACCGCCACCATTCATGGCGGTAACGTAAGGGAATTTCCAGATTGAGCCTAAACCCACCGTTGCCCCTGCGGAGGCAAGAATAAAGCCGAGTTTAGAGCTCCATTGCGAACGAGACATACGCTATTCCTAGTAGCGGCAAATAAACCCAAAGCCATTTGCCAAATAAATCTGCCACCGAATGCGCGAACTAAATAAAAGGCCGCCCTTTCGGCGGCCCCATAGATCAATACCCAAGGTGCCGCACTAATTAAATGCGCCACCAAGTTGCTGAGTGATTGAGATTGTTCGTATTCATGCTTTTAGAATGCCTTGTAAGGAGACTGGCCGTCAAGTAGCAATTTTTCCTTGCAGCAAGTGTTTACAGATTTTTCACTAGCACCGTGCAGATCAAGATTGGCGCAAGGTAGCGGCAAGTCATCAGCCAAGCCTGTCTCTTCCAGCCTTTCAAGCCGACTTCATCCACCAACGTGTCCCCCGCTTTCCAGCCCGCCAGCAGCGCTAAGCCAATCCCGCCCACAGGCATCGCCAGATTAGATACAAAGTAATCCATCGCATCAAAAATACTTTTGCCAAAGATGCGAACATCAGACCAGACACCAAACGACCACGAAGCCGGAATACCGCATAGGAACACCGCCAAGGCGATGCCGATCAGCACGGGGCGGCGTGGCAGTTTTAGATCGTCAATAAACCAGATCGCGATCAACTCCAGCATTGCTACCGATGAAGACAAAGCCGCTGTGGCCAGCAGGGCAAAAAAGGCAATGGCAAATAGCTGGCCAAACGGCAGATGCATAAACACCACCGGCATGGTCATAAAGGTCAGCCCCGGCCCTGCTGCAGGGTTTAAGCCAAAGGCCGCCACCGCAGGGAAAATCATCAGCCCAGCAAGAAGCGCAATCATCACCGCCAGAAACACCACCCATAGCGATGCAGAAAGAATTTCCTCGCTGGAATGCATATATGAGCCATAAGCCACCATCGCCCCCACGCCCAAAGACAGCGAGAAAAACGCCAGTCCTAAGGCCTCCACCACCATCGAAGGATTAACGCGGCTCCAGTCTGGTGCTAAAAACTGCACTACACCGGCCCATGCGCCCGGCAGCGTTAAAGAGCGCAGCATCAGGATCAGCATAATAATAAACAGCGCAGGCATCAGCACCTTGCCCGCCCGCTCTATGCCTTTCTCGATGCCGCCCAGCACAATGCCTAAAGTGGCCAGCGTAAACAGCGCGTGGGTAATCAAGGGTTTGATTGGATCAGATACAAAGCTGCCAAACATCGCTTCTAAGGCCTTAGGATCGGCACTGAGCACACAGCCATCGATGGCCTTGCCAAGGTAGGCAAAAGTCCAGCCGCCCACCACGCTATAAAATGAAAACAGTACAAAGCCTGCGATTACGCCGAGCAGCCCCAAGAGCGCCCAGTGCTTGCCGCCTACTTTTTTAAATGCGCCCACCGCGCCATTGGCCGCCGAGCGGCCCAAGGCAATCTCGGCCATCATCAATGCCAGGCCCAAGGTAAAGCTAAAAATCAGAAACAACAGCAAAAATGCCCCGCCACCGTTCATGGCCGTGACATAAGGAAACTTCCAAATCGCCCCCAGCCCAATGGCCGAGCCTGCCGCCGCCAGAATAAAGCCCAAACGCGAGCCCCAAGCATTACGTGTAGTCATAAAACATCCTGCGTGTTTTTAATAAATGAGCCCGGGGGCACGATGCAAATCTAAAACAAGGCTTTTTTTAGTGCCTTCGGCACGGTGATTAGGTGCGGGAATCCCCCGCGTGGGACTTACTTTCTTGCTTCGCCAAGAAAGTAAGCAAAGAAGGCGACCCCGACCAGCACGAAACCCCTCACTGCGGACAATCGAGGCGGCGGCTGCGGGACTCACTCGCTTCGCTCGCTCAAACATCCTCGCCGAAACCCCGCCCCGCTTGTTCCTCGCTTCGGCGTGCTTCAAGGGGAATTTAAGCCCCGTGCTATCAGCAGCGATACGAATTCAAGTTACATAGTTTTGACATGCTCAAAACAAAATTAAAACGACTTAACTCTAACCTGCTTTTCTCCGTGCCCCCCCTACCCTCTGTGATCTAGATGGTTCAAGATTTGGGTTTAAATTCTCCTAAAGCATTCAAAGATTCTTCACCAAAATCACCGCAATGGATAAAGGCGCGACTACGCGGCAGCTCCATTTCAGGCCGAAGAGTGGCAGGCCGGCTAGGCCGGAGTGCTCTTCCAATAGCGGCCATACGCGCCATCCTGCGAACAGTGCCACGCCGATTCCGCCTAGCGGCATCATCACATTGGAGACGCTGTAATCCATCAGATCAAAAATAGTTTTGCCAAAGAACTTCACATCCGCCCAAGGGCCAAAAGATAGCGATGCGGGGATACCACAGAGGAAAACTGCCAGGGACAAGCCAAGAATCACTTTGCGGCGTGGCAGTTTGTATTCATCCAGAAATAGCGTGGCAATCAGCTCGAGCATCGACACCGAAGACGTCAGCGCAGCCACCGAGAGCAGGGCAAAGAAGGCGATGGCAAAGATTTGTCCAAAGGGCAGGCTGGCAAACACCACCGGCATGGTCATAAAGGTCAGGCCCGGGCCTGCACTTGGATCAAGCTTAAAGGCAAACAGCGCGGGGAAAATCATCAGCCCGGCCAAAATCGCCACGGTGCAAGAAAGCCCCACCACCCAAGCTGCGGAGTGCAATACCGGTGTTTCTTGCTTTACGTAAGAGCCGTAAGCAATCATGCCACCCGTGCCTAAAGACAGCGAGAAAAACGCCAGACCCAAGGCATCGACGACCATAGCAGGAGTCAGCTTAGAGAAATCAGGAGCAAAGAAAGCCACCACGCCCTGCCATGCGCCGGGCAGCGTCAGCGAGCGGGCGATCAAAATCAGCATGATGATAAACAGGCCGGGCATCAGCAATTTGCTGGCGCGCTCAATGCCTTTTTCGATGCCGCCAATCACAATGCCCAGCGTCGCCAGTACAAATATGCCGTGGGTCAAAATCGGCCAGAAAGGATTAGATACATAATGCTCGAAAGTATCTTTTAGCACCTTGGTGTCGGTAGTCAGCACCGAGCCATCCATGGCCAGCGCAAGGTAAGCCAGCGTCCAGCCGCCCACTACGCTGTAAAAGCTGTAGAGCACAAAGCCCGCAAAAATTCCCATCATGCCAATCAGCGGCCAGGATTTACCCGCCAGCTTGCGAAACATCCCGACAGGCCCCGTTTGCGCGCTACGGCCCAGCGTAAATTCCACCACCATTTGGGCAAGGCCCAGGGTGAAGCTAAAAAATAAAAACAGCAGTAAAAACACGCCGCCGCCATTCATGGCAGTCACGTAAGGGAATTTCCAAATGGCCCCAAGGCCAATGGCCGAGCCTGCCGCAGCAAGCACGAATCCCAGCTTAGAGCCCCAGTTAGAGCGAGTAGTCATGATGTGGTCCTTTTTTTTGTCGAGCTCAAGAACCAACAAATCAGGCAGGCCAGAATGCAAAAAGGCCGCCTGATTTGGCGGCCTTGGATGCTTTAATCTGTGTGTTTCAGATGAACGCGACCCATCGGGCTGCCAGTGGGCAAGCCAGATAATAATAAGAATAAACGCGGGTCAGATTCATCATAGTGGGCGCATCTTCGGCCGTGTAAGGGTGGGCTGTCAAGCCAAAACAAGGCGAAGGGCTTGTTGGAACAGGACGATTTACTTACTAAAAACCATGGCTTGATGGTCGTCTTAAAAACTGTAAAAAATCATTAATTACAATTAGTTAAAACTTATAAAACCCCCAAAATATGTTCAAAAACAGCCTTGGCATTTTAAAGTGCGCAAGGCTGTTTCTGGTAATAAGACCCAAGAATATAATCAATTGAACCAACTTATCCCGCAATACTCAGCAAGATTAAATCGATCAAATCCACTTAAGCCCCTGCCCAGCAAGCCTCTTCACTTTGATTTACTGGTTTTGCATCCAGCACCACACGGATATCTTTGAACTCTGCCCCGCGCTGCAGGCGAACAGTAATGCTGTCTGCCAGCCCTGCCTGATCTGCATCACGCCGATAGGTGAAGCTGCCATATTCAGCAAAATTAATCCGCCCAAGCTTGGCCGAATTCACCAGCACAAAGCGATCAAGCTGCTGATTAGCCTTTAGCGTAACGCGCAGGCAACGGCCTGTGCCACTAAAGCGCGTTTGCAACAAGGCCAGAGTATTTGGATTAACGGGTGGCGATGTTGGCGTAGTGGTTGGCAATGGGCTAGGCCGTGTTGGAGGCGCAGTCGGTTTTGGTACAGCCGTTGGCGTGGGCCGTGTTGGCGGGCTGGTCGGCACCATTGTTGGTTGAACTGGTGGTGTCGGCGTAAGAGTTGGCGCTGGGCCCGTGCCCTTAGCCAACGGGCCTTCGCAGCGCAACGCCGCACGATGCGCATCCAGCTGATAATCGCTGGCAAAGCAATTAACAGCCAGCATATTATTGGCGCGGCCTTGCAAGTTTTGCAGCGCTTTATTCAACAAGACTTCGCTTTCCTGATGTGCTTGTGTCAGCGTGCTTGCACGAATGCCTAAGGAACCTGTGCATTCAAAGCGGCGCAGCTCGCTGCCTGCCCCTTCCGCCCAGATACGGCAAGCCACAGGCAGCTCCTTGCTGATTAAAGCCTGAATGTGTGCCGCATCACCCAGCTGCCAAGCCGATTGAGCCAGCCAATCGATGCCCTCGATGGTTGAGGTGTCTCCCAGCTTGCCTGCACGTTGTAAAGTGACCTGCTGCTCTACAAAGTCTTTAAACCGAGCGCTTAAGGCCGTATCAGCACCTAAGCGTTTAACCAGCGCATCAAAACCTTTTACATCGTCTCTTCTTAATTGCAGCAGCACATCGGCCAGAATACCTGGCTCATTGCGATGCAGAAAGTAGAACCACAGCGCCGAATGGCTGTAGAAATCCCAGCCATCGCTATAACTGGAACGCATAATTTGCGCTGGCGTTTGAAAGCTGGCTGGCCAGTTATTCGCTACCACATCCACCACATGGCCGCGCACTTTAATGCCCTCACGCGAAGTGCTCCACGCCATAAATTCGGCAAAGCCTTCGTCATACCAAGGCATACGGCGGCTATCACGGAAGAATTCGCTGGATCCCCACATGCCGGGCTGAATAAAGCGGCCGGATAAATAATGCACATATTCGTGGCGGACAAGCTCTTCTAAAGACAGCGTGCTTTCCTGACTGGTGCGCTCAAAGGTATAAAAAGTAGCGCCGTTTTCAATATAGATGCCACCGTTATCGGTGGATAAATCGTTGAGTAAGCCCTGATAGCGGCCGTAGTCGGTTTTTGTACCGTAAATCACCATGCGTAAACGTGCATTTGGATCATCTTTAACTGGCTCGCGTACACCGCTTACCCGCTTAAGCTGCGCCTCAACCTGCTTCATGGCGTAATACAGCGGCTCTACTTCCTTGCGGCTTAGCGGGGTTTCAAATACCAGATTGCCATTATCAAATGACCAGCGATTTGGAAATAAGCGGGTTTTAAGCTCAGCTTCGGCATTGCAAATATTGTAACGATCGCAAGGCACTTTAGCGATTTTCTTCAAGGCATATACAGCTTCTGCCCAGATTGCCGAATAACGCTCTGCACTAAGATGGAGAGCTACCGCAGGCTCGGCCAAGGGCGTCGTTTTTGGGTAAAGCATAAAGCGGCCGGTTTCACGCAGCGTGTTTAAAAACATCTGCTCATCCACAAACGCCGCCCGGCCCTGGCGCAAAATAGCCGCCAAAGACGTCACTAAACCATCGAGCTGGCCAGCGGCCACCTTCTGATCAAAGCCGCTCTGGCCATGCATATTAAATAAAGTAGTTTGCATAGGATGCAGCGCAAACTGGGCATAGCTTTGTTTGAGCGGGCCACGGTAATGGCCAAAGAATGTAGCAAGGAGCGGAAGTGCATATTCTGGCTGGCGCACCGAATCAGCCAGAATCATCGTCTCGCTCACGGTTTGCCGCGCATCATTCTGGCGCAACCATGCTTCATTCGATTGAGATGCGGCTTCTACCGGGTTCATCCACAATGCCGGATTATCAGCCAGCGCACTCACCACCTGCATGACAGGCTGATCCACCAAGCGGCCATATTCGCCCACTTCTTTAGCATGGCTGTACTGGGTGAAATAGCCTGCTTTTAAAAAAGTCGCCAAGGGCCAGAGGCCATTGGGCTTACGCGGATCCCACTGGCTGGCGCGCAAACGCGCCTCCTGAGCCACAGCCTGCATATTTACAGCCGAGATCACTGGGTAGGTTGCAGCGTCACCATCAAAAAGACGGTTAATGCATCGCCCCTCTACCGTAGCCACATAGCTAGCCAAGGCCGCGCCAGACAAAGTAAACAAGCGCTGATCACATTCTGCATAAATGAGCGCTGCCGATGCACCCATCGCCTGCCCCCTAGCCTTATTAGGCGGCCATATTGTTGCCCCGGCCTGAGGCGGCAAACCAAAAGGACGGCTAGGCTGCTCGCCCAGAACAGGGGCATGCTCTGATTGCCCCTGCTGGCTTGCTGCGGGTGGCGGGCTGGCCTCCGCCGCACCATCGCTGCCCGTCGTTACGCAAGCGGCCATCATGCTGGCAAGTGCAATGGCCAGCAAACCAGCCTGTGTACTTCGCTTATTTATTAACTTTTTTACACGCATAAGTCAGTTCCAATGAGTAAAGCTTACAAAATCAGAACATCATTATCTTCTTATGTGTTGTTTAAATAAACAAATTTACACAAAAAAGAAAGAAATAAACATAAATATCGAAAGTAAATACACAAACTATTGTAAGCAATATTACCTATCCAAGTAAAAAACCAGCAGAAAAAACAAGGTATCACTCAGCATTTTTCCAACTCAGCCACCAGAAGGCACACCTCGCCATAGGGAACTAACAGCCACTCGCCAGCGTCGTCTGCACTGAGATACAAGCTATCAAAAGGCTTTAAAACAAACTGCAGCTCGCCCTTTCTGCACAACACAGACTCCCCCGCAGCCAAAAATAATAAACTGCCCTCCCCGGCAAAAGGCCATGCCTCAGGCTGGCTGAAAATCTGCTGACGTAAACAATGCTGATATCTGCCGCGCCGCGTCATTACATTAAAATCAAGTACTTCACCCTGCAATAAACGCGCATAAACTTGGGTTTCGCCAGCAAAACGTAGCGGCTCGTCTCTTGGCATCAGCTGCAACGGTGCTTGATCAGCAAATTGCAAAGCCAGCCCCTTACCCGCCAGCAAGGCAAGGCTGCGATCAATACCCGTGAACTCTGAAAAACCACCATCCACCCCCACCGTGGCCATACTGATGCGCCAGTCAAAATCAGCCAAGCTAGCGTCTTTCGGAAAAATAACGATTTCTGACGTTAGCCCGCCGCCGTTTTTCCAAGCTTGCACGGGTAAATCAGAGTGACGCAATACGCTAGCCATACGGGATCCTTTATTTATCTCTACAAAAAATATCAAAATCTGCCATATTACTGACACAATAAAAAAGCAACCTATAAGAAAACCAACCTAGTACTACCTCGGCAGGCTATCCACAATGAGTCATGATTGCCAGAGCTGTGGCGCGTGCTGCGCTCACTTTCGGGTTTCGTTTTACTGGGGAGAAACCGATTCTGCCCCTGGCGGCATAGTGCCTGCCAGGCTCACCATACCTATCCATTCTATTTATGTCGCCATGCGCGGCACAGACCGCCATCCCAGCCATTGCATCGCCTTAGCAGGAAAAGTGGGCGAACAAGTAAGCTGCGGCATCTACAGCCAGCGCTCGAGTAGCTGCAAAGAAGTGATGGCTGGGGACGAGCAATGTAATAAGGCAAGGCGAGCTTACAATCTGGGCCCGATTATTGATCGGCCCAGTCGTATTGAGCTGGTTTAAAGTAATTATCAATATATTTCACTATTTACCAGAGCGAAATTTTAGAAAAGAACATACCTACTCAATAAGATGAGTACTACAGGAGAGGCAATATACTGCGCCTTCGCTAATACTTGCCCCACAATGCGGACATTGCGCATTGGAATGCAAAAATGGCTATTTCTTTGGAACATCTGCAGCTTGATGCTTAAAAAAATATTTTACTAAAAAAAAAGCCAAGCATCCTATAGCAGAAGAAATAATAAAAAAAGGAAAGAAAAAAACAGAAGCCCAAATAAAGTCGTATTTAAAGATAATTAAGTAGTAATAAAATATAATGGAAAAACACACCACCACAATAACTACAGCCAAGAAACGCCATTTTATAATCCAAAGAAAAGAAGGGATTACAAAAACAGCCAAGGATACAATAAAAACTAAAAACCAGAAATAAATCACGTCAAACATTACGCGCCTCAAAATTAATTTTGAAAAATCATTAATTTAAATTCATGACTCAATGCATGTATTAATATTCAACAAGACAAATAACACATATTAGCGGCATGATATGGCATTTACTGCCCTCCATCCCAAATACATGAAAATCATCCACACCTCGGACTGGCATCTGGGCCAGCATTTTATGGGCAAGACGCGCCAGGCTGAGCATCAGGCTTTTTTAGACTGGCTGCTGGCTAGCGCAATCACCCACAATGCCGATGCAATTCTGGTGGCAGGGGATATTTTCGATACGGGTTCGCCGCCTAGTTATGCCCGCGAGCTTTACAACCACTTTATTGTGGCCCTCAGCAAAACCGGCGCTAGGCTGATTATTTTAGGGGGGAATCATGACTCGGTTGCCACTTTGGGCGAAAGCAAATCACTGCTTGCCGAGCTAAACACCAGCGTGATCCCCGGAGTGGCAGCGGATCAAGCTACGCAGGTTTTGCTGCTCAGGCAAAAAGACGGCAGCGCTGGAGCCGTTTTATGCGCGATTCCTTTTATCCGCGCGCGCGATGTGCAGCAAAGCGTGGCGGGGCAAAGCAGCGATGAAAAGCAGCTCAGCTTGCAAGAGGGTATTTTTCAGCACTACCAAACGCTATATCAGCGTGCATTGGATACGCGCATGGAGCTAGGATTGCCAACCTTGCCCATCATCGCCACCGGCCATCTCACCACGGTTGGCGCAAGCGCCAGTGAATCGGTGCGTGAGATTTATGTTGGCGCGCTGGAAGCCTTCCCCACCAGCGCCTTTCCACCTGCTGACTATATTGCGCTGGGGCATATTCATCGCCCGCAAAAAGTCGGCGGCTTTGAGCATATCCGCTACTGCGGCTCGCCGATTCCACTAAGCTTTGATGAAGCTAAACAGGCCAAAGAAGTGCTGCTGGTCAGCTTAAACCATGAAGGTTTACAAGCAGTTGAGCCACTCGCCATCCCTCGCTTTCAAGCGCTTATCTCCTTACGCGGCAACTTGGCCGAGCTGGAATCAGCCATCGGCGCCTTGGCAAGTAAGGAATCAAAAAACGAATCGATCTGGCTGGAAGTGCTGGTCAGCAGCGATGATTACCTTAGCGACTTACAAAGCCGCATAGAAGAGCTGACTAAAGGCACGCAGATAGAAGTGCTGCGCATCCGCAGAGAGCGCGGTAATGCTGCCAGCACTTGGCAAGCGGATAGCAAGGAGACCTTGGCCGAGCTAAGCCCTGCCGATGTATTTGCCCAGCGCATCGCCAGCGAAGAAATCAAAGCGCCACTCTTGATCGAGCTGGAAAAACGCTACGCACAAACCGTCACCATGTTGCAGGAGGCCAAGGCATGAAGCTGCTTAGCCTGCGTTTAAAAAACCTGAATTCTTTAAAAGGCGAGTGGAAAATCGACTTTACCGCCGCCCCCTTTAAAGATAATGGCCTGTTTGCCATTACCGGCCCCACCGGCGCAGGTAAAACCACCTTGCTGGATGCCATCTGCCTAGCGCTTTATCACCAAACCCCGCGCATGAGCAGCATTTCGGCCAGCAGCAATGAGCTGATGACCCGCCACACCAGCGATTGCCTTGCTGAAGTAGAGTTTGAAGTGAAAGGCAGCCGCTACCGCGCTTTCTGGAGCCAACGCCGTGCGCGTAATCTGGCCAGCGGCGCATTGCAAGCGCCCAGAGTGGAGCTGGCAGACGCCACAGGCCAGATCCTGAGCGATAAGATTAATGAAAAGCTCAAACTCACAGAAGGCCTAACCGGCCTTGATTTTGGCCGCTTTACTAAATCCATGCTGTTGGCACAGGGTGGCTTTGCGGCCTTTTTAAATGCCGCCGCCAACGAGCGGGCAGAGTTACTGGAAGAGCTGACCGGCACCGATATTTACGGCCAGATTTCGCAATCTGTATTTGAGCAAACCCGCAGCAGCAAGCAAGCACTCGACCAACTGCGCGCCAAAGCATCGGGTGTAGAGCTGCTTAGCGAAGAGCAGCGTACCGGCTTACACCAGGAAGCGTCTCACTTAGCCCAGACCGAGCAAGCGCTGCAAAGCCAGCTAAGCCAGGTGCAAATCAATCGCCAATGGCGCGAAGCGCTGAGCAAGGCCAATAGCCAACACGCTGACGCTCAATCTCGCCAGCAAGAAGCCCTTGCCGCTCTTGCCAGCGCACAGCCGCAGCTTGATCAACTCGCCCGAAGCGAGCCTGCAGCCAAGCTGCAACTGCCTTACAGCGCATTAAGCCAAGCCACAGAGGCACTTGCCCACACCGAACAAGAGCTGCAGCAGCTAACAGCAGAACAAAGCAGCGCACTTAAGGAACACAGAGCCAAGCTATGGCAAGCTCTGCAACTGGCCAAGCAAATCAGCCAGCAGAGCCGCACCCAGCTCAGCCAAACCCAAGCAGCGCAGAGCGCATTAATCAGCAGCCAGAGCGCTGAGCACGCAAAATTGGGCGAGCAACTGGTGGACTGGCGGGCGCAATTTTTAAGCTTAAATACGCAAGCAGGCGAAATCAGCAGGCTAGCAGCAGCAATCCATCAACAAGATATTCAATCGTTGATCAAGCAGGAAGCTGCACTGAGGCTAAGCGTTACTGGCAAGCAAACAGAGAGCCAAGCGGCGGCACAGGCAGAAAACACCGCGCAAGCCGCATGGCTGGCCCTGCTTGCTGGCAAAGATGAAGCGGCTTTTTGGGAGCAAAAACAAAGCTTACTTGCGCGTGGCGTAGACATCGCAAAGCTCGCCGAGCTGGAAAATAGCCGCAAAAAAACACAGCAACAGTCTGCTCTGCAGGCAACAACGCTCGCCGAAAAACAAGCTTTACTAGGCAACAAAGAGCTGGCACTGGCGGCGCTAAGGCTGACATTTAGCGATTTAAAACAGCAGGTCAATGATAAGAAAAAATTGCTAGAGCAAGAGCAACGCATTCAAGGCCTGGAAGCCTACCGCCAGCAATTGCAAGCCGATGAAGCCTGCCCGCTCTGCGGGTCTCTTGAGCATCCGGCCATTCATGATTACCAGGCGCTGAATGTTTCTGCCACTGCCGCCGCACTGGACGCCAAACAAGCCGAGTTAGACAAGCTTACCGAAGAAGGACAAGCGCTCAGGGAAAATAAGGCTCAGGTAGAAGCAGAAATCAGCGTACTAGAATCTCAACAACAAAGCAGCGCAACCCTAGCCGCAGAGCAACTACAACAGTGGAATTTGCTTTGCAGCAAGCTGGCCGTCCCCTCGCCTGATTTAGCCACACTGAGCCAGCAACACGCCGCCGCCGTGCTCGCCGCAGAAGCTGCCTTAAATCAGCTTAGCCAAAATAAGGCGCAGCTTGAGCACGCACAAAAAGTAAGGCTCTCCGCTGATAAAGCACTCAGCGACAGCCAGCAAGCTTTGCAATTGCTGACGCAAAAACTGGAAAACACGCAGGCTCATCTGCAAGATTTAATCCAAAGGCAGCAGCAGCTCACTGAGAAAATGGCCACCCAAAGCGAGGCCTTGCGCCTATCTCTGCCCGAACAAGCACTGCCTACGGACAGCAACGCCTGGCTGCATGCGCAAGAATCGCTATGGCAAAGCTGGCAGACCACACAGCAACAGTTGCAACAACTGGCACAAGATTTAATCATCCAGCAGCAAGCGGTAAAAGCGGCTGAGCAGTTAGAGCAAACTTGGCAACGATGCTGGCAGGAAACGGATGCAGCCCCGCAAGCGGCACTGGCTGACTCCCGCCAAGCCGAGGCCGATTTAGCCGCTTGCACCGCACAGATCAGCAGCCTGCAAGATCAGATAAGTCAGCAAAAGGGGCGGGAAATCACCCTGCAAAAGCGCAAGCAAGAGCATGAGGATCAGCGGCAACACGCTAGCAGCGCATGGCAGGCCGCGCTGGCAGCCAGCCCTTTTGATGATGAAGCCGCTTTTATGGCCGCACGCTTGGAAGACGATCAGCGCAATGCATTAAGCGCGCTAAAACAGCAGCTCGATACCGCGCTGATCACCGCCAATACCCTAGTCAGCAGCGCAGAACGAAGCTTAGAGCCGCTGCTTGCTACGCCAAAAACAGAGCTAGCTATGCCACAGCTGGATGAGCAGCTAACCAGCCTCAGCGCAGAAATCACCCAGCTTGCCCAGCGGCAAGGTGAAATTCGCTACGCATTGCAGGAGGACGATGCAAGGCGCAGCGGCCAGTCGGCGCTGTTTGATGAGATCGCGGCCAAGAATGTGGATTACGATTACTGGCAGCATCTCAACAGCCTGATTGGCTCGGCCGATGGTGCAAAATATCGCAAATTTGCACAGGGCTTAACGCTGGATCATTTGATTCATCTGGCCAACCGTCAGCTAGAGCGCCTGCATGGCCGCTACCAGCTGCTGCGCAAAGGCGAGCTAGAGCTGGGAATTATCGACACCTGGCAAGGCGATGTGGCGCGAGACACCAAAACGCTCTCGGGTGGCGAAAGCTTTTTAGTCAGCCTAGCGCTGGCCTTAGCGCTGTCTGATCTGGTTAGCCACAAGACATCGATTGATTCGCTGTTTTTAGATGAAGGCTTTGGCACGCTAGACGGCGAAACGCTAGAAATCGCCCTCGACGCGCTCGATCACCTCAATGCCAGCGGCAAAATGATAGGCATCATCAGCCACGTAGAAGCCCTGAAAGAACGCATCCCCGTGCAGCTGAAAATCCATAAATCAGCAGGGCTGGGGCTGAGCCAAATGGATAAGCAATATGCGTTTTCAGGGGGGTAAATGTAGGGTGGGCACGGGTTTGTGCCCACGTGCGTCAAGTTAAACAGTTTTGTAGGCAGGGTGAAAGCCCATATGCGCTAACCAGTTTGCTTTTACATCACTGATGTTACGCAACAAAAACCCAAATCTTGAACCACGGAGTTTCACTGAGAGAACCATTTTGAATAGAGCCGTTAATTGGGTTTTGAGTAATTTCAACCTAAGCAAAGTTGTTTTTATCGCAACACCTAGCACGGGGCTTAAAAATCCCCTTGGAGCACGCCGAAGCGAGGAATAAGCGGATCGGGGTTTCGGAAAAGGGGTAGCGAGGCAGCGAGCGAGCAGCCTTTTTCGCCGAGCCGATTATCCGCAGAGAGGGGCCTTCGTGCTGGCCGGGGCGGCCTTCTTTGGCTTCGTTTCTTGGCCGCGCAAGAAAGGAAGATCCAGCGGGACGCCCGCACCAAAATCAACGTGCCGAAGGCACTAAAAAAATCTTTTTTTGTTTTGATCAACGAACATGAGGTGAAACCCGCCAGATTGCGATAAACACGGCGGGTTTCACCCGCCCTACGAAAAAACGCCCAACTTGATGCGTATTGGGTGGACACGATTTTGTGCCCCACCCCAGCCCCCACCTCTCATCCCCTCTGGCATAAATTATGCTGCTCGCTACTTTCCTTCCGAATTTACTAAAGGGAAATATCATGCGTATCGCGCAGAGTGATTTAAAGCTGACTAGCCATCAGGCCAGCAGCAGCGAAAGCTGGAAATCTTTGCAGGTGGCAGAGGGCGATGCCTCCACTGATCCATCAAAAGACCAGTTTGCAGCTTTCTTTAATCAAGAACTCAAAGCCATGGCTAGCTTACTTCCACAAGCAGAGGCCAAGCAGGCAGATGCCAGCCAAGCTGTAGACAAGAGTAAAGAGGAGCGTTTTCAATCACTATGGGAAATGCTGTTTGGCAGCCATCCCACCAGCAAACCGGCCACACCTTGCCCTGAAAATACCACCCCTACCAACAGCAGCACGGATACAGCAAGTGCCGCCTCAGCCCCTATCAAGCCTCAGCCCATCACAATCAAATTCTTAGCTGTTGAGCATACCAAGACCAGTGAAAGCTGCAGCTTTAATGCCAGCGGCAAGGTTTGCCTGAAAGATGGCAGTACGCGGCAATTTGACGTTGGCTATCAGAATGCACAGAACACAGAAAGCACACGCATCGTGGGTGCAGAGTGGCTTACGCTAAAAGATCCGCTTGTTGTCGATATGGGGCCAGCCACCACTAAGCTCAGTCAGCAAAGTGTGGATTTTGATTTAGATAATGATGGTAAAAAAGAAAGGATGCGCCTGCCTGATGCCAACTCTGGCCTGCTGTTTTTAGACCGAAATCATAATGGTGTGGCCGATAATGGCAGCGAGCTATTTGGCCCACAAAGCGGTAATGGCTTTAGCGATCTGGCCAAGCTAGACGATGACCACAATGGCTGGATAGACGAGGGCGACGCGGCTTATACGGACCTAAAACTCTGGCAGAGCGGCGATCAATCAACCGGGCGGGTTCAAACGCTGGCGCAAGCGGGTGTAGGTGCAATGGCCACAGCCAGCGTGCAAACCGAATACGGGCTTAAAGAAGATGACGAAGTACTGGGCCAGATTCGCGCGAGCAGTGTATGGCTTGGCGAGCATGGCGGAGCAGGCAGCGTGCGGCAAATTGATCTGGCCACCAAGCCGGCCGCCTGAAATGTGATTTCATTAAAAACAACACAGGGGGCAAGTGATTACGCCCCCTCATATCACTTAAGGCTAAGCAAATATTACTTAATCAAATGCCCCAGGAAAGCATAAGCAAAGCCAAAGTAGATAAATACGCCGAGTAAATCCATGATCGATGTAATCAAAGGCGCGCTTCACGTATTAAATTTCAGCGAAAGTACTTGTAATTGAGTTCGATCCCCTATTTTAAAAAAAGGAAATGGGGGCATAGGAACAACTCTAGCCATGAAAGCGCTGTGTATAAAAACATTCGCGGCTAAAGCCGCTGCTATACGTTGCAGATCCTTAAGTTGATAGGATTAAGCAGCCAGCTGAATGCTTTCATCATCTTTGCAACAGTCTTCCTCATCCTGCTTGACCTTGACGACGACCCAGCCTAAATTGCCACTTCCATTCACCGACCGAGGACAAGCCATGAATACATTCGCGCCTATTTCCACTTCGGTCGGATACCTTAGCAAAGTTTAAACCGCTCTTCCCCTATCCGACCGACCCAGCTTCTTGCCCGGCAGCCATCGCTGCATGTGGCTTTTTGACTCGTCTTTCGGATAAGACCATGTACCCCTCTATAGAAAAACTACGTGCTATCGGCTTCGATCAGCATGCTTTACAAGCTTTACATACTGCTCAATCAGAACAAAGCCCCAGCCAGCCTGCGCTGCAACTCGCCCGCATCAGTAATATTCAACGCGATCGAGTCATGCTGCACGATGGCGAAACTGAAAGCCCAGCACGGCTGCGACCTGCGCTGCATCATGAGCTGCAAGCCAGCGCTGAAACACTGGCCGTGGGCGATTGGGTGCTTTTTAGCCAGCAAGATGAGGCATGTGTAGAAAGCATTCTCCCCGCAAGAAATCGCCTAAGCCGCCGTAATGCCGAAGGGCAAAGACAGACCTTGGTCGCCAATATTGATTTGGCTTTGCTAGTCATGGGCCTAGATCACGATTTTAATTTGCGCCGCTTGGATCGCTATCTCACCCTGTGCCTATCTAATGAAGTGATACCGCTACTGGTGCTTAGCAAGGCCGATTGCTCGCCGCAAGCGGCAGAAAAAATTGCACTGGCCCGTGCTCACCTGCCCGCGCATATCGAGCTACTGGCGCTGGATGGCCGGGGCGATTTGGCGAGGGAAGCTTTATTGCCTTGGCTGACTGCTGGCCAAACCGTGGTGCTGCTTGGCTCATCAGGCGCTGGCAAAAGCACGCTAAGCAACACACTTATCAGCGCCCCAGTGCAAGACACCGGCGCAGTGCGCATGGACGATAGCCGAGGGCGGCACACCACCACCTCGCGCAGCCTACATCTTTGTCCCAATGGCACTTGCATTATTGATACACCCGGCTTACGTACGATCAGCCTAGATAGCGATGAAGCAGGCATCCACGCCGCCTTTGCCGATATTGCCGCACTGGCTGCGCATTGCCGCTTCAGAGATTGCCAGCACAGGGACGAGCCAGATTGTGCCGTACGGGAACAAATCAGCAGTGATCGCTTAAAAAGCTTTCATAAATTACTAAGGGAGCAAGGCAGAGAAAGCCAAACCCCATTGCAAAAACAGGCGCAGCTGGCCGCGTGGAAAATACGCAGCAAAAGTGCTAGAGCACAGCGTAAAACCCAGATCGATTAAGTCAGTAGCCAGTGGCTTTAGCCGCAAATACTTTTAGCAGCAACGCTTTCGCGGCTAAAGCCACTCCTACAAAAATCATCATGCAAACAGAAACTAGATTTTAATCAAAGAGAAAGCCGCTTAATCCGCTACACTTCGGCCTTTTTTGCTGATGACTATGAATCCTCTTTTAATGATTGCCATCACCACCGGCGTTCTTTCAGGCCTTTGGGGCTGGGTGGCGGTGTCTTTTGGTTTATTAAGCTGGGCAGGATTTTTAGGCTGTACGGCTTATTTTGCCTGCCCACAAGGCGGCGTGCGCGGGCTGCTGCTCAGCACATTAAGCTGCTGCAGCGGTGTATTTTGGGCAATGGTGATTATTCAAGGTAACGCTTTTACCTCTCAGCCAGAGGTAGCAGGCTATCTGCTCACGGGCGTGGTGGCGTTTTTGATGTGTATTCAGGCTAAGCAACGCTGGCTGAGCTTTATACCGGGTACATTTATTGGCGCTTGCGCAACTTTTGCAGGGAGTGGTCACTGGCAGCAGGTGAGTGCTTCTTTACTCATCGGCTTGGCATTTGGCTATGCCATGAAAAACAGCGGCTTATGGCTAGCGAAGTTAAACCATCGCTCACCCAAGGATTAACACAAGGGTTATATTTGCTTAAATCTGGCTTTTATATCTCTTACATCGGCCTATACTAAAAGTGTGCTGCGCATTTGCCAGCGCCCTAAAAGGAATAAAGCCATGAGCAAGTCTAAACAAAGCGTTAAAGAAACTAAAAAGCACCCACTGCTAAGCGCTAAAGAAAAGAAAGCAGCTAAACAAGTGAAGAAACACGCCGGCGATGCCGTGCCTATGCTTACGAAATAGATCAAATTGCACACACTATTTTTGATATGCGAGGCGTTCGGTATCGAACGCCATGCTATTAAACCCAGCTAAACATTGATCAATACCGCAATAAGCTCACCAAACTTTCATTTAAACATAAGCAGCTTCGTATATCTTGGCGCCTCAGAGCTTAAACTACCGGCTTTTTTGGCCTGCTATTACCGTTTTTGCCATTACCGGAACGGATTCGATCCCAATATTGAGTGCGTAAAGAGAAATCTTCGGATGATTGAATCCAAATAATTTTATCCCGGGCGCTTATATTCGATTTAACCAAAGTATTAGACAAACCCTGACGCTGCGTGAGCTGATTGCTCACCATTTTATCCAGCGTAAAATTAATCCATTGCTCTGCTAATGGCTTATTTCTAGCTTTAATACTAATCGCCCAACAATCAAGCCAAGCCAAAGCACCTTCTTTAGGTACGATATAGCCTACATCTGCCCCTGCCGCACGCAATAATTTAAACTGCTGATTACCATAATTAGCAAACATCAAAGCAGCTTTGTTTTTTATAAAGGCCTGTGTTCCTTCTTCCGGACTATTATAAAAAAAAGGATTTTGATCACGTAATTCCAGCAAGCGATTAACTGAATGTGCCATTTCATTTCTAGATAAATTAAATGGATCTTTAATGCCTATTGTCAGTGCAGCAAAACTAAAATTATGATTACTGCCATCATGTAAAACAACTTTACCTTTATATTTTTTATTCCACATTTCGCTCATTGATGTGGGGGCTTGTTTTATTTGATTTTTATCATAAATCAAACCCATTTCAGAATATGCAAAAGGAATAGCATATAAATAGCCATCTCTGTTAATGCTTTTAATTTTATCTAGTTTTCTAAATCTAGCCAGCTGATGTCTGGTATTAGGAATGCGAGCCGCTCTTATCGGTGCAGCGATCGATTGATCAATATAACGCTGTAATTCTGCCGTATTAGCCGCAAAAACATCAAAAAATTCCCCTCTGTTTTTGCTCAGCTTTTCCCACAAAGCCTCATCCGTATCAATAAAGGTGACCTCTAGACGGGCATCGTGACGCTTTTCAAATTCGCTCACCCAATCCGGGTCTGCATAGCCTGGCCAAGCTAAAACACGCAGCACCTCAGCCGCCCAAACGGCGGACGACGCACTGATGCACACCACCCCAAACGCAGAACGCAAAAAGAAGCGCTTCATTTCAACTCTCAATCTAAAAGGCACCTTATGAAAAATAAATATAATAGGCAATAAATAGATTTATCTTATTTACTGCCTATTATAAATCCCCAAAGTAAGCAACTCAAGAAAAACAGCAAAAAAACCAATCTAGCATATTTTAAAATATGATTATTTTTTCTATTTATTAGTAAAACTTATTGTTTAAAAAAGAAAAACAAACAAACCATCTTAAATATTTTATATAAATATCACATTCATATTATAAAAAAATTAACCAAACGAAGTTTATCTCATCTATCATTAATTAAGTAGGTAGTAAGCAATTAATCAGAAAAAACAAAGAAATCATACTATGCCACGTACATTCAGCCAAGCCTCAAAAACGGAACAAAACGCTAACGAGCTACAGTGAGCAAACAAGAAAACCCATGTGCTTTACCTAAAATAAGTATAGATAAAGGGCAAACAACAAGCCCCAGTAGCCTAGTAATTTAAAACTGAACAGTTGCCATTGCCAGATCCCCCCTAAACCTCCGCCGTACAAGTGTCTGCCTTTCGTGGTGCATTCGCGCAAAACCAGATAAAGCTGCTGGCATAGCCGCTTGGGCTCAGGCCAAGATGACATACAAGCGTGTATCACCCTCGATACCATTAAAAAAACCAAAGCTTACAAAAATTATTCAAAACAATGACTACAAAAACAATATTACAAAACATATAATTAAGGATGTAAAACAACAACCATACTTAAAACTGACTAATGATTATCAAAAATACTGACGATAAACAGCTACAGCTCGATGAACTCAAGCGCTTAACCACCCTCCCCTCAATCAGCAGCAAACAACGAGAGCAAATCGAGCAGGAAATTTATCGCCTACAAAAAGGTCATCAAGGCGAAAAAGACAGCGCATATGAAATTGATTTTTATTTAAAAGAATCAAAAAAATGGGCCGTCATTCATGATTTGCGGATTGAGCATAAAGGACGTGTTGCACAAATTGATCACCTTATTATTAATCGCTTTCTGGAAATATTTGTAATTGAAACAAAGAATTTCTCAGCCGATTTACAAATCAATGAAGTAGGTGAATTTACTGCTTGGTATCACAAAAAACCCATAGGTATTGCCAGCCCTCTCGTTCAGAATGAAAAACATATCGCTGTATTAAAAGACTTAATCAACAGCTCGCCTATGCCCACTCGGCTAGGCATAAGCTTAACTCCCTCTTTTTCTAATATAGTAATGGTAGGTAATCATCAGCGCATTACCAGACCTAAAAAAATAGACAGCCAGAATATAATTAAAGCTGAACAAATCAAAGATTGGCTAACAAAAACCAATGTAGACAATACAAGCGTCATTCATATATTTAGCAGCATGGCTAAGATGGTCAGCGGCGAAACAGTAATGGAAATCGCGGAAATGATTGCCAAGCAGCATTGCCCATTGACGCCTGATTACAAAGCAAAATTTGGAATTAATGAAACAGCAAACGATGCCATCCACCAAACAATAGAAAAAAAACCTGCTGCTGAGTCCACAAATAAACTCACCACATCCAAGCTGGCAGCCAAACTAGGCATGAGTACTCAGCAATTTATTGATAAATTAATTATGGATGGCTTACTTGAACAAACAGGAGAAAAAACCCAATTAAGCGACAAAGGAAAGCAAGCCGGAGGCGAAGCAAAAATCAGCCAAAGATTTGGAGCATATTATATTTGGGATGAAGCTATGGCTGATTGCAAAAAATAATGAGCTAATTTAATAAATAACACAGATTTCAAGTTAAATGGGCCTGATTATGCCTCTTGCTCAATGGACTCTGCGTAGATGAATTTCTTGAGTGCTGGGCTTGGTTTTGAAATTTGTAGGGCGGGTGAACCCCACGATCGATGCTGAATAAATATGCGGGTTTCACCCGCCCTACAATATTTATAATGTTACTAAGCAAGCGGCATAATCAGATAAATAGATTAAGAACAAATACGCTCTTGCCTCAGCATAACTAAGCAGCGCTCAGCATCAAATTGCAATTTGGCCTCGGTGCCATCAGCCTGTTTAACGACCAACAGACTGCCATCGCTGCCATAGCGATATTGGGTGAGATGGCCGCTGGGTAAATAGGCCAGTTTCTTTATGCCGCCTTTGGCATCTTTAATCGCGGTAGGCGCCCTACGGGTTGTAACTATAGCGGGTGGCGTATTGCTTAGGATCGATTTCTTTGAGCAGATTGCCTTTGTCGTCGTATTCGCGCAGCCAAATATTGCCCAGCGGATCGGTAATGCGGATCAGTTGGTCTTTATCATCGTAAGCCATCTGCACGGTGCTATCGTCGGGGCGAATATACAGCAGCAGATTATCGTTGGCATCGTATTCATAACGATCTGAGCTGCCATCGGGATAAACGTGTTTGACTAGGTTTTTATAATCATCGCGAAACAGCCATTCTTCGCTGTTGTCGGGATAAATAATGCGGTAGGTGTAGCCCAGCGCGTCAAAGTAATAGAGCGTTTCATCGCCATGTGCATTGCGCACGGTGGTGAGGCGAAGGTCGTCGTGCCAGCTTAGGCGGATCTCATTGCTGCCATCATCTGCAAACTCACGAATGGCTTTGGATGTAGCGCTGCTGCCATCCCATTCCAGATTAACCCCGCGGCCAGTGCGATCGGTGTAGCGGGTAATCAAGTGGTTTTTATATTGATAATCACGCTGATTGCCGTGCTCATCTTTGGCGCTGATTAAATCACCGTGTTCGTTGTAGCTGTACTCAGCCAACACGCGCCCAGCTGGAAGCTCTTTGCTAGGTGGGGTGCTAATACGGCTGATTTTGCCCGCCGCATTACGCTCAAATTTTGCGCTGCTACCGCTGCTTAAATCTATTTGCTGTAATAAACCCGCCGCATCGTAACTCAATGCCAACGTATTGCCCGCACGGTCTTTAAGCATGCGCAGCATAAAGCGGGATTCGTAGCGCTCGTACACCTCCAGCAATTCATGGCCACGGGTAATGGTCAGCAGGTTTTCATCCAAACGGCTGAGCATCAGGCCTTCAGTGCGGTCTTGATGGTGCTCGCCCACTGCAAGCGCTGGGTAATCCAGGCTACGGCCATCCGCATCAAAGTGACGCAAGATGGGGCCAGATTCTTCGTTAATTAAATCAAAGCGAGTAGATAGCGGGGATGTCCAGCGTGCGCCTAGCTCGCCCTGATCATAAGCGGCCAGCCTAGAGTTATAAGTACGTTGCCAAACTAAGGGCATTACACCGTTAAGGCTAAAATCGGTGTGGCTAAACACCTCATCACCCAGTGCATAGCCAATGGATTTTTTACTGCGTGATTTGCCTTGGGTTTTACATTCTTTGCAGCCATTGGGGCTGAGTTTTGCTTTAGCATCGGCCAAGCCCATGATTTTGCTAACAATAACCGGCTTAATGCTGTTGTTTAAGTGGTTGAGTAAATTGGTAAGCGTTTGTTTAACTTTATCGCTCAATAGCGCCGAGGCAGCTTTAGAGGCAAAGAAAGCGAATTTAACTTTACTCTGACCCCAGTTATTCAGAGTTCTTCTTAAACAAATAGAGAGCAATATTATTGCCCCCCCCATTTATTTATTTATTTTTTAATGCGTCGGTAATCAGTTTTTTAATGTGAGCATCATCATAGTATGTATACATTCTATGGCCGAGGGCTTCCTCTTTGCTAATATCAAATCTAGAATTATCAACTCGCACGCCTTGGAGCTTGCCAGGAGTGCCTGTAACAAAAAATACGTCATTGAATTTTTCAGAGACAACATAATTAGGCGTTTTGTCTATAATTAGCCATTCGCCTTCCGATCGACATTCAAATAAACCATATGGGTTAAGTATTACGGGGCTAATCAGCCATTTATCTGCATAGTTTGGGTCGAATATAGGCTGGGCAGAGAAATAATCATAGATTTCCGCGATCATTCCCATGCCTAATTTTGAGATCAGCCTACCAAAACCATAACGCTGTTCATCATAACGGAAGGCAAATAAATCCCCCGGTACAGGTTTAAACCGCTTTGGCCGTTTGGCCGTTTTTAATACGACTTGCTTAATTTCAAGCTCTTCCATGCCACTGGCAATCTCATCATCTACATTTACTTTAAATGCCAGCGATAAGGCGTATTCAAGCTCAAGCAGGGTTGGTTTTCTGCCTAAGTCCTCGATATACTCATGGCTCAATTCTTTTAAAAAATGCCGTATTGAATCCAGCACCGCATCACCAATAACGGCATCTTTTTGATCGGGTATATTCCACCAGCCCATTTTTTTCTCCCGAGTTCTTCTATAAACAAACAGGGAGCAATATTATTGCCCCCCGTTTGTTTATTTATTTTTTAATGCGTCAGTAATAAGGTCTTTAATCTGAACATCAGAGCTGTAGGTATATCTTCTATGGCCAGTGGCCTCCTCTAAGCTAATATCAAAATCAGAGTTGTTCACTCGTACGGCTTGGAGCTTGCCAGGGGTACCAGTAACAAAAAATACATCATTGAATTTGTCAGGGACAACATAACTAGGCGTTTTCCCTATAATTAACCATTCACCTTCGTTTCGACATTCAAATAAACCATATGGGTTAAGTACTACGGGGCTAATCAGCCATTTATCTGCATAATTTGGGTCGAATATAGGCTGGGCAGAAAAATAATCATAGATTTCCGCGACCATTCCCATGCTTAATTTTGAGATCAGCCTACCAAAACCATAACGCTGTTCATCATAACGAAAGGCAAATAAATCCCCCGGTACGGGTTTAAATCGCTTTGGCCGTTTAGCCGTTTTTAATACGACTTGCTTAATTTCAAGCTCTTCCATACCGCTGGCAATCTCATCATCTACATTTACTTTAAATGCCAGCGATAAGGCGTATTCAAGCTCAAGCAGCGTTGGTTTTCTGCCTAAATCCTCGATATATTCATGGCTAAACTCCTTTAAAAAATGCCGTATTGAATCCAGCACTGCATCACCAATAACGGCATCTTTTTGATCGGGTATATTCCACCAGCCCATTTTGTTTTCCTTGTCTATTTTAACGGTTTAAGTGTTTAATTTCATTGTTATATGCATTTTCAAAGTGCTGCTGCCTTTTGGGGCAGCGTGTTGAATTCTTATGGTCAAATGAGGCAACTTTGTTTCCTCTTTCGTCATAAGTTGTTGCTGTGCTTAAATCTTGTCCAATAGTCCCTGTTTTGGTGCCATGATGCTCAATATTAGCCTGCTCAACACCACGGGCAGTACCATAATCTACATCTCTCCTTATTGGTTCCATGGTCCCTCCTGCTAAGCGCCCACTTTTACCATGTTCTATATTACGTCTATCCAAATCATCCGTTATGCCAACGTAATAAGGAGAGTCGCCTCGGTCTTGACTTTTACCAGGTTCATATAATCCATATACGTTATATCCAGGTGCTGTTTCATGCACCAATCCAAACGGATCAATCCACCCAATCGGATTCGGCGCATATTGGTGTAAATTTCTGCCGCCCGCTAATTTAATCGGGTCACTACTAATAAACCGACCAATCTCAGGATCGTAATAGCGATAGCGGTTGTAATGCAATCCACTTTCTTCGTCGGCGTATTGGCCTTGGAAGCGTAGCGGATTGTTGATGCCTGCTGTTTTAGCCGCTTCGCTGATAATGGTTTTTGCTTCGCCCCACGCTTTATATTCCGCGCTCCACGCAATTTCGCCGTTTTCATCGCTGAGCGTTTGCGGCGTGCCGAGGTGGTCTACGTGGTAATAAGCGGTGTGTTCTTGTTCGCTATCGTTGGTGGAGACGATTTGCGCCAGCGGTACAAAGCTGTTGGGCTCGAACAGGTAGTGGCGGGTGTGTTCGGCGGTTTTTTCCAAGGCGATCACGTCGCCGTCCCAGATGAATGCTGTTTGGCCTAGTGCGTTTTCTTTGCCGATGCGGCGGCCAAAGGCGTCGTAATAATATTGTGTTGCGCCTTGGGCTGTTTGCACTTCACTCAGGCGGTTAAAGCCGTCCCAGCTTAGTTTGGTGATCTGTTCACCGCGTTGTTTTTCGGTGAGATTGCCGCGTGCGTCGTATTTAAAGTGGGTGCCTGCGTATTGTTTCAGCAGGTTATCCAGAATGCGCGGTGTTTGGCTGGGTAGGGTGTTTTCTGTTTTGCCTGCGCTGTCGAGCAGATTGCTGGCGGGATCAAAGGCAAAGGTTTCATGATGTTTTGGTGTGTTGGCGGCGAGCAGCCTGCCTACCGGATCGTAGCGGTATTGCGTTTCACCTTTGCGGCTGTCTTTAATGCCCAGCAGTTGCCCCACCGGATCGTATTGATAGCTGCGGTTGCTGCTGGTTTTGCCGCTGAGTGTTTGCTGCAGCATGCGGCCCATTGGGTCGTATTGGGTATGGCCTTGCAGCTGGTTGGCGAGTTTGCGGCCGGTTTCGCGGTGTAGCTTATCGCGCTCAAAGCTGGTGATTTCTTGCTTATTCCACAGCATGCCGTGCACATGGCCGCTGCCGTAAACCAGCCAATCGGTGCGCTGGCCGTCGGGGCGGATGCTGGCGATGCGGTTGCCCAGCTCGTCGTATTCGTGTTGCCAAATATGGGTTTGGCTTTGGCCAAAGAGCTGGTACTGGTGCTCTTCACGCGTTAAATCGCCCACTTCATCAAAGTTAAACGCCACTTGGCTAAAGCGGTTTTTAGCGATGGCAAGGCGGCCAGCCGGATCGTAGCGGAATGATTCTTTGCTGCTGCCGGTTTTACGTTGCGCCAAGCGGCCTGCGGCATCGTAGTTAAGCTGGGTAAGCTGGCCTGCTTCGTTTACTTCTAAGAGCTGGCCGCAGGCTTCGGCATAGTGGTAGCGGGTGGCTTTGCCATCAAAGCTGTTTTCTTCGATTAAGCGGCCAACAGGATCGTAGCTAAAGCGATATTGGGCGCTGTTTTCATTTTGCAGTGTGGTCAGCCTACCCAGTTTGTCGTAGCGGTAGGCCAGCTCTTGGCCCATAGCATCAACTCGGGAATGAATCCGGCCTGCTTTATCGTAGCCATAGCGGGTGCTGCGGCCTAGGGCATCGGTGTGCGATAGCAAACGGCCTTCGGCATCAAAGTGCAGCTTGGCTTCGGTGCCATCCGCCTGTTTAACAGCCTCCAGCCGGCCATCGCTGCCATAGCGATATTGGGTAAGGTTGCCTGCTGCATCTTGGGTTTCTAACAAGCGGCCATTGGCATCGTAATGCCATTCGGTGCAGGAGCCAGAGCAATCGGTAAAGCTGGCAAGCTGGCCGTTGGGTAAATAGGCCAGTTTTTTTGTGCCACCTTTGGCGTCTTTAATCGCGGTAGGCAGGCCCTGCGCGTTGTAGCTGTAACTGGTGGCGTATTGCTTAGGATCGATTTCTTTAAGCAGATTACCTTTGTCGTCGTATTCGCGCAGCCAGATATTGCCCAGCGGATCGGTAATGCGGATCAGTTGGTCTTTATCATCGTAAGCCATCTGCACGGTGCTATCGTCGGGGCGAATATGCAGCAGCAGATTATCGTTGGCATCGTATTCATAGCGATCTGAGCTGCCATCGGGATAAACGTGTTTGACTAGGTTTTTGTAATCATCGCGAAACAGCCATTCTTCGCTGTTGTCGGGATAAATAATGCGGTAGGTGTAGCCCAGTGCATCAAAGTAATAGAGCGTTTCATCGCCATGTGCATTGCGCACGGTGGTGAGGCGAAGGTCGTCGTGCCAGCTTAGGCGGATCTCATTACTGCCATCATCTGCAAACTCACGAATGGCTTTAGATGTAGCGCTGCTGCCATCCCATTCCAGATTAACCCCGCGGCCAGTGCGATCGGTGTAGCGGGTAATCAGGTGGTTTTTATATTGATAATCACGCTGATTGCCGTGCTCATCTTTGGCGCTGATTAAATCACCGTGTTCGTTGTAGCTGTACTCAGCCAACACGCGCCCAGCTGGAAGCTCTTTGCTAGGTGGGGTGCTAATACGGCTGATTTTGCCCGCCGCATTACGCTCAAATTTTGCGCTGCTACCGCTGCTTAAATCTATTTGCTGTAATAAACCCGCCGCATCGTAACTCAATGCCAACGTATTGCCCGCACGGTCTTTAAGCATGCGCAGCATAAAGCGGGATTCGTAGCGCTCGTACACCTCCAGCAATTCATGGCCACGGGTAATGGTCAGCAGGTTTTCATCCAAACGGCTGAGCATCAGGCCTTCAGTGCGGTCTTGATGGTGCTCGCCCACTGCAAGCGCCGGATAATCCAGGCTACGGCCATCCGCATCAAAGTGGCGCAAGATTGGGCCAGATTCTTCGTTGATTAAATCAAAGCGGGTAGATAGCGAGGATGTCCAGCGTGCGCCCAGCTCGCCCTGATCATAAGCGGCCAGCCTGGAGTTATAAGTACGTTGCCAAACTAAGGGCATTACACCGTTAAGGCTAAAATCGGTGTGGCTAAACACCTCATCACCCAGCGCATAGCCAATAGACTTTTTACTGCGTGATTTGCCTTGGGTTTTACATTCTTTGCAGCCATTGGGGCTAAGTTTGGCTTTAATTTGCGAGCTGACTTGCTCAATCACTTGTTGGGCGCGCTTAGCCACCACTTTCGTTGTTTTGCCTGCAGCCACGGCACCCGCTGCGGCTTTCTTTTTGCCCTTAGTGATTGCGGCAAGCAAGATAGTCAGTAAAGAAAACAGGCTTTGTTTTGCTTTAGCATCAGCCAAGCCCATGATTTTGCTAACAATAACCGGCTTAATGCTGTTATTTAAGTGGTTGAGTAAATTGGTAAGCGTTTGTTTTACTTTATCGCTCAATAGCGCCGAGGCGGCTTTAGAAGCAACCGTCGCTACTGCCTTACGATAAAACTTGCACGCTTCGCCAAAAAAGCTACCTAAACGAATTGCTGGATTGCGAACAAACTCCCCCTTGCTGGGTGCTTTGCCCGCAGGAACACGGTATTTGCCTAATGTGCCGTTGATAAGTTGCTTAAGAAAGGTGGTGAATTCTTCAATCACTTTAGAAACGAAGTTAGCAACTTCTTTCATCATGGGTGAAATCACATTCAGCATCTTTGTAACGGCGTCTTCCGCTTTTTGAGCTAATGCTTCGCTAGCCAAAATATGGCTTACGATAACGTCGACCAAGGCAGGGCCTACTGTTTTCCCGCTACGGATTAAAGCCTGCCTTACGCTGCCAAGCACCGGACGCATTGATATACGTAGTGCCGCCGTGCCCGGAGCGGGGATCAAGCCTATGCCATTAATGCCCACCCCCATCCAATCCCCAAAATCCCCGCCTTCTTTCTTTTGCGAAATATCATAAAGATTGACCAGCATATCCCCCGCAGCAATGAGATTACCAACCACGGGTAAGGCACTGGCTACTGTTTGTAAATCATCAAGAGAAACATGGTTATCAGAAACCTTCTTCAGCCATGTATCAAAGCTGCCTATGGCAGATCGGGTATCAGCGACAGTTTCTTTGCCATAGGGTGCATGTGCTACTTGTCTTGTTTCGCTCATTGAGGCGAAGTCTCCGAATATTTATAAGCCAGCATGGTTTCAAACCATGCCTGTGTTGCATAGGCCAGGTGATTACTTCTTGAGCGAAGCGAGCATTTGTTTAACTTGCTGGGCTTGTTGAGCCGAAGCGTTGGCTTGCCCAACAGCAGAGCTGATTTCTTTTGGCATATGGCTCATTGCTTGGCCCGTAGCAGCTTGTTTTGCCGCATCCATTGCTTGGCTAGGGTTTGAGAATGTGCTTGCTATGCCTTGAGCACTGCCAACCGCAGAACCCACCTCCTTAGGCAGGTAGTTCATTGCTTGGCCCGAAGCCGCTTGTTTGGCAGCATCCATCGCCTGCTGAGGGTTCATTGATGCAAGTGTATTTACCATTTGAGCACTGCCAATGGCTGAGCCTATGCCCTGAGGGACGTGGCTCATTATTTGGCCTGCTGCAGCCTGCTTGGCGGCATCCATTGCCTGAGCAGGGTTAAGCGTAGATAGCGTGCTTGCCATGCCCTGAGCTTTTGCCACCGCAGGTAATAAGCTGCCTAATTGTGCGGATGCTTGTTTGGCAATGGCATCTGTATCTATTTTGCTTGGAACATCTTTTAGCAGCGGAGTCTCAAAAGTGCCTGTGGGTGCTTTTGTTTGGCGTGGATCACTTAAGAACCGAGCGCTGACGGCACCCATCGGCAAGCCAGCAATAACGGCATAACCTTTATCATCCAGCATGCCTTTGTGAACCTGGCCTTTTAAGTCGGTCACAATATATTGGCCGCCTTTAATGGCCTCAGCATTTTGGTAATGATGGAATAGCTCTAGCTGCCCAAGGCCATCTTTACCTTTAAATGTTGGCATAGGCACGCTTTGGCTCTTCGGCCCGCTCCAATCATGGCTGCCGCCCTTAATACTGACCTTCCCCGGCGCATGCAGCTCGATTTTGCCGTCTTTGATGCGGATATAAGCGCCACCGGCGGTGAGCAGGATTTCTTGTTTGGCGTTGAAGAGGCCCTTGCCTTTGATGGCGGTGAACCTGGCATTCTTGTCGGCGGTGATTTCGATATCGTCGCTTTGGGCCTGCATTTGCAGTTGGCCTTTGGCGGCGATCAGTTTCATAACGATTTTGTCTTTAATGCCGCCGGTAAACAGGCTGATGTGTGATCCCACGTTGTGTATCCAGCGGCGGCCGGTGCTTTGGTTGGTGTCACGCTGGGCGACTTGATCGAGGTTGCTGCCTGCGCTGAGGGTCTGGCTTTGCGGGGTGGTGATGGCTACACCATCCTCGCCGTGCAGCAGGATGATTTTTTGCAGGCCTGCCTGCTCTTTGGATTTGCTTTTGCCGTCTTTATCGGTGTTGCTGCCTGCTTCAAAACTTTTGCTGGCGTGTACGTGATGGTAAAGGTGGCCATGGGTGGCTTTGTCGCCTGCGCTATTGTCGGGCTTGACGGTTTGATCGTCGTCACCGGTTTCGATGGTGTCGGCGAGTTGTTTGGTCGCGTATTCGCCGAGGTTTTTGGCGATTTCTAAGGCGGATTCGAGCTGGCTTTGGGCGGGGCTGCGGTCGAGTTGCTTGCCGCTGGCGCCGCCTTTGGCTTCGGTGCTGATTAATAGGCCGCTGGCGCGGATTGCACCTTGTTTGTCGGTGCGCAGCTCAAAGCCTTCACCGCGTGGCTCGCCTTTTCCGTCGGTGCGCGGATGGATTAAATAGCCGAGGTTGAGCTGGGTTTTGCCGTGCTCGCTGGATAATTTGGTGCGAACTTCGCCTTTTGTATCATCAAACAGCAGCTCGCCGTATTGGCCGCCCTCAAATTCTTTGCTTTTGATGCCAGACAGCGTTTTGTTGGCAGGCAAAGCGCCTGCGCCGCTGAAGGTGGGCACAGGGTGGCTGCCGTTGTGGACCACGGCAGTGACGATGGGGCGGTCGATATCGCCTTCGATAAAGTCGACCAGCACTTCCTGCCCGATGCGCGGGATAAACTGGTGGCCAAAGCCTGCTCCGGCGGATGGCATGGAAACGCGTATCCAGCAGGATGATTTATCGTCGAGGTTGGCTCCAAACTCCGGGTGCTCGGCGGCACGCTGCCAGTGGAACTGCACTTTTATCCGGCCTTGCTCGTCGGTATGGACTTCCGATCCGGCAGGGCCAACCACGGTGGCGGTTTGTACGCCAAAGCTTTTGGGCTTGCTCAATGCTTCGTGGGCAAAGCGCGGAGTAATCGGCTGGCCGCGTCTTTGGGCAGTGAAGTCGGCTTGGTAGGGCTTGGCATCTGCCGAGCCAGTAGCCAGCAGGCTTGGAGACACTTGCAGTAGTTGCTGGGTAAGATCCACTGGCAGATTATTCTGCGCGGTGAACTTTAGCTCGGTAATGGCGAATTCGCGCTGCTCGGCCGCATCCCATTCGTGGGCGGGGTGGTCTTCTAATCTGAACCATTGCCCCGCTTGCAGGCTGCGCAAAGTGCCAGAGCCGGTGAAGGATTTTTTCTGGCTATCTAAAGCTTGCTGGCGCAAATTAGCATAGTGGCTTAGGCCTTCTGCATCACTAGCGTAATAGTGGGTTTGGGCGTCGTAATCTTCAAAGCTTGATTGGATTTGCTGCCCGCCATCGCCTTGGTCTACAGCGCTATGGTCAGCTGTGTGGCTGGTGCTGGCAGCTTTGTAATTAAAGCTGGCAAGCGATACCGAGCTGCTGCCTACCTGCCGCTGGCTATTCCATGTCGTAAGAGAATCGCTCTCCTCCGTCGCATCAGCGCGGTGAAAGCGTACCTGGCTGTCTTGCGCCTCGGGCACGGCAAAAGCATCGTCAAAGATAACAAGCTGAACCTGAGGATTGTCACCCGCCTGATGAGCAAAACGCCATGCCAAGCCTTCCTCTTGCATCAGCCTGACTAAAAAGTCGTAATCAGATTCGCGGTATTGCAGGCAATAAGAGCGTGGCCCGTGCGTGCCGGATAATTTGAAATCCAATGTTTGCACCGATGCAAATACAGGGTTTTTAGCCTGATGCTCGGCTAAAACCTGCTTCACGATATCCGGCACGGATAAATCCTGGAACACGCGGGAAGTGCGGCGGTATCTAAGTAATGCAAACGGTGGCTCTACCGTCAGCGAGTACTTTGCAAAGCCCCCATCAGAACCGAGTAACTGCGCCTGCGAGATCACTCCGCAACGCTCAATCTCGCTGCCATTGGCATCGGCCACAGTCAAAACAACCGGCAGGCCAAGCAGAGATTTAAGCTCTAAGCTGCCATCGGGGGAAAGGCAATCAATCTGGTAGCGATAAGCCTGATTCATCCCCTCGCTGCCGCTGACTTGCTGCGGCAACAACTGCCCGCCCCACGCCGCCCCGTCGCCAAGTTGCAGGCTGATAAGGCGTTGATCCTGATTAAAGGCCGCGGCAAAAGAAGCAAGGAGATCACTAGGATTCATAAAAATCAGCAGCTTAGATGAATAGAAGCCGCAATATTACACAATGCTTCGACTAATTACACCTTTCCGTTGTTTTTACTTACTATAATAATAAGCACTTTAATTTATTGACGTTAACCACAACGCTTTATGACAAGCGAAAGCCCCCTTCCTGCCAACAGCAAAACCCAAATCTTGAGACACGGAGGACTCAGAGAACACGGAGAAAAACAAAGACGGAGTAAAACCGTTTGGCTTGGCTTGGCTTGGCTTGGCTTGGCTTGGCTTGGCTTGGCTTGGCTTGGCTTGGCTTGGCTTGGCTTGGCTTGGCATATTTTCAGCACCCAACCATTTAAATTTATATCGCAGCGCATAACACGGGGCTTAAATCATCCCCTTGAAGCACGCCGAAGCGAGGAACAAGCGGGCGGGGTTTCGGCGAGGACTGTCTGAGCGAAGCGAGTTCCGCAGCCGCCGCTCGATTGTCCGCAGTGAGGGGTTTCGTGCTGGCCGGGGCGGCCTTCTTTGCTTACTTTCTTGGCCGTTCAAGAAAGTGAGTCCCCCGCGGGGGATTCCCACTCCTAAATCAACGTGCCGAAGGCACTAAAAAATAAAGAACAAACAATCAATTCAATTTATTTAAGCAAAAACAGGCCAACTTAGGTGATTTATTCAGCAAAGCTACCTATTTTTTACAATTGCACGTTGGGCAAATAAACATGCAAAACTTACCGAGCTACCGAACAGAATTCATATTAATTTGCGCCTAAATTAATTATTGGATGAGTTCGATAAATGGCTAAGTACCCCTTTGGGGTGACATGCATATTTTTTCTACGACTGTCATTATCATCAATGGAAATAGAAATCAAACCTAAACTATCTAAGTTTTTTACATATTGACTAAAATTACTCGCATTACTAACACCAAGCGATTCCATATCTTCAGATGAAAAATCCCCTCCGATTTCTTTAGCCTTAACTAGAACCTCCCATATTTTTTGAGTTGCATATTTTCTAGCAAGCTTTTCAGCATCTAAACTTTCTTCCAGTAGCCACGTTCTGAAAAGACTAGCTTTACTTGATGCATCCGTTGGTTTCTCCTCTAAAAGGAAAGCCCAAGTACAATACTTATCTATATAGCCCAAAAGCTCCCTTAGGTTCTTATTAAGTATTTTATATAAGTCTTCAAAATCTTCCATATCAAATGGAAGATAATAAGCAGCGTTATCTTGATAAACTAAAATTCGAGAGTTTAAAATATCCTTAGCCAACTCAGGCTTTAAACTATCTACTTTATAAGTTGTCTGCAAAAAGCCATTTATTCGAGGAGAGGATGTTGCAGGAATAATCCCATTGGCTCCACATAAAACCCATTTAATGCCATGAATATTAAGTACCGTATCCCTTAATTCTTCTAGTTTTTTTCTAGCTTTAATTGAAGTTTGCAACAATTCCATATTATCAATAACACAGACAATAGCACCATCATTACCATTTGGAAACAATTCCCTAAGCCAACTTTCGATAATTTTCTCAATACCATTCTCTGAAAATCCAATTGATTCATTAGGAGTTTCCCCACCAGAAGCAGAAATAGGACCTAGGCCCAATCCTTTATTTGAAAATGATGGCTTATTCAACCAGTTATCCAAAGAATCAATATTCGAAAAATGAAAATATTGCGTATGAAAAGAAAGATCGCACCTCTTTAGCAGTAGTGTTTGTGCAACCGCCAACAAAACTTGCCTCCTAAAATCATAAATACTTATATCTTCAGACAATTGGAATGACTCAACGCAAGGAATAATTAACAGCCCCCTTTTGTTCGCAATAAATTCATTGTATTGTTCAAACACAGCAACATTAACTAAACTAGTTTTCCCAACACCTATTGCACCATCAATGCATGTCCATTTTTCACCAATAGATAAAAGAATTTTTATTTTTTTTAATTCTTTATCTCGACCAACTAATAGCGCCTTTCCTTCCTCATTAGCTCCTAATGAAGAAACTGAAAATGGATTTTCTTTAAAACCCCATTCCTGATAAATACTCATAATTTTCCCAAAGTAAAAAGCACACAATAAAGTGTGCTTGCCTAACTAATAACTCCGAACGACACATAGTCCTTCATTCTCCATAACGACAAATCAAAGAGTTATTATTAATAACGACACAGCCACACCGATGAAAGCGACACATACCCCTTCATTTTTCGATGAAGTGACACATAGTTACTCATTATTATTTCCGTAGCTAACGAACACACAATGAACGCTCACTTCAAGTGATAAATGAAGTAGCCTGAAATCAGTAGACACGCTTGTTTGGTAAACTTTGAGCCAACAGGAGTGAGAAATAAGCAAGAAAATAACGCAAAGCCATACGCCGGAATTTCGGGCGGAAGCGATTAAGTTGGTTTTGGGGATAAAATTTTCGGAGGCCGAGGCCACTGCGAGACTAAATATGAATCAGAGCACGCTGGCATATTTAGTCACACAAGCCCGCAAGGCAGGTAAAAGTACTTCTGCGGAGACCTGAACATCCAGTGTCTCGGACTTGATGGCAGAGGCTCGGCAATTACGCGAAGAACTGGTCTAAGCCCGGATGGAGCGCGATCTCCTAAAAAACAGCGACAGCATACTTTGCCAAGGAGTCACTGCCCGGAACGCGTTCGTGAAGCAATGGTCATCTCAATATCCGGTCAAGCTGTTGTGCCGGATTTTGGCGGTGTCTCGCTGTGGTTTTTACGCATGGCAGAAACGGCCACCTTGCCGCCGCGCGCGGGAAAATGAGCGTTTACGAGTAGAGATTCGGGTGCACACAACAAACTCGACGGACTTACAGTGCCAAGCTCTTGCTTGATGAACTGCGATTTAGAATTAAATCTGCGGATTAAGCCTAAAAAACGCTTAGAACGCGAAACGCCAGCGACAAAAAATGAAACATGGTCGATGGACTTTATGCACGATCAATTGGCCGATGGCCGCAGCATTCGCTTATTTAACGTGATTGATGGTTTTAATCGGGAAAGATTAAATATTGAAGTCGATTTCTCTTTGCCAGCAGAACGGGTAATATGCAGCCTGAATCAAATCATTGAATGGCGCGGCAAGCCTAAGCGAATTCGATCAGATAATGGCCCTGAATATATTAGCCATCTGCTAAAGAATTGGGCGGAGCAACCATCGATTGAGTTGACCTATATTCAGCCTGGCAATCCACAGCAAAATGCATATATTGAGCGCTATAATCGCACCGTGCGTTATGAATGGCTGGCTTGCGATGGTTTTGAAAGCGTTGCCGAAGTACAAGAAACTGCAACGCAATGGCTCTGGACTTACAATAACGAACGCCCAAATATGGGATTGGGCGGCATCACCCCGAAACAAAAACTGGCATTACATGCCTAGCCTCTACTTTTAAGTGAACTTAAAAATGGGCGGATTACCCAGCCAACTTAGCAGAAAGCTTTTTCTTAATCGACCTTTCCATTGAAAGAGAAAATTCATTAAGCACCTCTGTATCATTACGCTCCCAAGCGTCTTGCCAGCGCGCCAATAAGTGAGAATTTCCCGCAATTATTGGGTCATGCGGCGAAATATCAATGTAGCCGTTCCTGACTAAATATCCTTTGAAGTCAAGGAGGCAGTACTCTTCTGCAAGCATCGATGGCCCCCACATGTTAGGAGTAAAGTATTCGTGCTCCATACCTGGCACTCCTGAGGCCCGTAGCGTTTCCATGACAAAAGCAGAACAAAATAGAGCCTGATCCTTTTGCATTTTAGAGAAAAGTCTTCGATACAAACGTACAACCCAACCTCCACTATGAGCAGATGTCATCCTCGGTGGAAAGCTCCAAACATTGCGCAAATGACGAATTTGTCTCCACGGTAATAGGGCGGCAGCAAAGTCATATTTCGTAAGCACTTTAGATTGAGCAAATTTAGTTGCTTGCTTCATGTAAACTGGCCTTGAATGCATGGCTGGCTGTGTAAATACGGAGACATAAGCGTAACGACTACAGAATTCATTAACTGTAGTAGTAGAAACTCCCGCATTAGGCATTGCCTCATACACCAAACACTCCTCCTCTTTGCCGCCTATCAAAACTATCCCACAGTGAGAATAGGCACCTCCAATTGCCATTTGAATAAATGATTTATTTTTTAAATCCAATTTACTACTTTCTGGCGATGCGCCAGCACCAAACAGTATGCAACCTTCAGAGATAGCCTTCTCTTCAAGAAGCTTTGGGGCATCAGCCATCCAAAGTCCACCAACGGACATTCTTTTTAAATTGGCACGACGCTCCATACTGCCCTGAATAATGCGGCCATGCCATCGTGAATACCAGCCACCAAAAAGTCTGGCCACAGCATCCTTCATAACGCCCCCTAAAATAAAAACATCATTCCTATAGAAATAAACAATCCCCTGATGAAAACCAAAATTGTTTCACACATCACGCCCAAGGCCGGGATTATCCAACTCGGAAAAATATATTATCTAGGCCAACAATTTTTCAAGGTTAGATGAATTGCCCCGGCTTTTCTAGACACTTCCGAGCCGTTCGAAATACTGCTTTTCATACTCTACTGGTGATAACCCATTATTGAAACTATGGCGTCGCCTGGGGTTGTAAAACATCTCGATATAATTAAACACATCCCGACGCGCATCCTCTCGGTTACAGTAGGTTTGTCGTTTGATTCGTTCCCGCTTCAATAACTGGAAGAAACTTTCCGCGACCGCATTGTCATGGCAATTGCCACGCCGACTCATGCTTGGCTTTAGATTATGCGAACGCAGCAGATCCTGCCAATCGTAACTACTGAATTGACTGCCTTGATCTGAATGCACGAGCACTTCTTGCTTGGGTTGACGCCGCCACACGGCCATCAACAACGCTTTAATCGCTAATTCACGATCCATCCGTGCACCCATCGACCAACCTACAACATGTCTTGAGAACAAATCCAATACTGCGGCCAGATAAAGCCAACCTTCATGCGTGCGAATATAGGTAATGTCGGTTACCCAAACTTGATTGGGTGTAGCGACATTAAATTGCCGGGCCAAATGGTTCGGTGCGGTCACTGTGGGCTTGCCACCATAAAAACCACGTCGACGACGATAGCCTGTTTGTGAACGAAGGCCAGCCAAGCGCATTAAGCGCGCAACGCGATGCTTACCGCATTGTTCGCCCATATCATGCAAGTCATCGTTAATCTTGCGATAGCCATAGACGCCGCCGCTTTCTTGCCACGCTTCAGTGATGATTCCAGTCAAGCGCTGGTCATCCATCGTGCGCAATGATTGAGGATGCTGCAGCTATGCATAGTAGCCGCTCGAATGGACTTGCATCATCTGGCAGAGCCGCCGAGCCGAATGGAGTGCTTGATGGTCACGAATGAAGGCGTACCTTCCCCGGATAGTTTGGCAAAGTACGCGGCGGCCTTTTTTAGGATGTCGCGCTCTTCAGTCACTCGGCGTAGTGCGGCTTTAAGTTGCCGAATTTCATCTTGGTGTGCAGTTGTTTGCGCATGTTCTGGCAAAGGCGCGGTGTAGCGCTTAATCCAGCAGTAGATACTATGCCCAGAAACCCCAAGTTGTTCAGCGACTTCTGCGACAGGATAGTTGCGTTCTGTCACTTGCTTGACTGCTTCGATTTTGAATTCTTCGGTGTAGCGATTGGATTTACTCATAAGACCTCCTAATAACCTCATTTTGAGACTCTTTAGGTGTCTAGGAAACCCGGGGCGATTCAGTGATGTCCTTAGCTATTAGACTCACGATGTCGTTTTCTAATTATTTCTAAGCGCTCTTCAAGTGACAAAGCTCGTGATTTTGGCTGATCAAATGGGAATAGAAGATTTAAATAGTGACAGCGATCTAAAGCACTGAGTGCTTTCAGAAATGTTTCTAGGTGCCCTTGTCCGTATGTTTCAAGCCGCTTATAAGTTCTTAAGGCAATGCCAGCTCGTGCAGCAAATTGCACTTGTGACTCTTTGCGCAATTTACGACTCCGCCGAATTTTTGCAGCTAAATATGCACACAGCTCCTCATTAGAAGCTTGTTTTAAGTGCTGAGATTCTTGTTCAGGGGTCATTTTTTTGAAATAGGCCAAATTTGGCACCATTGTAGCGAGTGTTTAATTTCGCTGTTAACAAATATCAAGCAACCTGCTAGCATTAGTGTTGTTAACTAATAAAAAACACTACATCTTGTGTTTTTGTTTAGAAACCACGCAAAAACCAAAGGCCGACATGAAGTCGGCCTCGGGAGTTTCTTAAACTGCTTGAGAACAATCTGAATTAGATCGCTTCAGTGGGGACTGCAAGCTTACCTCTGATAAGGATCATTCTCAATAGGCGGTGATGGAAGGCGTGTACACCCACATCAACGATGAGATTTCACAATGGCTAATTTAAAGACAACTGGTAATAAAGCTGCAACGGCAGCTTCTAAAACCCTGAATAACGGTTCTACAGGCGCAAATTCGCGCACAGCCGCAGCAAGTGCACTTTCTCAAACACATACACCACAGAAACAGACATCTGCCGCCGCCGCAACTGCTGCATCTAAAGTTTTAAGAGACGGCCGAACCAGCACGACCTCAAAATCAGCCGCCGCCAGTACACTTGCGCAAGCACGTGGAGGTAAAAAATAAATATCAATTTGGCCTACTTAAGAATGCAAGCAACAAATGGAGGTTAGATTGATTTTGCCGTATTTGATGCAAAGTCAGTGACTAGTGATCATAGCGCGCATTTAGCCCAGCTAACAAACTCCGCTCGCCAATCAGGGCTAAAAGTTGATCAATCTGCTTTGGCATTTCAATCAAGTGGAAGACTACAGTTTGTTGATGATAAATATCTAACTATTGAAGGGGAGGCAATACTCCCCTCTTCGTACCAAGTAACGGAGTCATTACATTTAATTGAACGTAAATATTTTTCAAGCAAGAAAGCCAACAAAAATTTGTAAACAATTATACGGTGATAACTACATGGCTTATGCTCAAACCCAGTTCGAAAAATTTCATACAGAAATCTTACTTGGATTCGATGAAAGCACCACCCTACGTGAGCGTAGAGATGCTCTTTTAAATGATATAAAAAACTGCATCAGCTCTGATGCCCCAGCCTATAAACATTTCATGCAGGGCAGCTATGCTTTATCAACAGGGGTAACTCCTTTAAATGGCAATCCTGACATGGATATTGGCCTGAGCTTCGATTGTTCTCCCGATGATTATGAAGACCCGCTCACATTAAAGAAGTTTGTCCGTGACGCTTTAACGCGCAACAATCGTACAGTCACAATTCGTCGTCCATGCGTGACGGTGACATATTTTAAAGACGGCGAGGCAACTCACCATATTGACTTGGCAGTTTACTCATCGAATTCAGATGGACAAACACAGTTAGCTCGCGGCCGGGAAAGCGACCCCAAAGCTGAGCGGGTATGGGATGCATCTGAAGCGGAAGAGCTAACCGAATTGATTGTTGACCGTTTTGAAGGCGATGATCGAAATCAATTTCGCCGTGTTGTACGTGCATTGAAGCGCTGGCGTGATGAGAAAATCGGACATAAAAATGTGCCAAGCATTGGCATCACAGTGTCGGCCTATCAGTGGTTCTCCCCAAGTTATGATTCAGTCGAGGGCAAACCACGTGATTTAATTGCTATACGGAATCTAGCGAATCAAATGCTAGCCAATTGGAATAGTTCACGCCTCGAAGTTAAGTTACCAGTTGCTTCTTATGCCGATCTATTTGAGCGCATGACACAAATTCAAATGGATGATTTCAAATCTAAGCTTGAAACATTGCGTGATGCACTAAATGAAGCCGAAGCCCAACCTGATACACACGAAGCCTGCAAAATTCTCAAAAAGCAATTTGGCAATGATTTTCCTGTTCCAGAAAAAGCGGATTCCACTAAGAAAACCTCCGCAGGAGTTAGTATATCGGGTCGCTCTGCATGACCTCAAAGCAGCGAACTTTTATTGCTGATGTTAATCACGCACTGGTTAGTATTGGTGCGTTAGATATTGACTTTAAGGTTGTGAAGACAAAGCCTGTATGGACGTTTTCCATTACGGATGAGCTTAGCTGCTGGCCACTAGAATTACATCCATGCGACTGGGGGATTCAAACGCTTCCTGACATTAAGTGGAAATCAGCTGTCCAGTTTTGGGGATGGCCGCACATCAGCATCGGCGGCGACATCTGCGTGAGTGACAGTGAAGGGCTAGAGTATGACCCTGACGATGTTTTAGGAGTGCTTAAGTGGCTTGTAGAAAAAGCGACTAAACAACTGCGTGAAAATCATGCAATGGATGAAAACGCACGTTTAACACTATTTGCTGACGAAGTTGAGGGTTACGCAAAAAATGCGGGCGCAACCTCGGTTGAGTTAGGCGAAGCACTAGACCCGCAAAAAACGCTCTATGCAGAAGTTTATCGAAAAGATAAAGGCTTGAAAGCGACCTCTGTTGTAAAACGAGTAAATACGGGCACCACGAAGCTTGAAAATTGCCAGCAAGAACGGATTGGGCTTCTAGATGTAAGGCTTAATCAACTTCCAAGTTTGGATAAAGAACTCAACGCTAATTGGTGGGCAGATTTTTTGGGGCGCTTAAATGAGCCGCAACACTCCCAAGCAACATCAAAAGAGTTTAATGGTTTGATGCTACGCATTCCTAATGCGTATGGGTATGCCCTGATCTTGATTTATTGGGGGAAAACGCCTCAATCCAAGTCTTGGCGAGCAGTTGTACATGTCCCGCAGCGCCGAGATCATGACTACTTAGTACGCCGCACTGGCGCCGCTCCATTGACTCAACATGTCGTTATTGTAGGTCTAGGCTCAATCGGATCAAGAGTCGCGGAGCATTTGGTTTTGGCTGGTATTCGCAAACTAACCTTGATAGATGAAGATATTTTCAGTGCAGACAATCTTGGCCGCCATATTCTTGCTCAAGACTCAATTGGCGAAAGAAAAGTTGACGCTGTGGCCAATCAACTTCGTAACCGAATGCCAGGTGTTGAGATAAATCCAATTGCAAAAAATGTGCTAATTTCTTTTGCGTCCAATCTTCCAACTGATGCCAGCGCTATTGTGCTTGCCACAGGCAATGCGGCACTAGAACGTAGTATCGTTCGCGACGCATTTTGTAAAAACTGGCCGCAGCAAATTATTTCAACCAGCGTCGAAGCTGGTGGACTGGGTGGACATGCTATCGCTATGCGCTCAGACACCGCAGGATGCTTAGATTGCCTTTATATAGATCCAGAAACACAAGCAGCAACAGCAGAAATGCGCACCTCACTCATCGAATCAGGACAAATAATTAGTCGCCAATTGACTGGCTGTGGTGCATTTACTCCATATTCATCGATTGATGCAACGCGTACGGCATTACTCGCCTCCGATCTGGTTCTTTCAGGACGTATTGTTTACTCACGCTGGGCGGGAGATGGCGAGTTGGCTCATCGCGAAGGAATTGCAACTTCCCATACCTATCGGGCATTACGTGACTTACGAATCCCCTCCACATTAAAACCAGAAGAGTTTGCACAAGCAGGATGCCCATGCTGCGGCGAGTAAATTCAGGCCATTTGATTTGGCAAGCACCAAACGGTTCTGCTGGCACGCTATCGCCAGAATTAATCAAATTTCTTTCCAAATGGAAACAAACACGGTTTTGGTCAAAAGAAGCTGGGGGGCTATTACTTGGTTTTGTCGATAAGGAAACTGATGGTTTATTAATTGAGTCGGCAACGAAGCCAGGAGCAGGTGATAGCTGTGGGCGAACCAGCTTTTATCGTGGTTCACGCCACCAAAAAGATGCTGAAGAATGGAATCGCGCCACAGGTGGCCGAGGAACTCAGCTAGGGCTATGGCACACCCATCCAGAGCCAACGCCACAGCCTTCAACAACAGATTTAGAAGATTGCCGAAAAGTCATTGAAACAGGCTCATTTGCAGTAGGTGGACTGCTTTACATCATCGTCGGCACAAACAGTATTGGCTGCTGGTTCGCTAAATATAAAGAACCTCTTATTTTATTAGGATATTTTGAACCATGAGCATAGGCACATTTTTAAATCGCATTCTAAATATATTACAAGAATTCGGTGTTCTCTACTTACGAAGAACGCCTGCTGGTATGTTTATGAAGTATGGTGTTTTACTAATGCTTGGAGGGCCTTTATTAAATATTTCCGTGAGCTCATATTTTAAAGATGACAAGGGCAATTTTATAAAAGCCTCTTTGAATTCGTCCGAGCCTATTTGGTGGATAAGTGCCGGTTGCTTTGCACTAGGTTTCATATTTACAGCAATTGGTGGCTATTTAGCATGGCAGAATTACCGTATCCAGCAACGTAAACGAATTATTGCCATTGAGGTTCGTGGGCTAACACAATCGGTTGATAGCCCTTTGGTCGCCGCAATTCCAATTCTAATTTTGGGGCAGCGCGAAGAACTTCTCATAGATGTACGCAACTTGGTAGATGGCACACCAGCGCAACGTCAAAAAGCACTTAATTTGGTAAATCTCTTACCTGAGCGTTTAACTCAGTTAAAAGCTGGCCGTGATCGCAGTGATCTGAGCGTATATGCTGGTGGAGTTGCATCAGTACCACTGCTGTTTCTTGCTGGCACCTTGCTAGCATCTGAAAGTGCAATCAACTGGATGGAGTGGGATCGAATTGCATCTCGCTGGATCTCGCCATCTGACGGGGAGGATGTTGGGACTCTTGCACCAGTAACTTACTCTGAGTCAGCAGAGAGTGTGGTATTGGCTATGGCGATTTCATATCCGATTCGTGATTCCGATTTGTCATCGGCCTTTCCAAATTTACCTGTCGTTAGAATGAGCCTTGCGACCCCCTCTTTAGCAAAAGTTTGCGATGAGTCGTCAATCAAAATGATTGCGGCCGCATTTATGCAAACAATAGCTGTACTTCAAGGGCAAGGCGTTCGCCAAATCCATTTGGCACTTGCTGCACCCAGTATTTTAACACTGCGCCTAGGTACTTATTTTGCTCCGCGCAACATGCCTAAACTAATTGTTTATCAATTTCAACAAGCTCAAGTAAACAATCCTTACCCTTGGGGCGTACGAATGCCTGATTCGGAGATAGGCGAAGGCACTTTATATTATCAAGCACTATGAATTTCGTAGCATTACACTTTTTACTTAGGTTTTTCTAATTATCTGCCTGGCTGATCAGTACATTAATGCAAATACTAAAATCACTTGGCAATGCCATCGGGGCCATATCAGGGATGCTATTCCGAGCATGATTCTTAAGGGACATTGGTGTCAGCAATGTAGCTTTTTAAGACAGATTAAAAGTCCCCATAGCAAGGCACAAAAAAGTATGTGTTTTCTGAATGGCATGGCCCTTAAAGCAGGTGTTTAAAAATTAACACTTTGCGTAGTTGAGGCAGGTGGCCAAATAAGGGAGCCTCTATTCATCTGAGCAAGGTAACTCTATTTTTTGCAATTGCACTGAACCATTATCCTGAATCTGGAAATCAAGCACGTCTCCCTCGACCCACCCCATTTCTTCCAATAAGCCATCAGGAAAGAGCAAGATGCCATCGCCGCGACCATAACCAGCGCCTTGAATTGTGGTAGACCACCTTTTAGCCGCCACCATTGTCCTTCCTCCAAATAAAAATGCCATTCCAAGATATGATCTGACCAGCGTGCGGCACTTTAATTAATATTGTAAATGGCAGCTATGCCATTTACTCTTCAAGCGAAAAATATACTTCTAAATCAAATGTAAGAACAAATTATGTACCTTTTGCTATAGGCAACGTAGCACAACCAATCAATTTTTGTGATGGTGGGGCGGTGCTACAATGGACTTGCATTGAGCTTTTGAGCGAGGCTGTTATTACCTAGTTATGGCTGCATGGGGCTTTTCTGAAGCGGATGGTGCCATAGCAGCCGCGTGGATTTAGACTAATCACTCATTGGGCATGGCAAATGTCATGTTCACAGATCATCGATCGATACTTGATTATTCCTTAAAGCTGTTTGAGTCAGGAGTTTGAAATGGAATACCCTAATCAAAATTGTTATTGGGTGAAAGTAGGACAATTGCTGGCGGGTGAATATCCACGTGATCAAGACCTCAAAACATCCCAACAAAAATTGCAAAAATATCTACATACTGGTGTGAGTTTTTTTGTGGATTTAACGCAAGAAGGAGAGCTTTCTCGCTACGATGATTTGCTGCCAGAGTTCGCCTTAAATGGCCTGCCCGTTGAATACGTACGCTTTGCCATTCCGGATAAATCAGTTCCTAGAAACAAACTGTTGATGCTGGCCATTCTGGATTCGATTCATCATGCAATCGGGCAGGGACATTGTGTTTATGTTCATTGCTGGGGTGGAGTTGGGCGAACAGGTACCGTGGTGGGATGTTACTTAGTTGAAGGAGGGATGTCAGGGCAAGACGCGCTCATTCATTTACAGCAACTATGGTCGTCCGTCGATAAAATACATCGCCATCCAGCATCTCCTGAAACACAAGAGCAAAGGCAATGGGTCTTAGATTGGTCTAGCAATCAGGCGATGCATGAGGGCACGTGATAATCATCGCGCGCCTGGTCCATAATGCACGTGACTCTTGATCTTTCGTGCTTATGCCTTTTAAAACGATGACTGTATTTAGGGGGGCCCTAGAGAAAACACTTCAATTCTAGGGTTGAGATATTAGCCTCGTAGCCTTGATCTAATCAGCATTTCATATCCTGTAACTGATTGAAGCTTTTTTATGTAAATCGTTTGCTCCAGGCCCCTATTGACTTTTCTCCCTTCGGAAAAGTGAGTCTTAGGAGTGCTTCATTCAGTGATCGATATAAAAACGCCCGCCAAGCGCAGCCGGAACGGTGGCAACTACCCACTGACAGAATCATTAAACAAGAAAAGCAAAACATTAAAGATCGCCAAAATCGTAAGAACAACTCTACTATGTTGGCAATTACCGATGAGGGCAGCAGCGGGGCTGATCCTTGCCGCCTGAACTCAGCGCTAATCCAGCCTTGGCTAAAAATTCAGATCGCACAGAGGCAGCCAGAGCCCTCCCGACGCGCACGGAATTGACTCAGCTATTTATTAACAACTGCGATCACAACCTCTTCGTCCAGTTCATTTTGCCAAAGGTCCCGCGACTGCCCCCATTGAAATATTCAGCGGTAGCTAACGTTAGATCGTTTGCTATAGTGACAACTGCGCAGCCCATATGGGATGCAAGGGTAGACTCCCCCACCTTTGGATCGTTCCTGTACTGATAAAGCAAGACATAGCCATCGACACTGTCAGTGGCAAGAGCTGCGGCCATACTACTTGAGCCTGAATGTGCCGTCTTGAGTCGTATCCGCAGCTTGTCCCAGCTTTGGACTATAGTGACTTCGCCATTCCATTGGTAAGCAACAGTACCATCGAGATGAAGCGACTCTCCCTGACAATCCCAAATACCCGCTAGATTAGGTACTTTCAGCAACCGATCAATCAAAGGCCACTTCCAAGCATACTTGCTCAAGATCCAGCACAGTCCCCCAAATACCATGCCTGCACCGAGCAATGAAAGCACTGCGGGAGGCACGTTAACGTTCAGCCCTGAGGTTTTGGCCAGATCAACCACGCTCAGCAAAGAGAAAACTAGCCCTGCTGAGATCACGCTTGAGACAATACTCAAGTAGCGGCCGATCTTGGCGCGTTCAACCCCTCCCATCACAGCGTACTCATGATCCTGCGGTGTAACCATATCCCTATCCTTTACTTCATCTATAAGCCTGTAGAGCTGGCAACCATATTCTCACGGAGACATTCGCTCTGTACATCAAGTAGCTATATAAATGGCAACGTTTAGTGCTTTACCATCAGATCCTGGTGCATCCGATTAATGCGCTACTCCATTAAGTAGCTCTGGTCAAAGGAGGGGTCAATGTCAAACCGACCACTCACGAATCGAATCTCCCCCACCTCCAGCGGAATCGCATCGATGCGTTCGAGAATGGCATTGATCTGAGCACACTGCTGAGCATCCAAGTAGAAACGATGCGAGTTTAGCCAATTCATAGGCGCGTGATAATTGTTAACGGTTGCTATTACCAAGGCCTCGATATGACCTTCAAGTTCTTTTCGGCTAGCACGCGGCCGGAGAGTGGGGAAGATATCTACCGTTCGATCATCTGAAACAACAATTGCGAGCCTGCGAGCAGTCCCAGAACGAACATAACGAACCGCAGAATTGAAACGAGAGCCTCTTGAAGGCGTACACTCGTCATTAACCTCGCCATCTAGGATTACTCCAATCGCATGGCAATTGGCTTGGGGATCCAAAAGAATGGTTCCATCGATTGAACTTACCTGCTGAAGAAGTGCGGCCGATAGCTTTACAGGCTCTATGCCTGTCCCTTGATGTGCCAATCTTTGTGCTTCAGAAAGAGCATCTTCTGCCACAACGATCATGCTTCCCATATCTTGGCGTGCAGCAGCATTAAATAAGCTCCAGATATGATTCAGATCGACGTCTGTTGACTCAGGGAACAATCGCGCCAAATTGCTTGTGAAAGCATCCTTTTCGAAAATCTCATTGGGAAGAGTTGGCTCTCCATACTGACTACGCAATAATGCCAAATCGCCACACTTCAACTCCCAGTGGTAGTGATCAAGGAAGTCAACAGTGAAGACATTCTGGTCGCTAGGTTTGTGGGAAGGCCGCAGCCGGCCCAGACCGTAGACGTACTGGCAATCCGCAATCAGCACTGCACTCGGCGCGGTTAGCTGCAAAATTTTCCGCATCCAACGTGGCTCTCCGAAGGAAACCGGCTCACGAAATCGCATAAGGAACTCAATATCTGGATTGCTAGGGTTAGCGAGAAGCAAGCGGCCAACCCCTTGAGCGCCTTCATAGAGGAGCGAGGAGATCAGATTGAGTCGAGAGAACAGATCGGCATATTCGTATCGATTTGAAATAGCAAGGCTAGGTGTATACATGAAGTTTTTGGCTGCGATGCGAATGATTTCATCTGACTTTCTCATATCACCAATAACTGAATGACCAGGCTCTGGACGTTGAAGTTCTACGCTTGCTTCTTGCAAGACCGTACTAAGTGCCGCGTGGATGATGCTTCTATAGCCATTAGAGGTGAACTCACCCTTTGCTGGCTTTTCATCTAACGGAGGAAACTTCCGAAATAGCGCTTCTGGAACCTGGATTACTGGGGTAACGTAGTAATCACCTACCAATTGAGCCATACCACAAAATGATCGAAGACCTTGTTCTCGGTCGAAGGGGCGAAGGGCTTGGTTCACAGCAGTTGTTACAGAATCCCTGCGCATCATTTCTGGCTTGCCCCGGTTACTCGGTTCATCTCCATAAAAGATGTGTTGCAACTCATGTTTCGAATAAATAACTTCGACTGAATCAAGGAGTCCATTGAACAATGAAAGCGACCAGCGTCCATCTTCTGGTTCGACACAGACAGAATTAGGGTCCTGGCTCCCAACTCGCCGAACGCCAACGAGAAGCGTTGTGGCATCAATTGCAACTCCTAAATCCTTTAACACATCGCGTACAAGATGTTGAATGTGCAGACGAAAATGTGCCTGGTATCCCCACATAAACAAAGTAATAGTGTGTGTCGGCAATTTATCTACCTCTTTCTTGGGCACTTTCTCTGCCTTTTTAGGTTTGACGTTGGAAGCCTTCTAAGTTACGAACTTGTTAATATGCTTAATGACTAGGCTTTTACTGAAGTAGAAGCAATTTATAGCCTCGCCCCCCCCGATTGGTTAATCAGGACTCCGCCAATGATTGGCTCACAAGCAATTTTACTCAAATGTAAATTAATTGCTAAATCTGTAGGGGCGCATTCGTGAACGCTATCGGCAAAGAGTCAACATTGAAACTTGATATATAAAAGGCCACAATCCATAAGATATCAGCGTTCAGCACTTCTAAGTCGCACCCGAGCTATGGATTAACAACTGACTTGGACTTGTCGGTGATATAACCAATGTCAAGCTTTCTTTGGCACGACTAAGCGCGACATAAAGCAAGCAGCGTTTGTCGTCCGAGTTTCCAAAATGTGTTTTGTCGCATGGCATTAGCAAAGCATGGGAGCATTCCAATCCTTTTGCTTTATGGACAGTACTTATCACCTTCGTTGGCATCCTTACGCCTGAAATAGAGCGGCGCTGGGCAATTTCAGCAAGGCCTTGACTACAATCGGTGAAATCGTTTAGCAAAATTGCCTCACGGAACTCCCGCAAAAGATTAAATCTGATCTCTCGGAAACCTACATCCTCCGCTTGTAGTGTGCGTAGCAATGCAAGGGCTCGGGTAACACCTAAATGATTGGGTTCGTTGAGAATGTGACGAGCCATAGCTTGAAGTCGTGCGGGCTTACCTTTACAAGGCTTTGTACAAGCACTGGCTATTTCTTCAAGGAATCGATCCGAAAATGTCTTATTGAAGCCTGTGGCTACACAATTTACAAAAACAACGAGGGCTTCGGCTAGTGTCACAGGGTTGTCTTGCCCACTTTGGCAAGCAGCTACTAAATGCGACAAAAAGTTGCGAGTATGTCCTTCCCATATCGGAACTCGACGTCCAAGGTAAGCGTTGATGGTGGCAACTGTTTGATTCTGGCCAGCTAAGATCATCAGTGAATCGTTTGCATTCACTGTGCGATTTACCAGGCGGCCTTCGCTTGGCCCGAGCAAGAAACCACCATGTCTCGGAGAAATATTGTCCGCAACAATGATCTGTAGTCCTTTCGGAAGGTCGCCGCGAAGATCTATTGGCTGGGCGTTTTTTAGTGTCTGGCGTGCTGCTAATATCCATCTACCGAGCTCGGGAGAGCCATTAGTCCACCGGTGTGCATAATCGAGTTGTTCAACGGTATTTGCTTGTTTGCAAAGAGCCTCCCATTGCTGCTTATGTGCAGGACGGTCTTGTTTTTTGACAAAGATTGCTTGAACCGGGTCTGCGAAGATACGCAGCTTGGCACCGGCTTTGTGTAAGGTCATTACAAGACGGTGCTGCCAAGTATTAGCATCTTGATGTTCATCACATAAAATTATTGGATATCGACTCGCCAATGTCGAGCACACCGCTTGAGAGACAAACAACAACTCGCAGGCTTTTTCTGCCAGTTTTTCAAATCCATCGCCATTAGGCTGTGAATGAGCCCAAGTTGCAGCATCAAGGGGGATACCTAATACAAGGTGATACATGCTTGCTATTTGAGCAACTAAGCCGTCGATGGTGGTAATGTGCACACGATGTCGCACTTCCTTAGTGCGTTCGCGGAATACGTCACAAGCCGCATGGGAATGGGTCAAGATTAACACTTGCCATTGATGACCATTTGAGGCCAACCAATGCGTGTACTCGGCTGCTTGGTAGGTCTTTCCACAGCCTGCAGGTGCTTCAACGACAATTAGAGGAGCTTCTGAGCGTAGTGCCGCAGCTACACTAGAATCACTCATATGCGCTCCTCATAGCCAATCGTTGTCTTCAATGCGTTGATCAACGGAAGCAGCTTTGTCTCTACATTTGGCCACACACCTAAACTGAACATTTTCTCAGCCAGCTCATGTCCGCCGGTTACTGATTTGAACCAGAGCCTAGCGTGGCCTTTCCATTCTTTTGTTTTTTGTTTGTCTTCTTTCATGCTGGCTGGAACCATGCCCGTTGCAGCTTGAGTTACCAGCTGAATTAACTGATCTCCCGCTTTATCTTGGATCATCTGGGTTGTAATTTCCCCGTTCAAGCCAAGGCGATCAGCAAGTGAACGGAGCCGCATGCCCCGTTTGGCTTCTTCAGGGTCCGTAATCAGCTGATCAAAATGCAGAGGGGAGAATAGAGGTAATATGTTTTCTTCTAGACAGCCCTGCTCCCAGCGCAAAAGCAAGTCTCCTAAGTGTGCTTTAACTATTCCCCAACGTGTGGGACTTAAGCTGGCTGGTTCACAGTCAGCAAAACCCGCGAATCTCAAGCCACCTTCAGACATAGCTTCCAGAAGTTTGAGCACATTCTCATTTCCGCCAGCGTCGGTAACATGCACACCTTCGTCTTCCCAGGTAGGGAGAAAGCGAGTTAGTAATACTTTAACGAAGCCAGTTTCGGTTGCGCCTTCTGCGACTACAGCAAGCCGAGCCAGAAAGGTTTCTGGATCCAGTTGTTGGTGTGTGGCAATTTTGTCTGCCGGTAAGGCACCAATTGCACCTTTGGCGTCTATATACCAAAGCGCACTGCCAGCTGCAGCACCGATCACCGCCGAACTGTGCGTAGTAATGAGAGTTTGTGACACATTTTTGCGCAAAGAGTACACCAAGCTACGTTGGCGATAGGGTTCCAATCCGCGCTCCAATTCGTCCACCAAGGTAATCGGTGCCCGTTCCTGAAGAGTGTCAGCAATCGCGAGTGCAGCTAATCGACGCGTGCCGGAGCCCCAGCTAGTAAGGGGTAAGACGATTGCGTTTTTTTTCGCGGTCAAACCAACCAAAGCATTAATCGATAGACCTGCTCCGCCAACGAAACCAAGCCCGAGCTCCGTAGGGAGTGCTCGCTCGCCAAACTTAGTATCTAACTCGGATAGTTTTTCCTGGGCTTCAGGATTCAATTCATCCTCTATGGAGTCGAGGGCAATCTTTCGTCCTAATTTTGCACGCAAACCTTTGTCTGCCAGCAGGCGGTCAAGTCCACTCCCTTGAATCAAACGAAGATCTCGATCATTTTTGTCATCTCCGGCCAGTCGAACCAATCCGATACTGCGGCGCAAAGCAGTCGAAAAATGAATGCTGGAACCATCGGGCTGAACCAGTTCGTGTACCAATTCAAGATCAGCAGTACCCCGTACCTGAATTTTGTAAACGGGTTGCCCTGAATTCTCATCTGTATCAAGCTTTGGCAGTACTGCATTAGCGCCATCCCATTCCCAGGGCCAAGCTACAGTACTTTGGCGATTGATGCCTATTGAGTCCGGTAGCTGTATGACTGCCTCGATACAGAACTCTTCCTCCACTTTCCGTTGCCAATAGTCCGAATCGGACAATATAAAACTATTTGTCGGATGGAGCAGTAAGGCGATGGCTTCCAACAGCGTACTTTTCCCCACATTACCGCCGCCAAGAATGATGTTCATACCAGGAGCAGGATGCCAAGTCAGACTTTCAAATCCGCGAAACCTTTCCATATGTAAGCGGAGAACTTTAGGTGCGCTCATCAAATAATCCTAAAAAAAGGTTAGTGCCGCACTAGTATCTGTGACAAGCTGAAAGCACACGCCTGCAGAATATTGTCATTTATATAATGAATCTGCTCTAGTTTGTTAGATACGTTGATGGTGCCGCCTTTGGCTGACTTCCAGACAAAAACACTATGAAGTACTTCGCACATCCTATAGCAATTTTGTTACAAAAATAGAGATAAGGCCCAATAAAAAAAACTACGTCCATCGCCTCCTTATTGGTCTTTTATATCCCATAAATCTTGTAAAGAGGAAAGCATCTAGAAGCTAATAGGATCCTACATAAATTCAATAATTTTTAATATCGCCCGCTCCAAAAAAATGGCAAATGAATCTATTACTGTTGGATTTTCAATGTCATCAACAGACGCTTAAATTATATTTTTAAAATAAAATAGGGTATAAATCGTAATTTAACTATATTTTTATCACTTAGTGGCGATAAGACTTTAGTTTTGTTTTAAGCATAAGCAAAGAAAAGCAGATCATTCCCTGCAGTTTTCAGCCTCTTCCTATAACCATCAAAGAAGCTGCTCAAAACTGGATTCCTATTACTATTGGTAAGCGTCAAAGCCTGAAGGTAAACCATTTACTTAATAAATGAAATTGACTCCACCTCTACCAAAGATCGCAGCGGGTATGCATCAAGTTGTGTGATAGGTATTCAGCTCGACGCAAGGCTGCTTTGCGATCTAGGGCTGATTTTATCAGCGACGGTTCATAACCATTATGTAAGCCTGCCAGCTGATACAACTCTGGGCTTATTGTGTCTCCGTAGTTTTGATTACAAGCCTCACACAATGTAATTAAGTTTCGACTACTAGTTTCACCGCCTGATGAGTATGGCCAGACATGTTGAAGCGTTAACGCATTTTGGTCTCCGCATATTAAACACCTGCCGCCATCACGATCATGAATTTCTTGCTTTGCCCGCCCACGATAGCTCCGCTTCAAGGTCCCTGGGGAAGCAATATCGATATCAGTGAACGATCCAAACGCAGACTTTATACACTGGTGCTGTTTTAACCACTGTTGCATATTAGATCTAGCAAAAACAAGATCAACAAGAGCCCATCCCTGTAGATATAGCCATAATCTATAAGTCTTTTCTGAATCAATATGCATAAAAGACTGGCCTAGCTCATCCAAAGCCTTTGAGAAAAGTGTAATTTCTACTGGTGATGGTTTTCTAATTTCATATCGGCCATCATCAGAAATACTCCCAAAAGTAAATGTACTGAAATAGGCATATCCACCACAAACTTGCCGAAGATCAAATGCATACGCCATGATTAATCTACTTTAGTTATTTAATCCTGTGATTATAATTGGGTAAATCACTCCAAACCATAATTTAAATAGTTTATATAAATGGCTCTCTTGCTCGAAGAACGTCCCCGAGCAAGAGAGTTACATAAAATTTCTTACTTATTCCCAATAATTTTTCTAATACGATAAAATAATTAAGATGAATATTAAAGCGCTATATTTGCTTCATACTTCATAGCCTTTTCCAAATCAAATAAATCTTGCCGGCTATAAAATTTAACTATTTTTCCACTTCCAAAGCGAGAAGACTTAATTAGCCCTTGACGCTCTAAATTAGGCAAATAGCTACGATGCATATTGAAAAACACTCCTGCCTCACTAGCAGTGACCCATGTTTTCACAAATTCAACGACATAATTTACAGCCGCTTCTGAAACAAGCTGCCAATACATTAAATCTATCAACTCAACCAATCCCGTACGAATAAAGACGCACCGAAATCGATGCTCAGTATATCCAATGTCTGAGGCCACTTTTTCAAGCGAGCTCATAGAGGGAGATAAAACCAGTTGAAGCAGAGCAGATAATGACTCCTCCGTCACACGAATATTACGTGAAAAGCTAAGTTCTCTCTTCAGTATGCCTTTCTTGATCAGTGGTGAAATTTTCTGAGGTGAAATTCGCAACTGAATGGCGGCTTCTTTTAATAAAACCCCTGTTTCTTTTTTAACAGCTGAATTCGCCTTCTTTCGCCCTGCACGTGTTTCATAACGCTCCAAATTTTTTAGTGAAAGCAAATCCACACCAGATAAATCAGCTCTATAAAACAGATAAACTAAAGAGCCATCAATTCCAGGTCCTCCAACAGGGCTTACGCCAATAGATCGGAGTTTTTCGGCATAATTTGTAACATTAGCCTGAATTGAACGTCCTAACTCTCCTGCGGTAACAAACTTTGCCTGAAACTGCTCTAGCGTATCAGTATGGACCAATAAACAACGCGATTTTACAGCCACAGGGCAGTTAGCGCGGAGCCAACCATTTCGAATAAAACTTCGAATAATTTCCTGATGAATTCCAAGCACAGTAGAGACTTGTCCAATATTTAGCCAATCAGTATTCAGTACTTCCAGTGTCTTTGTATCTGTTATACGCAAGCAACTCAGCCCTTTGTCCAAATCATAGCCCATAGAAATAAACCGCCCAGCCAGAATTCCCTTTGCTAAAACCGCCATACTATGATTAGTCAATTGCACTTTATCTTTGCCCAAATGCACTCTCGGAGCCTGCAAAGCAACCAGTAAATGCACCACATCACACAAAGCTATTCTTTGCACGTAAGCCGTTGGGTCACTGATGTGCTTGAACAAGCCAGTCTTAATGCATTCATGTATCTGCGAAAGGCTCAAGCCCAGAACAAAAGCAGCATCCTGCTTACTTAAATCACCGGCTTCCTCCGTCAAACTATATTTATAATTAAGCTCTTCCAACTGAGATAAAACTTGCTCAGCAAATCCTGCCAGTAACTCCCCTCCTCGTAAAAATGGCAGCATCTGTAACCTTGGATGCTGGCTTGACGCGTGCAACACAACTAAACATTTAATTTCTTCGAGAACAGTTGTACTGTTATTTGCCCAAGCAATCATAAGCCGCAGCCGTTCCTGTTCACTTTTATTAAGCTTATCCCTTGGATAAAAAGCCTCCATTGCCAACCAAAAGGGAAAACAGCGATCAAACAGCTCCTGCCCCTCGCCCACAAGCTGCTGGTACAACCACTCCGAATAAGCTGGATCCTCTGCAACAGTAGAAACTTTCCGAAAATCTGTGCCACATTCGCAAACGACTAACTGCCCCCGCAGTAGAGAAGGAATGCGTAAGCAGTTTGGGCAGCAATGCAATAAAGCAACGCCATGAATATGGCAAACTACATATAGCCTAAATACCCAATACCTACGCCAGTAAGGTTGCTCAGAGAGACATACAGGACAAAAAGACGCTGCATCTTCCCTAAAAAACTTCTCAGGTACTCCAACATTCATAAGTAAACGAGCCCCGCACCGAGTAAAGCTTGTGCGGGGAAACACCGCCTTTGCACATTCATGATCTAGTCCTAAAACATAAACTAGTATGCTGAACCAATAATGATATGTTAGTGATCGACGAATTCGCTCAACCCCATAAACCTCTAGCCCACAAGCCTTCAATAGCTGAGTAATGCTATCGAAACCGTTACCTTCAACGGTTCTAATTAACAGACTTGCTGGCGACTCATCAGCCTGTGGAATTGGACGGTACGGTAACTTATGAATTTTCATTTTCTAAAGACCGCAGCAACTTGAGCATCACTCATACGAAAAGGATTGCTTTTTGCAATTGAAATGGCACTGACAACGCCCATATCCCAAACAAAAGCAAAATCCTCCAACTCTACAATTTGCCGTTTTTGTCGCCAGGCCTGCAAAATCGCTTCACGGATAATCGCCATCACAAAGGATAAATTTCCTCTGGTTGCCGCATACATGCGTAAAGTTTCTTGATGGTTGCTAATCATGGGCATATCTACGAGAGCAAACCTCTTTTTTGCCTCGGAACACATTTGCGTTAAAAAATGATAAAGTTCACCAGGCTTTTCTACTGTCCCCACTTGTAAAGGACTCAATCGGAAACGATGTTTAAATCGCCGAGCTTGCTGCCATGTTGGATCTGAATCAATAATTGTTTCACACTCAGGAACGCCAACTAAGCAAATACAAACACCCGAGTTATTTACAAGCGATTTGAGCCAACGTAATGCAACCGTATTAACAGCCTCGCTACGACGCCCATGATTCAGTAGGTTATGCACCTCATCTAACAAAATAACTTTCGTCTGGCACGTTTTAAGGTGAACCACAATTCGTTTTGTTTTACTTGCAATAGTGCCCGCCAAAGGACTGGGATCATTGAGTTGTTCCAACATATTACTAGCCAGCGTACTAACGGAAACTGGCGATGGAACCTCTGTATAAAAAGCTGGAATGTGCGTTACCTCAGCATCAACGTTTTGCACCTGGGTTTTTTGAAACATACTAATAATTGCTTCGCAAATTTTAGTCTTCCCCATACCACCTTCTGCTAGCAACATGCAGCCAACAGGTTCTTTAAAACTATGTGACTGAACAATTACACGCAGAATCCCCTTTAGTGCAAAATCCAGAGATGGATGACGAATCAAAACTTTATCGAGCACAGACACTCGCTGAATTGATTCAGACTCATTAGAAAAATCTTCAAAATTCATTAGTCAATTTCCATTATTTCATAGTCATCCGAGCCACTAACTGCACCCGGTTCAAAAGACGGCACATCTGCCGGCACAACATTAAGCTCAAGCACATCAGGTAATTGATGAACAATTTTAGGGAGCGAGCGAGCACGCCCTTTACCATTTGTCAGCCGTGCAATCTGCCTTTGGGCCATTTCAGAATCTGTTTGAATCTTTTGAAATAACGTCCATCGCGCCAATAAATCACAATAAAGTCCTAGACGCTTTTGATCAGAAGCGGTGAGCGCTGCTTTAATCTTTTTGGCTTCCTGATGTTCATACTGGGTTAACCCAATGGTGTATTCAGGGTTGGTAGACTCCGCCAAAATCAGCGTACTAGGCAGAGTGGGGTGCTCAATATAAACCTCATGTAAATTGAGCTCGTCCACCAAAACAATCACTCTTTTTTCACCCATCGCCTCAAGTGTCGCAAGGGCATGCGAGAAATATTCAATGCCATCGACCAACAGCCGCCCTTTATGAATATTTCGTTGCACTGGCCAACGAGCAATTGCATCTATTTCAGCGATATCAAAAGTTGGTGAAGGCCATTCTTTAACTGAATCCTCCCACGCTAAAATTGGAGCCCGCCCAGTACGTGAATGAATACTGTTGTGATAAACCTCATTGATCCACTCGAGGCAATACTCATGCATTTTTTCTAACACAGACACAGCTCGTGCTCGAGAGTCATACTCTCCACGATCACTAGGATTAGAAAACGTCGTCCCAGAGCATTTCTGCACAAGAAAATAGGTCAAAGTCCGAAAAAATGACTCGATATGAGCCTTATCATTAGGATCTCTCACCTCTGCAGGAGTAACGATGATCCCAAGTCGTGCACAGAGCCGGATAAAAGCAGAGTTTTTAAACTCAACACCGTTATCGGGAATAATTCGAACGGGAACCCCGCCAGGCAAATTCATACTGAGGCGAGTTAGCATATTTTTAACAGCAGCTAATGTCGTTGTTGCAGATGGTGGAAACATGCTGATATATATACCGACTACCGCACGGGTATACACATCAAGAATACAAACTAAATAGGGTCGGCCAATTACTTCTCCCGAATCAGGATCACGTAGCTGAATATCTAAATAGTGAGTATCAATTTGCACCAGAAACATTGGACTTGGACTAATAATGGCTCTGCCTGCAGCACGAGCGACCCGATCTGCAGCAATTCTCCCTTTTTTTGCCAGAGTAACAATATATGGATCCAGTGCTTTAATACGCCGCTGTAGTGTGCGCAAACTTGGCACCTTTACAGCGGAGGAATGCTTTGAAAGCAGACCTAATTCGGATAATTTTCCCACAATGTAGGATTGAACATCTTTAGAGTCCCTGCGTTCAGGCTGTAAATAAACCTGCTGAATTGCCTCTTCAAGCAATATTTCAACCTGAGGGCAAAATCGAAGGACTCTATTTCCACTCTGTTTATGTCTTAGAGATAACAGAGCTCCGCCTCTCCCCTCCAAAAAATAACGTTTAATCCAGCTTGCTACGGTGCGTGGATCTGGCGGTTGTTGATCTTCCAGTTCAAAAGCAATTAATGGAATCAGTGCAGTAAGATGTTTCTTTGATGTCGGATAAACAAGCTGGGTAACTGCTGCATCCACATAACGCCGCATTCGGATCGCTGCGCGAGTTTCTTTTTCAGAAAGCTCAGATAACTTTCCTGAACAACCATTCTCAGAAATACCTTCAATATCTTGATTCTTAATTAATAAAGTTTCACTTTCCTGCATCTCGATAAACCGATCATGTGAAATACGAAATGCTTTTCCTCCAATAGCTGCTGCATACCGAACGATTCCAGCATAGATATAAGTCACTTCAAACTCACATCCATGCATATGAAAACGCAGCCCCACTTTAGGAGAGTAATAACGCGGCTTCATTGAAGAACCCCCACAGGCATATCAAGGCTCAGAGGGCGACTCATATCAATAACTAATACCCTATGAAACAGCAAATAATCTACTAAGAAAGGAGATAAAGCGGCCTCAGTTGAAGCCGTATAAACATCCCCTAATGACATAGGGTTTGATAGGGATGCAATCAGCTGACGTGCTAAAACCAGCTCTTGGCTTGACCAAGCACGAAAGCTCGAACGAGAGTAAAAGAAATAAAGATTTTCCAAATATTTTTTTGATGGCAGAGCATTTGAATCAACAATAGAGAAATGAAAATCACATAGGTTTAATATATTTTTAATCTCTAAAAAACGTAATTTATTTTCTTCATCCAAATGCTGCTGATTAGGTTTGATTTCACGTACTAACCACTGTTGATTTGCCATTAGAACCAAAAAGTCAGGGGTATACTTTTTACCTTGTCCATGTTGAATATTAATTGCTTGGCAACGATAGCCAATCACCTCAGCATCTCGCTCTAAAAGGAGGCAATATGCCAATTCGAGCTGACTTTCCAAAGCAACAGTAATCCCATTTTTTCGGCTAGGAAATAAAGCGGTGCGCCTACCCCGTGCCCCTTGAGCAATCCGGCGGTAGCCGTGAACAACCCCTGATAAATCGGGTAATTTGGCGAATGCATCTTGAGCCTGTTGTAAAAGCTCTGCTCGCAGTTTGAATTGAATACTATTCATACACACCTTATGTCCAACTAATCCCATATTTGGGCAAAGCAGTGCCCTATTGGAATCATTAACCAATTTAAATAGCCCTGTTTTTAGGCGTAAAAAGCCCCGCTAAGAGTATTTTCTCTCAGAGTCACAGGAAGAAAAAAGATAAATGGGCTTGACGCTGGAGCGCGCGTTGACGATACTTGAACTCTCTACTTTCCAAGTATTTGCCGTTAGGCACGTACGCTCACGGGACAAGCCGCAAGGTTTGTCCCGTTTTTACATTGGTCTATCCTCCATTTGTTGCATACGAAGAGACTTGGGTTTTAACAAAGCATTTTTTGCAAGCTCATCTTTTATTCCAATAATTTCTTGAATTAAGCGCACTTGAGCTGGATGTAAAGAATCAAGATGCCGGTGAAGATTCAGCAGCATCCAATGAATGTCCTCAGAGAGGTCAGCAGGGATAATAAACTTACGCTGCGAGGCCTCAACCACCTCATGTAGCTCAGCCTGCTGAAGATCAGATAAAGACAAAGCTTGGATCAACCGCTCAATAAATTCAGATGTTGGTGGGCCCTTGGTACCTACTTCCAAGGCAGAAATATAGCTCTGCTCATACCCTAACAGCTCTGCTAACTCAATTTGACGAATACCATGGGTAACTCGAAGCTGATAAAAGTATTTTGAAAATGGTCTCACAAAAACCCACACATAAATATAAAGGACCAAGAAGAGTAATTAAACAAGCATAAAAAGTCAAAGAAAAAAACAACAAAAAACAATTAAATAACACACAAAAAAAATAAAGAAAATATCAAAAAATTAAATTCAAATTAATAATATAAAATACTAATAAAAAAAATAAAAATAACACATTAATTTCAATAAAATACTTATCCAATAAGAAATAAACCATTTAATACGAACCTCTACTCATCAGATAAAAAATAAGCCCCGCAGTTGCGGGGCTTATTTTTTAAACACGAAATTCTAATCCTGTAACTGAATGAAAAACTATGAGTCGTTCAATGAAAGACTATCTGTCGTTTTGGAAGAACTATGTGTCGTTCGACGAATAAGAAAAAATCAATCCCAGCTCAACGCCCCACCAGTCTGATACTCAGTAACCCGAGTCTCAAAGAAATTCTTCTCTTTCTTCAAATCAATCATCTCGCTCATCCATGGGAATGGATTGGTCACGCCGGGGAACATTGGCTCTAAGCCAATTTGCTGCAAGCGGCGGTTGGCAATAAAACGTAGGTATTCTTTGAATTGCGAAGCATTGAGGCCAAGCACGCCGCGGGGCATGGTGTCTTCGGCGTAGGCGTATTCCAGCTCTACGCCGCGCTTGAATAGGCCGTAAATTTCGGCTTTGAATTCTTCGGTCCAAAGCTGTGGATTTTCCATTTTGATGGTGTTGATCAGATCAATACCAAAATTGCAGTGCATAGATTCATCGCGCAGGATGTATTGGTATTGCTCTGCAGCGCCAGTCATTTTGTTCTGGCGGCCCAGCGCCAGAATTTGCACAAAGCCCACGTAGAAGAACAGGCCTTCCATAATGCAGGCGAACACGATGATGGAGCGCAGCAGTTGCTGATCTGTTTCCAGCGTGCCGGTTTTAAAGCTTGGGTCGGTCAGGATATTAATAAAAGGAATCAGGAATTCGTCTTTATCGCGAATCGAGGCTACTTCGTTGTAGGCGTTAAAGACTTCGCCCTCGTCTAGGCCCAAAGATTCAACAATATATTGATAGGCGTGGGTGTGGATGGCTTCATCGAAAGCTTGGCGCAGTAAAAACTGACGGCATTCTGGCGAAGTAATTTGGCGATAAGTGCCCAAAACGATGTTATTAGCAGCAAGGCTGTCAGCGGTTACAAAGAAACCCAGATTGCGTTTTACCAAACGGCGCTCGTCATCGGTCAAGCCGTTCGGGCTTTTCCAAAGCTCGATATCGCGCTGCATATTTACTTCTTGCGGCATCCAGTGGTTTGCACACTGCGCCAAGTATTTTTCCCATGCCCATTTGTGCTTAAACGGCACCAGCTGATTAACGTCGGTGGTGCCGTTAATCACGCGTTTATCTGAGGCATTTACGCGCTTGGCGGTGGCCGCTTCAAGGTTGATGGCTACGGCTGGAGTGCTGATTTCGTCGTCAAAGTTGAGCATTACAAGTCCTGTCTTACTGATGTTAATTCTTACTGAGGTGGGTGCTCAGCAGGCGTGTTTTAATAGGTTTTACTGTATTGATACTTACTGAGCTGGGTTGCTCAGCAAGCGGGTTTTTATATTACTAGTGTCGCTAACGCCGTACTTCTGACCCAAGGCGTAAAAATCGCGTTTATGCTGATCGCTCATTTTCAGGCTGGATTGAAAACTCAGCGCCAGATGTACCTCACCTAGGTAAAGCACTTCTCCGGCTTTGACTTCAAAACTTTGCCCTATCGGCATTTGATCACGGCGCTGCTGTGGCCAGCCGGCTGCGGTGTAAATCCAATCGCCTAGCGCCTGCTGCACCGTATATTGGCCGGGCGCTAAGCTTAATAGATGTAGCTTGCCGATGGCATTTTTATTCGGCGCGGCGATGGTGTCGAGCACAATGCTGGCGTTTAAATCGATCGGCCCCTTGGGGCCTTGTAAGCGTAGCCATGCGTTAGCGCTATCTTGATCAAAGGAGTTCAGCGTTAGGGCCACAACCACATAACCCTGATCTACAGGCGGGGTCAGCTTGCCTTGCAGCACGGCCACGGGTGTGCTGGCACAGGCACTTAAAAATAAAACGGTACTGAGAATTAAACTTTTAAACATTGGGATGCCTAGTGCAGTAAGCGGGTGGTAACAAGGCTGGTATCTTGCACTCCCCACTGCTTTAATTGATAAAAATCGCGCTGCGTTTGATCGCTATACGTTAGGGCTGGGGCAAAATTAAGCTGGGCTTTAATCTCGCCCAGATATAGCACTTCGCCTGCGGCAATTTGAAAACGCCGCTCTATTTTAAAGTGCGGCTGCCCGCCCCTTCCGTTCGATGCATTTACCGCCCATTCTCCCCACGCTTCACTTACCATATAGCTGCCTGCTGCCAGTGGCAAAACCCATAGCCGCCCACGTGTTTCTGCATCTGGCCCGCTGATCACATCGCGGCTGATATCGGCGCGCAAGCTGTGCTTACTATCTGCACCGACCAGCTCCACTTGCAGCTGGGCCCGATCCGATGACAAAGATTGCACGCTTAAAGCCAGCACCACATAGCCCTGCCCTGCGGGTGGCGCAAGGCGGCCATTTTCAATTTGCATCGTGGGCTGCGCGCTACAAGCGGCAACGAGCGCACTGGCCACACCCGCCACGGCCTGCACACATCGGGATAGCAAGCTCACTTGGCGATACAGGCGATGCGTAATACTTCGGCACGCCAGCGTGCTTTATCGGCGTCTGGCAACCAAGATGCTTCAAAGCTGTGGTTAATCAATTGGATCACTTCACTTGCGGATAAATCCATGGCGGCGCGGCAAGCTAATAAATTAGCGTTGAGGTAGCCGCCAAAATACGCCGGATCGTCAGAATTCACCATGGCGCACAGGCCCGCTGCCAACAAATTACGTAAATTATGTTTGGCCAAATCGTCCACCACGCAGAGCTTTAAATTTGAAAGCGGGCAAACGGTGAGCGGAATACGCTCGGTGGCAAGGCGCACCACCAAGGTGGCGTCATCGGTGCAGCGCACGCCATGATCGATACGAGACGCGCCGAGTAAATCCAACGCCTCAGTAATATAAAAGGCAGGGCCTTCTTCACCGGCATGCGCCACGGCAGGCAGGCCCAGTTCGCGGCAACGCTTAAATAATTTTTGGAACTTAGCTGGCGGATGGCCCAGCTCGCTGGAGTCCAACCCTACACCATCGATTTGTGCCAAATACGGCAGCGCCGCGTCCAAGGTGGCTTTGCCATCGGCTTCGGATAAATGACGCAAAAAGCACAGAATCAGCTTGGAGCTAATGCCTAGTTTATCGGTGGCATCTTGCAGGGCGCGGGTAATACCAGAGATCACCGTGCCAATATCAATGCCACGCGCGGTATGCGTTTGCGGATCAAAAAAGATCTCGGTGTGCACAATATGATCGGAATAGGCGCGTTCGCAATAAGCCCAAGTCAGATCGTAAAAATCTTCTTCGGTGACCAGCACGCTGGCACCGGCATAGTACAAATCTAAAAACGATTGCAGATTATCAAAGGAATATGCGGCGCGAACTTCTTCTACATTGGCGTAAGGCAGTGCAATGCCATTTTTTTGCGCCAGCTCGAACATCATTTCAGGCTCTAAAGTGCCTTCAATATGCAGATGCAGCTCGGTTTTAGGTAAGGCGAGGATCAGTTGATCGACAGGGTGCAGGGCTTCGGTCATTTGACTCTCAAGGTGTTTGGTGGGGTGTTGCAATGACTTAATGGTAGGGCTATGGCAACGTAGGGCGGGTGCAACCCGCGGGTTTCACCCGCCCTACGAGACCTCAAATTACGGAAAAATAGAAAAAAACCGATTTTTTGTAGGGTGTGCAAATCGTTTTTCTTGCGCACCAGCTTTTGGTGCGCAACGACTTCGTCGTTGTACACCCTACGAAACTTGATGCCCATCGCACGTGGGCACAAAAGCGTGCCCACCCTACATTTTTACTGGCAGCTTTCGCACTCTGGGTTATCAATCGAGCAGAATTTCATATCTGTTGCAGGCAAAGCTGCGTCGATTGCGGCCATGGCGGGCGCGGAGCTGATCGAGTTAGCACCGGCTGCCGAGGTGTTGGTGTACACCCCATCTACCGCAACCGAGTTCAACTCGCCACCGCTACCGGTGGATTTTTCTGCTGCAGTGGCTGCCATGGTGCGTAGGTAGTAAGTGGTTTTTAGGCCACGTAACCATGCAAATTTGTACAGCTCGTCCAGCTTCTTGCCCGATGCGCCAGCAAGGTAAAGATTGAGCGATTGGCCTTGGTCGATCCACTTCTGGCGGCGCGATGCGCATTCAACCAACCAGTTTGGATCCACTTCAAACGCGGTTGCATACAAATCACGCAGGTCTTGCGGGATGCGTTCTACTTTAGACACCGAGCCGTCAAAGAATTTCAGGTCTGAGATCATCACTTCATCCCACAGACCACGCGCTTTTAGATCACGCACTAGGTATTCATTCACCACGGTGAACTCACCCGACAAGTTCGATTTCACGAACAAGTTTTGGTACGTTGGCTCGATACACGCCGATACGCCGATGATGTTGGCAATGGTCGCTGTTGGCGCAATCGCTAGGCAGTTTGAATTGCGCATGCCGTGGGTGCGAACGCGTTCACGCAGCTGTGTCCAATCCAAGCGTGAGCTGGTATCCATTTCCAGATAGCCACCGCGCTCTTCTGCCAGCAATTTAATCGAATCTTGTGGCAATACACCGCGATCCCACAGACTGCCTTTGTAGCTAGGATAAGTGCCGCGTTCTTGCGCCAGCTCGGTGGATGCCCAGTAAGCGTGGTAAGCCACGGTTTCCATCGATAGATCAGCAAACTCAACCGCTGCATCTGAGCCGTAAGGCAGGCGCAACATATGTAAGCAATCCTGGAAGCCCATAATGCCCATACCCACCGGGCGATGCTTCAGATTGGATTCACGCGCTTTACGCACCGGGTAGAAGTTAATGTCGATCACGTTATCCAGCATGCGCATCGCGGTGGTGATGGTGCGTGCCAGTTTATTGGTATCGAGTTCGCCATTTTTGATGTGGTTCACCAAGTTTACCGAGCCCAAATTACATACCGCAATTTCGTTTTCGTTGGTGTTCAGGGTGATTTCTGTACATAGATTCGAGCTATGCACCACGCCTACATGCTGCTGCGGGCTGCGGATATTGCAAGGATCTTTAAAGGTAATCCAAGGGTGGCCTGTTTCAAACAGCATAGAAAGCATCTTGCGCCATAAGCCCAGCGCAGGAATCTTCTTGGCGATTTTCATTTCACCACGCGCGGCTTTTGCTTCGTAGGCTACGTAAGCTTTTTCAAAATCTTTACCAAACTTGTCATGCAAATCAGGCGCTTCGGATGGGCTAAATAAAGTCCAGTCAGCGCCCTGCATCACGCGCTTCATAAATAGATCTGGAATCCAGTTGGCGGTATTCATATCGTGCGTGCGGCGACGATCATCACCGGTGTTCTTACGCATTTCGAGGAATTCTTCGATATCTGCGTGCCAGGTTTCAAGGTAGGCGCAAACCGCCCCCTTACGCTTGCCACCTTGGTTTACCGCTACGGCGGTGTCATTGACTACTTTAAGGAAAGGCACAATCCCTTGCGACTTGCCGTTGGTGCCCTTGATATGGCTACCGAGGGAGCGCACTGGCGTCCAGTCGTTACCCAAGCCACCGGCGTATTTAGACAGCAACGCGTTTTCTTTCAGCGCTTCGTAAATGCCTTCCAGATCATCAGACACGGTGGTGAGGTAGCAGCTAGAAAGCTGGCTACGACGGCTACCGGCGTTAAATAAGGTAGGCGTCGAGCTCATAAAATCAAAGCTGGATAAGACGTTGTAGAACTCGATCGCGCGCTCTTCGCGGTTGATTTCATTCATCGCCAAGCCCATCGCGACGCGCATAAAGAAGCTTTGTGGCAGCTCGATGCGGCTGTCTTCGATATGCAGGAAATAACGGTCGTAGAGGGTTTGCAGGCCAAGGTAGCCGAATTGGTAATCACGGCTATGATCCAGCGCCGCGCCCAATTTGGCTAAATCGTACTGGGCGAGGTTTTCATCCAGTAGCTCAGCATCGATACCGCGCTTGATAAATTGCGGGAAGTAATCGGCATACTTGGATGCCATTTCTTCGTGGCTGACTTCTTTGCCTAATACTTCTGAGCGCAAGTTGTTTAGCAGTAAACGCGCTGTTACAAAGCTATAGGCCGGGTCTTTTTCAATCAGCTGACGTGACGACATAATCAGCGCGCGGCGAACTTCTTCCGCCGGTACGCCGTCGTAAACGTTTTTAAGTGTTTCAGCCAGCATGGCAGCTTGGTCTGTGGTGCCTTCCAGGCCTTTGCAGCAGGAAGCGATCAGCTCTTTTAATTGCGCTAAATCGAGCGGACGGCTGCTGCCATTCGGATACAACACATTAATCGCGTGATGATGCTCTGGCTCAAAGCGGGAATGACGCTCTTTGCTGCGCTCTTCGCGGTATAAAACATAGGCGCGGGCCACATCGTGCTCACCAGCGCGCATCAGCGCCAGCTCGACCTGATCTTGAATATCTTCAATATGAATCGCGCCGCCTTCTGGCTTACGACGCATCAGCGCTGATACAACGGATTCAGTCAGCTGCAAGGCTTTTTGACGCACGGCGGCGCTGGAAGCGGCATCACTGCCTAATACGGCGATAAACGTTTTGGTCACTGCTACGGTGATTTTATTCGGTGCAAATGGCACCACAGATCCATCGCGGCGAATGGTTTTGTATTCAGCATAGCTGCTGTGCTGCTGAGCAGTGTTAACGCTATCGGTCATAGGGCTCTCATTGAGTTGCGCGTGCGGCTAAGTGGGCACGTCTCGCTGTGGATAATTCTGTGGATTTCTTGTGGAGAAACACTATATGTAGTGTTTAACAAGAAGAGTTAACACAAATACTAGTGTCTTTCAGCGAGATAGGCAAGTGACGGATGGGGATGAAAAGAGAGAAGGTAAAGACTAAAAAAACGAGCTTAAGCAAAGCGAGTATTTATGCGGTTTTAACGCTGTTGTGCATAAGTAACAAGACAAAAAAACCGATTATTTACATCGTCAAAAACGGCTAAAAAAGCCTGAAACAAGCCCTTGCTACGGGGCGGGCCTTCAGCCGTTCTTACGATGGCCAATTGCCTAATAAACAATCATTCTGCATTTTCTGATGCGGCAGATCGGCCAGTAAGCTAGCAAAAAAATGAGCTTTGTTCACCGAAGAACAAAGCTCATTTTTAGAAATACAACGCGGCTTAATCCAGCAAATCAATATAATCTTTTCGGCTAAAACCAGCCGACTTCAGCCAAGGCATCTCTTTAGGCATGGCTTGCGGCTCCACCGTTACTCGGCTCCAGCTACCGCCGTTTTCATTGCCTGTTTCAATGATTTTAGGCAGCTGCAATTTCTCTGACCACAGCACCATGGTATACATGCCGCCCTTGCGACTCTCTAGCCAGACTTCACCGGCAGGCGCAGGCGTGCTGCGTTTTTTCATATTTTTAAGCTGCTTGCGATCGAGCATATAGGCGGTGCTTTCCCAGCTGCCATCAAAGCCAACTTCGCGATAATCACTTTTGCTCATTTCTACAATCTGCTGCAACTTGCTCCGCACCAGCTCAAATTTAAGCTCGCCCCTGGCATCCAGCTGGATGGATTTGGCCGCCAGTGCAAAATTCATATTATGGTTATGGCCTTCATGGCCTAGCGCTGCTTTAGTGGCTTCGGGTACGGCGTTTTTTGGCAAGACACGTTCACTCCAAACCCGCTGGCTGGTACGCAGCCATGTTTCCTGAAACCGGGTCGATTTACTCACGCCCTCTGGCGTGACTACCCGCGTTTCATAGGTCACCAAAGCGGCAACATCGGGCGTGCTCACCGCACTGGCTAGCCCGATATATACAGCCATCATCAAAGCTGATAATAAATACTTCATTGATTTATTCCTTACAAAAACAAGCCGGCAATCGCCGGCCTGTTTTACCAATCAGTACGCATTAAAAACCAGCAGCTTGCTTTACCAAACCAAAGACCTTGGTGTTATCCAGTGTGCCTTTAAATGTTTTAGAGCCTGCGCCCGCAGCAAACAGCATGACATCTCCACCGCCATGCGTTTCATTGCCATTGCCTACTTTCACTGCGCCTTCCTGCTGATAATCATCGTGCAAGACCTGTGATTTATCCGCATTGCCCTCAACCAGCATGGTGCGTGTTACCGGGCGATTTGAGCTATTACCAAACACCAGCGCCGTATAGTTATTACCGTCGGCATCTTTCATTTCCTTGCCATCACGATAATTTTTTACCGTGCCCATAATGTCGCTGCCTTTCTTGCCATAGCCATTAATAGTTAAGGTATGGTCATGATCTGCAGTCACCACAATCAGGGTGTTTTTAAGCTCTGGATCGGTTTTTCTGACTTCAGCCAGTGCGGCTTTAATCGCATCATCAAAAGCGATCGTGTCGTCCATCACCCGCTTGGCGTTATTGCCGTGCAAGGCGTGATCGATGCGGCCACCTTCTACCATCAGGAAAAATCCTTCAGGCTTTTTAGCCAGCACAGCAATCGCTTTGGTCGTCATCTCGCTGAGGCTGGGCTGATCAATTGATTTTTTTACGCGATCAAGCTCGTACTCCATATGGCTGGAAGCAAACAGACCTAATAATTTGTCTGTTTTGCTGGCATCCACATTTTTTAGCTCGCTACCCTTTTCGGCAAACACATAGCCTTTGGCTTTTAATTCAGCGATCAAATCGCGGCCATCCGTCCTTGCGCCTTTCGCACTATTTGGCAGGAAGTGCTTGCTGCCACCGCCCATCAAGACATCCAAACCAGTACCCAGCTTGGCATTAAAGCCTTTACCGCCCGGCACAGCCTGCTCGGCAATGCTGTTTTCTGCATCACGATGGCAAATATGCGAGAAAGTCGCCGCAGGTGTAGCGTGTGTTACCCGTGTGGTGGTCACTGCACCCACGGCCTTTCCTTTGGCTTTGGCCAGCTCCAGCAGGGTGTCTACTGCCTTACCATTGTTGTCACCACACTGATTGCTGCCATCTTTGCCAGGCTCTTTGGCCTGTGTATCTGCGCTCATCGAGATGACTTCGTTATTCATCTTGACCCCGGTCATATAGGCGGCCATCGACGGAGCAGAATCGGTGGTTTGGGCGTCGTTAGAAAACGTTTTGATTCGTGCGGTGCGCGATCTGCCCGCATCCAGCGCTTCCATCGTTAAAGCGCCTTCTTCTTTGTATTTATAAATACGCGCAGCAGTGACTGTAGCCGGGCCCATGCCATCGCCTAAGAAGAAAATAACATTCTTGGCTTCACCGGCTGCTTGAGCAGCCTGAGCAAAAGCGAGCATGCAAGCGCTTGCAATAAGAGTTTGTTTCATCATGATTTTTCCCTTGATTCTACGGTGGCTTACAGGCCAACAGCGTCGCGAATGAGCTTGAACACATTGGTGTTGTCCATCACCCCGTAAAACTGATCGCTGCCCTTGCCCACGGCCCCTAGAAATACATTGGTGCCGCCGTGGGTTTCATTTCCGGCTGTAGTGCGAATCGCGGCTTCCTGATGATAGCTATTGGCAAACACCACGCTTTCATCCAGCGCTGTTTTTCTATCACCACGGCTTTCGCCATTACCAAAGCCAATAATGGTGTAAGGCATGCCGTCTGCATCAGTCGATAATTTGCCGCTAACCACATCTTTGACTAGCCCCAATACGCCAGGATTAGTCGCAGAAGATTTACCTGTGCGCTTGGCGTAGCCGTTCAACACGAGGGTGTGATCGTGATCTGCGGTCACAACAATCAAGGTGTTTTTTAGCTCCGGATCGGTTTTCTTTATTTCAGCCAATGCCGCTTTAATGGCATCGTCAAAGGCAACGGTATCTTGTAAGGCTTTTTTGGCCGTGGTTTCGTGCAGGGCGTGATCAATGCGGCCGCCCTCTACCATCAGAAACATACCCTTATTGTTTTTCTTAAGACCCTGAATTGCTTTCACGGTCATTTCAGCCAAGCTAGGCTCTTTTGCTGCATCACGATCCAAGTCGTAGCTCATATGGCTAGAAGCAAACAATCCTACAAATTTGGCCGTTTTGCTAACATCCAGCGCATCAAATTCGGCACGCGTACCCGCAAACCCATAACCTTTCGCTTTTAATTCAGCCACTAAATCACGGCCATCGGTGCGTTTACCTTTTGCTGCTGTCGGGTAGAAAAACTGGCTGCCACCACCCAGCATCACATCCACACCATCGGCCAGTGCTGGGTTATAGCCCTTGCCGCCCGGTACAAACTGCGCAGCGATATCGTTTTCTGCATCACGGTGGCAAATATGCGCATAGGTTGCTGCAGGTGTGGCATGAGTAACGCGGGTGGTTGTGACCACGCCCGTTGCCAGGCCTGTTGCCTTAGCGATTTCTAGCAGGGTCGTCACTGACTTGCCATTATTGTCCACACAACCATTGCTGCCATCTTTGCCCGGCTCTTTGGCCTGTGTATCTGCGCTCATCGAGATGACTTCGTTATTCATCTTGACCCCAGTCATATAGGCGGCCATCGACGGCGCAGAGTCGGTGACCTGTGCGTCATTTGAATAAGTTTTGATAAACGCTGTTTCTGGCAGTGTATCGATGGTGAGCTCGCCATCTTCACCTACTGCATAAGTGCGTGCAGCAGTTAAAGTGGTCATCCCCATCCCATCACCCAGGAAGAAAATCACATTTTTAGGCGCTGCAGCCACTGGTGCGACCACAACCGCATTACTTGTGGTATTGCACGCAGATAAAGCGCTCGCCAACAGGCCAGCGATAAGAATAATTTTCATTTACATCTCCCTAAGAGGAAGAATGCACGATAGATGAGTTACTTTACATTTAGGTTACATATAAGCTAATTATTTATGACAAGCGCAACTCTGTTTTAATAAAACTCATCAAAAAAAAATAAAACGCTAAAAAACGAAATAAATTGGCATAAATTAAAGCAGCTCATATCAGCCTACTTGGGCCACAGATATTTAAAATGGCAGCACGGCTTTACCCCAACGCAAAAAAAGCGAGCCTAAGCTCGCTTTTCTTCAATCAAACCCTAATCATCTTAGTGATCGTGGCCGTGCTCACCGTGTACATGGCCGTGTTCAAGCTCTTCTTCACTTGCTTCACGAACCGCAGCAACAGTACCCACAAAGCGAATAGTCATACCCGCGAATGGATGGTTTGCATCCACTACAACGCGGTTGCCTTCGATTTCAGTCACGCGGAATAACAATACTTCGCCGGTTTCAGGATCATCGGCTTCGAACATCATGCCGGCTTCAACTTCCATCGGGAATGAAGATTTTTCTTCTTCACGAACTAAATCTGCATCGTGTTCACCGAAAGCGTCTTCTGCTTCCATTGTCACATCAATGCTGTCGCCAACATTTTTGCCTTCCAGTGCTTCTTCAACCAAAGGAAGAACATTGTCATAACCGCCGTGCAGATATTCAATCGGCTCTTCGGTTTTGTCGATTTGTTTGCCAGTGGCATCGAACATTTCATAATTTAAAGTTACAACGGTATTTTTTGCAATTTGCATGGGTTCACCCTAGCTGTTTCACGAGTTTAAGAATTTCCGCCGCATGGCCCTTGGGGACAACGTGATAAAACGCATGGCGGATCACGCCGTCCTTATCGATTACAAACGTGGAACGGTCTATGCCGTATCTTACCACGCCATGTGCCTCCCACTCATGTAGAGCGTAATAGAGCCGGCTTACTTCGCCTGTTGGATCGGCTAATAAATCGAATTCTATCCCCTGCTCGTCTTGAAATTGCTCGTGTGACAAGCAATCATCCATGCTAACGCCAAGGATAACTGTGTCATATTGCCGAAATGCTGCGCAGCGATCACTAAACTCAACCGCCTCGGTAATACCACCGGGCGTGTGATCTTTATTAAAGAAATACAACACCACATGAGACTTCCCACGCAGCTGCGCCAATTGCACATCATCCATTTGAGCATCAGACAAAATAAAATCAGGCGCAATATCTCCAACGTTCAGCATGTGTTCTCCATGCGATAATTGTTGTAATCCATTTTGTTATAGAGCAAAAACATGCAACTTTTAGGCGGACTCAGTCCGGAAGAATTTTTAAAAGAATACTGGCAAAAAAAACCATTACTGATCCGCAATGCCTGGAGCAACTTTCCCGAGCTGATCGATTACGCACGTCTGGCCGAGCTGGCCCAACACGAGGATGTGGAGTCCAAGCTCATTGAGTATAAAGGCGGCCGCTGGAAAGCCGAATCCGGCCCTTTCCGCCCATCACGCTTTGCCCGCCTTGCCGAAACCGACTGGACCATCTTAGTTGGCAACGTCAATCATTTAGTCCCACATATTGCAGATCTGCTCTATCAATTTAATTTCCTGCCTTACACAAGGCTGGATGATTTAATGATCTCTTACGCACCACCAGGTGGCAGCGTAGGCCCGCACTATGATTCTTACGATGTGTTTTTATTGCAAGTTGGTGGAAAGAAACGCTGGCAAATCTCGAGCGACGACGCGAGCGGCTTTATTGAAGACGCACCAATTCGGGTATTAAAAGAGTTTCATCCAGAGCAAGAATGGGTGCTGGAGCACGGCGATATGCTGTATCTGCCGCCGATGTACGCCCATCATGGCGTAGCGCTTGAGCCAGGCATGACCTATTCAATAGGCTTTAGAGCACCAAAAACACAGGAAATCGCCGGTAAGTTTTTAGAATTCTTGCAAGACGAGCTGTGCCTTGAGGGTATGTATAGTGACCCACAGCGCCAGCCCACCGCTAGGCCCGCCGAAATTGACAGCGAATTTGTCGAACAAATCGGCGAAATGCTGAAAAACATCACCTGGAACGATGAAACCATCCGCCGCTTTGTCGGCAGTTATTTCACCGAACCTAAGCCCCATGTATTTTATAATCAGCCTAATGAGCCACTTGATTTTGATGATTTTGCGGCAGAAATCGCCAAAGGCGGCATTATGATCGATGCCAAAGCGCTGATGCTGTACGAAGCTGATCGTGTTTACGCCAATGGCGAAGCGCTTGAATTTGAGCCAGAAGCGCTACCTTGGCTACAAAAACTAGCCGACCAGCGCAAGCTGCCAGCCGCAGATTACCCGGAAGGCCTGATTACTATTCTTTATGAATGCTACGAATATGGCTATTTACAGCTCTCCTGAAGCACAAACTTTTGACGCCTACGCGGCTTATCCGCAAGCCGTGGCGCAAATCATGGGCTCGGCGCAACAAGAATTGCTCCTTTGCGAACGCAACTTTTCACACTGTGATCTGGGCAGCCGAGCTATTTTTGATGCCTTATGGGCGTTTTTTACGGCCACTCCTCCGGGGTATTTGCGCCTGATTTGCTTTGATATTCACTACCTTAGCCAGCGCTGTCCGCAATTTTTACAATTGACAGAAAGGTTCCCGCAAAGAATTGAGTTACGGCTTGCACATGAATCTTGTTCTAACTGGCAACAAGGCTTTATTCTTGCCGATAAAACATGTTTGTTACATCGCTATCATTTTGATTGGCCAAGAGGCGAAATAACCACTGATTCACGCATTGTTGCGATGATGCAACAGCAATTTAATGCCCTTTGGGAGCAATCCAGCCCAAGCAATGAATGGCAGCGCTTATATTTATAGACATTTAACATGTTGTTACATGGCGTTGCAGAATTCTTGCCTAAATAGCGGTATTCATAATGTGTTGGACTGTTCTTTCAAATAAAACGTGATATTATTTGCGCTGTCGGTCGGTCACTGAATGATTGCAGTTTTTCAGCATCGATCCACGGTTGATTGCACCTATTTAATTTCGTTTGTCCCATTCGTCTCTGTCAAAGGTAAGTTCATAATGAAAAAGTCCCTGCTAGTTGCTGCTCTGATCGCTGTTGCTCTGTCCGCTTGCGGCAAAACTGAAGCTCCTGTTGAAGCAGCTTCTGCTGTTGTTGAAGCAGCATCAGCTGTTGTTGAAGCAGCTTCTGCTGTTGTTGAAGCAGCTCCAGTTGCTTCCGAAGCTGCTGCTTCCGAAGCTTCTGCTGCTAAGTAATTTGCAGGCAGTACCGCTTTAAAAAAAGCCGACCGCAAGGTCGGCTTTTTGTTTTTCTAAATCAAACAATTCAAAAGTCATATAAAAAATATCAATTGCAAAGAATGACAAGCAGATTACATGCGCTTAATTAAATTAACTATACCTTTATAATCAATGCTTAAAGCAGATTCAGCAGCTGCAATTATGGCTATTCAATAAAAAATAAAAACCACTATTCTGATCGATTAATTCGAGATCATTCCATGCAGATTATTGCTCCGCGCTGGCTTATTCCAATCGAACCTCATGCTACTGTGCTCATTGATCATGCCGTTATTACTGATCATGAACGCATTGTGCAAATTATGCCGCTCAGTGCCGCACGTACCGCTTACCCTAGCGCCAAAGAAACCTTACTCGCAGAACATGCGCTACTCCCCGGTCTAATTAATACCCACACCCATTCGGCCATGAGCTTATTACGCGGCTATGCTGATGATCTAGCGCTTATGACTTGGCTGCACCAGCATATCTGGCCCACCGAAACGGCCCATGTTTCTGATGATTTTGTTTTTGATGGCACCACGCTCGCCATTATGGAAATGATTGCTGGCGGCACTACCTGCGCCAATGATATGTATTTTGAGCACAGCGCCGTGGCCTGCGCCGCTATTTCTAGCGGATTTCGGATGGGCATTGGTTGCAGCATTTTAGAATTTCCCACGCCCTTCGCCTCTGATGCGGATGGCTATATCAAAAAAGCGCTCTCCTCACGCGCCGAATTTAATGGCGAGCCATTAGTGCATTTCACCCTCGCCCCCCATGCTCCCTATACGGTAAGCGACAGCACTTTTCGCCGAGTCATTACTCTAGCCGATGAGCTTGACCTAGGCTTGCATTGCCATATCCATGAAACGCAGGATGAAATCAAAAATAGCCTGAAACAATACGGGGTGCGCCCGCTGGAGCGACTCGCTGCGCTGGGTTTTTTAGGATCGAATTTAGTTGCGGCACACATGGTGCACACCAGCGATACAGAGATCGCCCTACTTGCTAAGCACGGCGTAAATATTGCACATAATCCGGCCAGTAATTTAAAGCTCGCCTCCGGCATTGCCCGTATTCATGCCATGCAGCAAGCAGGTATCAATGTAAGCATTGGCACCGATGGTGCAGCCAGTAATAATAAAATCGATCTGTTTGCCGAAATGCGCCTTGCCGCTTTGCTTGCCAAAGCCCAAGCCAATAATGCCGAAGCCATCCCCGCTTGGCAGGCTTTAGAAATGGCCACCATAAACGCTGCCAAAGCCATGCGCCTCGATGATAAAATAGGCAGCATTAAAGTAGGCAAACAAGCAGATTTGATCGCCGTTGATCTCTCTGCTGCTGCGACCCAGCCTTGCTACGACCCCATTTCACAACTTGTCTATGCAGCGGATCGCTCGCAAGTTAGCCATGCATGGATTGCCGGGCGCTGCGTTTATCAAGCCGGGCAACACCTCAGCTTAAACGCTGGCGAAACGCTAAACCGCGCTCGCCGCTGGCAACAACGCATCAAAAAGGAAGCCTGATGACTGAAGCAAATATCAATGTTGACCCTTCCGAGATCGCCAAATTCTCTGCCCTCGCTCATAAATGGTGGGATACCGAGAGCGAATTCAAGCCTCTGCACGAGATCAACCCGCTGCGCATCGATTTTATGCAAAAGCACGTTGAGCTGGCTGGCAAAAAAATCCTCGATATAGGCTGCGGCGGCGGCATTCTGGCCGAAGGCCTAGCCCGCCAGGGGGCGAATGTCACTGGCATTGATCTGGCAGAAAAATCACTTAAAGTTGCCAAACTGCATTTATTTGAATCAAAACTCGAAGTCGATTACCGCTGCGTGCCAGTGGAGCAGCTCGCCACGGAAGAACCAGAAAGTTACGACATCGTGACCTGCATGGAAATGCTGGAACATGTGCCGAGCCCAGCCAGCGTAGTAGCAGCCTGCGCCCGCCTCGTCAAACCCGGCGGCTGGGTGTTCTTTTCTACCCTAAACCGCAATGCCAAAAGCTATATGCTGGCCGTGGTGGGCGCTGAATACGTCTTAGGCATGCTGCCGCGCGGCACGCACGACTACGCCAAATTTATCAAGCCGTCCGAGCTGGCCCGCATGACCCGAAACGCAGAAATCGAAACCGTATCGCTCAGCGGCCTAAGCTATAACCCGCTCACCAAAATCTATAAGCTCGATGACGATGCTGCCGTGAACTACCTGATTGCCACAAGGAAAGCCCCTTAAATCAAGCAAATCCATTTAAACCCCACAAGGAAAACTCCATGATTACCGCAGTCCTATTCGATCTTGACGGCACGCTTGCTGATACCGCGCCAGATCTGGGCGCCGCACTCAACCGCCTGCTTGCCGAAGAAGGCCGCAAACCGCAGCCTTACTCCGCCATCCGCCCACTGGCATCCCACGGCGCACGCGGCCTGATCGAGCTGGGCTTTGGAGTTATCCCGCAAGACGAGCAGTTTGCTGTGCTGCGCGAGCGTTTTCTGGCTCTGTACGAAACCAGCCTCTGTGAAGAAACCGCCCTCTTTGAAGGCATTCACGCCCTGATCGAAAAAATTGCCGCCCGTGGCCTGCAATGGGGCATTGTCACCAATAAGCCTGCCCGCTATACCGACCCGCTGATCGCCCAACTCCCCTTCCCCTGCCGCCCCGGCGTAGTGGTTTCGGGGGACACCGTCGGCGTGGCCAAGCCAGACGCCAAACCCATGTATTTTGCAGCCGCCCAGCTTGGTGTTGATCCGGCCCACTGCATCTATGTAGGCGACGCAGAACGCGATATTGAAGCAGGCCGCAAAGTAGGCATGCGCACCGTGCTAGCCGATTACGGCTATATCAGCGGCAAGGACAAACCTCATGAATGGGGAGCCGACCACCGCATCGCCCACCCGCTTGATCTACTTCAGCACCTGCCAGGCTAGTTTTAGTAAATGGTAGCTATTGCTACCATTTACTAAAAAAACATAAGCCATTGTTATCCATAGAAAATTAAGCCATCAGCCCCAGCAAGCTTCGCTAGAAACCCGTTACGGCGAAGGCGCACGTTGTACAAGAGCAGGCTTACGCGTATAATCAGAGATCTTCATTGGGGCCGCCATGGTTTCGACGGGGGTTGCAAAGTGGATGAGGGCATACCGGGGTCTCAGATTCCCGTAAAACACTGAATTTATATAGTCGCAAACGACAATAACTACGCTCTAGCCGCTTAATCGCGCTAGACTCTGCACTACAGGGCCCATCGGGTAGGTCGCCTAAAAACGATACGCAGAGTCATTAAGATGGGATCGCTTTTGCTCGGGTTACTTGGGCAGAGGCTAAATCTAAGGTAACTCGTTCTCTCCAAGCCTGTCGGTCGGCGTGGTCGGGAATTAAAACCAAATGACATGACTAAGTATGTAGAACTCACTATAGAGTGCTTCCGGACGCGGGTTCGACTCCCGCCGGCTCCACCAGTACAAAGCAATGAAATCAGCCACTTAGAGAAATCTAAGTGGCTTTTTTTATGCTTAAAAAGGCCCTTTTAGGCCCAACAATAGCAACATTAATAGCAACATTCCTTACAGAATTTAGGCAGCCAGCCCCCAAACCCCATGAAAAAGAGCAGCAACCATTCGAGCAAACCAACTCAGGCAGACAAGAGTAAACCTTAGAATTTTCGATTTTGTGCATAATTACACAATACATTTTTTGCAAGGCTAGATCAGCAAGCATAAAGCCTCGTGTAATATAGAAATCCCCTGTAAGCCCTTGGTTTCTCATGGCCCTTGATCTACTCGCCTCTTTCGCCGCTGCTTTTAATCAGGATCAGCGCCTTATCTCTCTTCAACTAGGCGATGGTGCAGCATGGGGCGAACAGCTATTACCCCAGCACGTAACAGGCAGTGAAGGGATAAATCGGACTTTTCTCTATCGAATCGATTGTCTTTCCCCCATTGGCGATTTAGAACTCAAATCGCTGTTAGGTTTGCCGGTGGTATTGGCAATAGCAGATGCCAATGGCGACACAGTTGAACGTTGCGGGGTCATTAGCCAGGTACAGCTCTTAGGCTCTGATGGGGGCTTTGCAAAGTATGCACTGACGATAGAGCCGCCGTTTGCCTTGCTTAGATATCGCCGCACTTCTCGGGTCTTCCAAGATTTGTCAGCCGTCGATATTGTGAAACAGGTACTGGCCGAACATCAGGCCAAAAACCCTGTGTTTGCATCTGTCCAAGCACTAGATTTCAAATTATCGGGCGAATACCCTCCCCGCTCTTATTGCGTGCAATACCGCGAAGACGATTACACCTTCCTGTGCCGCTTAATGAAAGAAAGCGGCCTATCGTGGCGTTTTGAACATTTGGCGGGCGATTCCCCTCAAGTGCAGCTGGTGGTTTTTGATGACGTCTTCTCCATCCCCGAAGCTTTAGAGCCCATCGCTCGCTTTCACCGTGCCTCGGCAACCGAGGAAAGCGATTCGCTCACCGTTTGGAATACACAGCGGCAAATCGGCAGCAGCTCGGTTTCCCTTGCCAGCTTTGACTATAAAGCCACACTCACCAATCATAGCTTGAATGAAAGCGCGATCGATCAGGGCGAAGGTGGGCAGCAAATCCAGTCAAGCCTAGAATATTACGACCCGCAAGCGCATTACTACGCCAGCGATTTAGATCAGCTAAACCAAGATGCAAAGCTGCGCCAAGATGCTTTAGACGGACAAAAGAAATCGTTTACCGGCTCAGGTACATTGCGCAGCTTGCAAGCTGGGCAATGGTTTCGCCTAGAAGACCACCCCGCTCATGATTTCGATTCGGCTGAGCAGCGCGAATTCGCCATCACTGAGCTTAAATTCACCGCAAACAATAATTTGCCAGCGGATTTAAGCCAGCAATTGCAACTGATCGCCCCTAGCCTGCTTGCCACTTCAGCCAAGGATAACGCGCCTTATCAAGTGGACTTTACCGCCCAAAGACGCGGCCAGCCTGTGCTTAGTCATTTTGGCGAGCAAGAATTTACCAAACCCACTAGCCCAGGCTTGCAAACTGCCACCGTGGTTGGCCCTGCCGGATCAGAAGTCCACACCGACGAGCAAGGCCGTATTAAGGTGCAGTACCACTGGCAACGTGCCGCCGAGCATCCCGAATTTGGCGCAAATCTTGACGACAAGTCATCCTGCTGGATCCGCGTCGCCATGCCATCAGCAGGCGCGAGCTTTGGGCATCAGTTTATCCCTAGGGTGGGAATGGAAGTAACCGTCAGCTTTATAGAAGGAGATATCGACCGCCCTGTTGTAACTGGCACTGTTTATAACGGTAGCCATTCAGTGCCAAATTTCAGCGGTGCTGGTGCCTTACCCGCCAATAAAACGCTATCAGGCATCAAAACCAAAGAACATGAAGGCGGGCAGTATGGCGAGCTGCTGTTTGATGATACAAAAGGCGAAGTGCGCACAAAGCTATCAAGCGAACACGGCAAAACCCAGCTTAACCTTGGCTATTTAATTCACCCGCGCACAGACGGAAAAGGCGAGCCACGGGGCGAAGGCTTTGAATTACGCACGGACAATCAAGGGGCAATCCGCGCCAAGGGTTTACTCATCAGCACCGAAGCCAAGAGCGGCGCCTCGGGCAAACAGCTAGACCACACGCCCGCCCAAAGCCAGCTTGAATCAGCTTTAGCCTTGGCGCAAAGCTTAGGCGAAACGGCAAGCCACCAACTTGCCGACACAATGGAAACCGGCGACAAAGAGCAAACCATCCAGCCAGATAATAGCCCGGGCGAAAAAGAAACCACCGGCCATCTGCATCACCACGTCCACGCCAGCAAAAGCTTTGCAGCCGGTAGCAATACCGATAAAGACAGCAAAACAAAATCTCAGGAACAAGCAGGCCAGCAAAGAATTATTTTATTGCATGGTGAAGACGGTGTAGCCATCACCACGCCACAGAGCCTTTCCCTCACCGCCGAAACCAATATCGACCAGATCGCCCAGCGGGATAGTAACCAAACATCAGGCCGCCGCTGGATACATAACGTCGGCCAGCATATCAGCCTGTTTGTAGCGGGGGTAAAAGATAAAGTCGCGCTCAAACTGATCGCCGCCAAGGGCAAAATCCAGCTGCAAGCGCAAAGTAACGATATCGAGATTACCGGCGATAAAGACCTGAAAGTAACGGCTTGCAAGGGGCTGCTTAGCATTTCGGCTAAAGATGAAGTTTTAGTCACGGCAGGTGGCGGCTATATCCGGCTAAAAGGCGGCAATATCGAGATTCATTGCCCAGGGGAAGTGACGGTGAAAGGGGCAAACCATGCAATGAGCGGGCCAGATCAAATGAATGTGTTTTTTCCAGAAATGCCAAATGGCGAGATAAAGCCTTCATGCTTAAAACAGGCCGCAGAAGACCGGAGCAATTATGTCATTCGTCCAGCATGAGCATTTCAAGCAGTTTTGGCCCGCTGAAGCCGTGCCTGCAACAGGAAACCTGTTTTTACTGATTGATGCCGCAGCACAAACAAGCGGCTTGCATCGCTTGCGCTTCATTCTGCCAGCTGGGGAGCGATGCTCTTTATTTGAAGACACGCCAGAACAAAATTTACATGATCTTGCCCCGTGGCTGATCCATATTGACCCCAGCTATTTACAAAGCGACGCTTTTTTACAGCTGTTAAAAATAGAATACGAAACAGCCTCCTTAAGTTGGATCTGGACGCCGCTGAATTTAAAAGAGCTACAAAAGACCATCCAGCCTTTTATGCAAGCCCAATTAAAAAGCGGCCAAGAAGCCTTAGTCCGTATTTATGATCCGCCTGTATTGTTGCGGCTGATTAAAACATTTACGCCAGAACAAGAAAAAAAACTAATGGGCCAGATTCAGGCATGGTGGCTTTATGACGCCCATCATCAAATCAGGCACATCATCAAACCACTGAATTGACCAAGAGAACATAAGCATGGAATTCTGCGAATCCAATATGGATGGCGTCAACGAGCTACAAGAACAACAAGAAGTCAAAGAAATGCTAGACAGGCTAGCTAAGGATGATCCAGTGCTTAAATCCGCGCTTGTTGATGATAAAAAGACATGGGAAGCCATTGTAAAGACAGGCCAGCTAGGCTTAGTCGATATTATTATCCGATCACAATATATTATTCTAGCGTTTACCCTGCTCAATCATGATGAAGTGCAGGAGATGGATATTGCCATTAAAGATAAAAAAGATGCCTATGGCCGGGCAATTCCGGTTGATATTGCCTTTAAGGACTATATGGGGCTTAAGTTTTGGCAAAATGAGGGAAAGACTTACTCTGAAATAAAACCACGCTAAGTGGCATATAGGAAATAAAATGGTTCCAGCAATTGTTCTTCTTGATATTGCTTTTACATTTGTAGCCACAGCAATCATCGCCAAAACAGTACAAAAAGGCAGTAACAAGACAGATCCGCTTAATAGCGAGGACTCTTTTGATTACAAAAAACCTGTTCGATTTGAAGTGGCCATATCAGATCAAAGCTTAGCGAATATTGCCTCAGCGCTGGCAATGAAAAAAGCCAGCAAGCTCGCAATGAAAGCCCCGGCAAAAACGGCAGGTGCTCCCGTTGCACTCCCTAACGGCAATGTATCCATACAGGCCAGTGTAAGCGCAACGCCACCGCGTATCATTCGCCCAAGTGTGTCATTCCCTCCTGCGGTAGAACAGCCAGGCGCTTTGCCTCATCCCCCCATGAATCCCGAAGGCTGGGAAGCCCGCCTCTGGAGTTCGGGTGCAATTGGTGCCGCTCTGACAACCGAACTCAGCAATATCAGAAAAAAGCGCACCTGCCGTTGCACCGTAGAAGGCAACACCAAAGAAGTGAACATGAATACCATGCTCAGTTCAATGCTGTTTCAATGGGTAGTGGCAAATGTTCCTGATTATGAAAACTGGCGGGAAAATAAGTTTTCAATCAAAATCAAAAAAGGCAGCACAAAATCAGACGATGCTGAATTGCATAAAATACGCGATGAAACCGAAGGCGTAAGCAGTGATTACTCGCTGGAGAATAAAGTATTTACACCAGATTCCGTTTTTGATTACGCAAAAGTAACAGAAGAATACAAGGCAATGCTGTACTATTTTGTGCCTGTCACCATCAAAGAATATGTATTAACTGCCGATCCTAAAAAAGTACAGTTTGATGGATTCTGGCCGAGCTATTGTTCTTTAGTTGAAGCGAAGTATGGGTACAAAACATTATTAGAACGCTCAAAAACTGATTCATTTGAACATGCAAAATGGCTTGCTAAAAAAACCAATCCCCGTCGTGGCGATAAAATAACTCCTGATGACGCAAAAGATATTTTCAGCAAGAAAATGCGCGAACAGGCACAGCGACAAGCTGATGCAATAAAAACTCAAATAGAGTCACCATGTGGAATTCATCACTTTTGGATTTTCACAGAAGATACTGTTTCAAACCATATGAAAAAAATATTTGATTCAAACAAATATAAAGATTTAAACAATATAATTTGCGTTGCTTTAGATAGAAAATCATTGCAATTAATTAACAAAAAAATATAAAGAGAGAATATACAATGGCTCGCCACACTGTAGAAGCATCTATAATAAGCACAGACAGTAATAAAAAAAATGAATTCACATCCAGATATTTATCTTACATGCAATTAAACAAAGAAATAATCAACAAATTAAATGGAAAGACTCACTTAGATTGGCACCTAAAAATTGGAGATGACGAAAGACTTCCATATGCGACCAACATTAACGCAGAAAAATATATAGATCTAATATTTGAATCTGAAGAATTTATAAACGATGGATGGTCTAATATTAAATTAAACAATGCTAGGTTAACAAAAAAAGAAGAGGAAGACGATGTATTATTCAAAAAGTGGCTTCAAAACAAAATAGATACCATCCAAGTTGATTTTACTTCTTACTTAAGTCTTGATGCGAATCTAGCAAATATAGATTTTGACATTTCCGGAGAAAAAGATAGTCAGTTTTTTTTCTGGCTGGTTAAACTATTATTTGAATATTTCTCAAACGACATCAAATTCTTTAACGTAACCCAAACAAGCGGAAATACAGATTTGCACTGCATTTTCCCAGATAGAAGGGAAATAAGCTGGATGCAACTAATAAAAGCTGAATTATTAGCTGAAGATGTACCTTCTGCTTATGCCGTTTGGTACATGCCCAATATTGGGTCGGTAGTCATAAGTACACAAGAAGTATTTAGCAATGAGAGTAAGCAACACCGAGATACAGCCCATGCGATAGAGCAAGAGTTGCATAAAATTGGCTTACTTCCCTTAATAAAAGGCAGTAGTGATCTTGGATTTATTGGCCGTGAGGAATGGCGAAAAAATATGGGACTAACAAATTAACCCCACTTATCGATGGCTTTACTGTCAAGTTTTAGTGCGTAAACCTTTGGGGCCAGATCTTACATTCGACATGAAGTAATTAATTTAACCCAGTTATTCAATCTTCAAAGGAGCAATAGAAATGAGCCCAAACATCGAATACATCTCAAAACTTCTTGATGTCTTCATCAACTCACCCAAAGCACATATTTCAATTCAAGACATTCAGAACGCCGGCATAACAATCTCAAATCAATCAGGACTAGATGACGAATTCTTATTTCATCTACAGCTTGCTCTGGAAAATGAGTTAATCAGCAATCGAGACTTACAATTTAGCGGGCTGAAATCTATTGGCATTAGAATTGGTGGAGGTGGCAGCGTAACATTAACATCCATACCAATTCGGCTTACACAGAGGGGCCATGATTTTGCCAAATCTTTACAAAATAAAGAAATACTATTAAAGCTAAAAACAGAACTGAAAGATGCACCATTCAAAACAATTTTTGATGGAAGTCAAAAGCTACTAGAGCACTACCTCAAGAAACGGCTCGATGCGTTGATTGAGTAAGTCACCAAGTTTTTTTAGTTTTTAGGGTCAGGTCTTACATTTGACATGAGCAATCAATTTAACTTGCTTTGCAAACCACTGTAAATTTTATCTCATGTAAAATGTAAGACCTGACCCCATGCTTTTTTCTTGCAAAGGCACGCAATCCCCCCCGTATCAAGGGGGATCGCCTACCGTTATTTCTGCCTATCATTATATTGAGAGGGGATTACCATTTACACAATTTTAGTCACATACTTTTAACGACTAACGCGGCATGCACCAAAATGTATTACCTGATAATTAGCCCCTGATTTTAAAATAGCTTCAAAAACATCCGATAAATGTCTTTTATGCTCTTTCTCCGTAACAAGCGCGATATCAATATCACGCCCATAAGAACCTTCTTGATATGATTTTATAACTTGGTCATTTTGATCATGGATATATAGCGCATAATCTTTTACTGTAGTTAGTTCTTGCACTGTTTCTTTAACCCCAATTGCTGACGAAAGTAACATTTTTTCCATATTTTCTGGCGAAGTGTTTCTCATCTCTGCGAGCTTCGATAAATCATCAGAAGATAATCCAGTTCTAGGCTTAATGCCATCAAGCAATGCCTCATCTGAGCGCAGCGACACTTCAGTTAATACACTAGATCCTTTTGTAAAGTCCCCATCTCCCGTATAAAAATCTAGCCGCATGCCTTTTGGGACTTCCGTCCAGCCGTCACCTACTTGACGAGTAAAATAGCTTGACTCTTTCTCCAACTCCTTCCACCCGCCATGACAATGAATAACCAATTGGTTAGCTTTACCATTTTGACATAGAGTAATTCCATTATGCTTAAGTATGTTAATTCCATCGGCGTCGATACCATTAACTTTTTCTGGTTGTGCAGATGTTTGACTACGAAAAGTAGATGTTAAAGCAGAGCATAGAGCATTAATAGATGGAGATGGCATTTTAATGTGAAATATGTAATATAAAGGTTTATTATATTGGTTTCAGTATAGATTTGACTTTCAAAAAACAATCCTTCATTCATCAATGGTAACCCTCCCTCAAAATGACTCTAGGTAGAAGTAAAATTACGCAATCCCCCTTGATGCGAGGGGAATTGCGTGCATTGCAATAACAGGCAAGCAATACGCAAATTATGCAAGCTTTTGTAGGGGCATTTTTTACCGTTTAGGGCCTTATTTGGCGCGGCTTAAGCCTTCCTCATGCAGGTGCATAAAAAATAGTGGGTTAAGTGGGCAGGCGTGGCGGGGTCACGAGGGCGCGCGCTGGGGTAACAAGAGTAAAAGAGCTTAAATTTGTAGCGTAGAGCAATGACGTTTAAACTTAATACTCTAGCTTGCCCTTTCCGTCCAGTTTTAGACCAATCAAGCAGTTAAACCTCTAACTGCTATTAAACAACATCTATTCTTATATGCAAGGATTAAAAATGGACAATATGAAAGCAGGCATTATTTATGTTAGAAGCCTCAATGAAAATAATGATATAAATACTTTTTTCGAAGAACTAGATAAGAGCAGAAATATTTATAAAAACTTCACCTACTCAAAACGAGATGAAACTTTCATTCGAGAGATATTACGTGATTACATTACTAAAAATGGAATTTCCTCTTTATTCAATTACTCAATCACCTGTGATGCGCTTATGCATAAAGGAATTCATGTCAATGAAATAGAGAAAGTTATTCTAGGGTTCATAAAAAACTTGAATGGAGTAAAAAACCTTATCATCACTGATACATATTTTTATGAAGCATCAACGCATCCTTTTTGCATAGATATTTTAAAAAAAATTATATCGGAAATTTCAAAAGAACTTGAAAGTATAACTTTCATGACATTAGAAAAATCAAAAGACAAAAAGAAAATAATACATGACGCTATAAAAAGCGTAATACCAAAAATAAAAATTATAGATATTATTAGCAATGATTTTCATGATAGATTTTGGATAGACATAGACAACCTCAAGGGGGTTATTATAGGAACATCACTGAATGGCATTGGAAAAAGAATCGCTCTAATCGATAATTTATCAACTAATCATGTTAAAGAAATAATCGACTTGATCTATTTAATTAAGAACAAAAAAAACAAACAGTAACTCTATAAATATAGTAAATATCATGAAAAATAAAAAGCCCGCTATTTGCGGACTTGTTCTTTACTTATTTTCTGATAATGAATAAGGTTTGAACCGGATCACCTCCACCCCCAGCCAATCATTCAGCTCCTTCATCCGCTCCTGCAATGGTTCAATCTCGTTATAAGCAAACACGGTCGCCGCCTTCTCTACGTCACCTAAGCCGCCGGTGTTGTTAGGGATGATGCCCATCAGTTGCGCCGGTACGCGGTGGGCACTGAGTTGGTCGTCACGCGTTACGTTTTTGATGTTCCAGAAGTCATCCTTGGCCGCCACTTCAGAGATAGGCAAGATCTGCATGCCGTCTTTCTTGCCGCCAGGCGCGTACACCATTAAGTTTTTAAAATTCCCTGGGCCTTTGCTGCCTTGTAATGCGGTGCGCAGATCATCGATATAGCTTTCGTTTTGCGCGGCGTCGGTCATGTACAGGATGAAACCAGCGTGGCTGCCGTTGGCAAAGTAGCGACGGCGAAACAGCGTGGCCGATTCATTGAGCCAGGTTGAATTGAGCGCCGACAGGTATTCAGGCAGGCCGTAAATCTCCTGATTAATATCGGGCTCTAATAAATGGAAGATGGCCCCTTGCTGGAACTGGTGCTCGTTGGCGTAATCAAGGATCTGAAAATACTGCTCTTCTTTCAGCCCTACCCGCATATATTTAGCCAGCGCATGTTTCAGGCCCAGCACCTTGCCGGTGCGGCTGGTGATCTTTTCTAAGTAGGCATTGCCAAAGATCAGGTAATCGAGCGCGAACTTGGAAAACTCCGACCGGCTTAACAGCGGGTGCGGGATAAAGGTTTTTAACAGGATATTGCGCTTAACTTGCAGCGGGCTGGAATGGTGAACGGTGGCGCGGTAGGTTTTTGCTAGGCCATCAAACGACATCGGCGGCTCGTACCATTTGCCATTGTTCACGCACTCTAAGAAGTCCAGCAGCTCGCGGCGATCCAGCACGGCGGAAGGCTCGCCAAAGGTGAAGGCCACAGCGTTATCGGGCGCTTTTACTTCTGGCGTTAAGGTTGCTTTTGCTTGATAGTAAGATTGTTTTTTCATGTTTAGCACATTTCCATAAAGCCAGAATTGGTAGAGTTCGAGCCTTCGAGCGGCTCATTGAGTAGCGCGTGCATACATGCCCAGGCTAAGTCGGCGTGGCTGACTTCTTCGGAGCGGCTGGCCGTGTAAGTCACATGCCGCTGGCTGGCCGTCATGGTTTTTTGAATCGCCATAAATGCGGCGGCAAGATCCGTCCAGCCCGCGTCAAACTCCAAGCGTCCTTTACGGATCACGTCCTGAGCCTTCATCACTAAGCGCGCTTTCATATCCACGCTGTAATTGATGGCCCTAGCCGCTGGGTAGAACTGTTTAACCAGTTGATAAACGCCTTGCCCAATGCCGGTGGTATCAATGCCGATATAAGCCACGTTGTATTGGCTGCAGATTTGCTTAATGCCTTCGGCCTGCGCGGCAAAGTCCATGCCTTTCCACTGCCGTTTCTCTAAGACGCGGAACTTACCGCCAGGCACCAGCGGCGGGGCCAATACGATCAAGCCCGCGCTGTCCCCAGATAAAGCCGGATCGTAGCCAATCCATACAGGCCAGTAGCCAAAGGGGCGCGGGGCAATGGCTTTGAAGTCCTCCCACTTTTCCCAGCTATCAACCATGCACTTTTGCAATTCAGATAAGGGAAAGATGCTGGCGCTATCGTCGATAAACTCACACATCAGCAAGTTTTGATAATCGTTGGGGTTATATCGTTTTTTGATCTTGTCCAGATCGAACAGATTACAACCGCCTTCAATCGCGTTTTCGATGGTCACGACTTGCCGCCACTGATCGTCACCACAGAGGCGACCTTTTGCGAGGCTGGCGGGTTTAACATCGAGCAGGATGCGGTCGGCTTTGGCGCGGCCTTTATTGAAGGCATCGCCTGACCAGAACGGGTAAGCATCGTGGTTCAGGCTGGAAGGTGTCGAGAAATAGGTTTGCCGCCAGTGCGAATGCAGGGCCATGCCCGAGGCGACTTTTTGGAGTTCCTGAAAACGCGGAATCCAGAAATACTCATCGACATATAGATTGCCGGTGTAACTCTGCGCAGTGCGGGCGTTTGTACCGAGGAAGTACAGCGTTGCGCCATTGGGCAAGACGATGGGATCGCCTTTCAGCTCTAAATCGGCAGCCTCTTTCGCAAAGGCGATAATGTATTGCTTAAAAACATGGGCCTGCGCCTTGCTGGCACTTAAAAAGATCTGATTACGGCCCGTAGTCATCGCATCGAACAGCGCCTCGCGGGCGAAGTACCAAGTTGCGCCAATCTGGCGGGACTTTAAGACATTACGAAAATTGTGTTTCTTGCCCGCCTCAAACCAGCCGCCTTGATAGCCAAACAAAGAATCCAGAAAGGCTTCTTTGATTAAAGCGACGTGCTCATCGTTAAAATCGTTCTTAACGGCCTTCTTGCGCTCTGCCTTGTTTCGGCTGGCAATATTCGGGTTTAAATCAGCCTCATTACCACCGCCGTTGTATTTATTGATCCGCGCCACTCTTTCCATTTGCCGCGAGAGCAAATCAATTTCTTTAAAGTCGATTCCTTCTTTTTTGTCCTTATTCAAAAGAAAGATGTAGCGCGATTCGAGGGACTCTTCGACGCGCTCAATCAGCTTCTTTTTGTCCCACTCATCGCGCCGTTTCCAGCTATGCACCGTGGCGGGTTTTTCGCCTAATGATTCCGCAATCCTTGATACCCGCCAACCTGCCCAGTAAAGCCGACGGGCTTCGGTGCGGGGCTCTTTGCTGTGTGTATTTTCCATAGCCAAAGGCTAAGGGAATAAAACAGAGGTGTATTTGAATGGTTTTTGTGAAATAGGAATTCACAAAAGGCGTTAATTGATGGGGGTTTAATTTGTGTTGATAGTGGGGGCTACCGAGATAAGACACTTATTCAATTCAAATAAATCGCAGAAGGATATATGAAATATAAATCTTTTCGAGTTGCCACCGAAGGCTCCACCACAGATGGCCGCAAGATCACCCGTGAATGGCTTAGCCAGATGGCCAAGAATTACAACCCTAAGCAATTTGGGGCGCGCATTAATTTAGAACACATCAAGGGCCTTTATCCAGATAGCGTGTTTAAAGCCTATGGCGATGTGGTTGCCGTATCCGTCAAAGAAGAAAACGGCGCAATGGCGCTCTTTGCCACTATCGACCCGACGGCTGATCTGATCAAGATGAATAAAGAACGGCAAAAGGTTTACACCTCTATCGAAGTAGACCCCGACTTTGCAGGCTCAGGCGAAGCCTATCTGGTGGGACTTGCTGTCACCGATAACCCCGCCAGCTTAGGCACAGAGATGCTGCAATTCTCTGCTACCGCCGGAAACAACAGCCCGCTATTTTCCCGTAAAACAAATAAAGCATGTTTGTTTACGGATGCCATTGAATTTGCGCTCGAAGAAGAGCAAGAGGAAGCCCCCACCGTGTCTATTTTAGATTCAGTTAAAAAAATCTTTGCCAAAAAAGAAGTACAAACCAATCAGCAATTCTCAGATATTCAGCAAGCCATTGAAGCCGTAGCCGAGTATCAAGCCGAAACCGCCGAAGGCCATAGCACGCTCAATAGCCGTATGGATGAATTAAACGCCAGCATTACCGAATTACGTGAATTCAAATCAAAGATTGAAAACGAACCGGCGCATTTTTCCGGAGGTCGTGATAAAGCAACCGGCGGCACAGTGTCTTTAGAAACAGACTGCTGATTAATTAATATCCCGCCATTCAATAAAAACAATTCAATACCCGATTAAGGAAACACCATGCGCAATGAAACGCGAATTGCCTATAACGCTTTTGAAAAAAAAGTTGCTCAATTAAATAATGTTCCCTCCGCAAATCAATCCTTTACGGTTGATCCATCCATCCAGCAAAAGCTAGAAACCCGCGTGCAACTGTCGAGCACCTTCCTCGGTAAGATCAATATGCCCTCTGTCACAGAGATGGAGGGCGAAAAACTGGGGATGGGCGTAACCGGCACGATTGCAGGCCGCACCAATACTAAAAAAAATCCACGTAAAACGCGTGATGTGACGGGATTAAGCTCTGGCCGCTATCGCTGTGTACAAACCAACTTTGATACCGGCATCGGCTATGCAAAGCTAGACATGTGGGCCAAGTTTCCAGACTTCCAGACCAAAATCCGCGACATGATCGTTCACCAGCAAGCGCTTGATCGAATCATGATCGGCTTTAATGGTGTATCGGTGGCCGAAGACACCGACCGCGAGAAATTCCCGCTCTTGCAAGACGTGAACAAAGGCTGGCTCCAGCAGTACCGCGACAACGCGCCGACCAATGTGATGACAGGCACAGAGAAGCACCCTGACAAAATCATTGTTGGTAAAACCCAGGTCAAGGGTGAAGACGACGTTACATGGAAGACCGAAAAAGGCGAGTACAGCAACCTCGACGCGCTGGTGTTTGATGCGGTGAATACTCTGATTCACCCCGAGTACCGCGAAAACCCCAATTTAGTGGTGATCGTATCCAGCGAATTACTAGCCGATAAATACTTCCCCAAGATCAATAGCGAGCACGCGCCCACCGAAGAAATGGCGCTGGATATGCTGATTAGCCAAAAGCGCATTGGTGGCAAAACCGCCGTCACCGTGCCTTTCTTCCCGAAAGACAAAATACTGATTCAGCCACTGGCTAATTTGTCGCTGTACTGGCAAGAGGGAGGCCGCCGCCGTCATGTGCGTGAAGAGCCGGACTATGACCAGATTGCCGATTACGAAAGCTCGAACGACGCTTATGTGATTGAAGCGTATGAAGCGGGCTGCTTGATTGAAAACATCGAGCTGCTGCCCGAAGAGCGCACGGAAGAAAAACCCGCAGAGGCAGAAAAGTGAGTCCCGCAAAAGCCCACTTGCTACGCATGACGGCGGCTCAGCTCTCGAAAGAAAGCGGTTCGGGTGCCCATGTGAATGCCAGCGGCTACGCGCTGATGTTGCATAAGCTGGCGAGCGACAAGCGACGGCTTAAGCAGATCCAGTCCCTTAGCCGCAAGATCGATGCCAAGCGCGAGATGCTGCCCGATTACGCACCATGGATCAGCGGCGCTTTATCCGCCCAGGGCGGCGGGCAGGATGAAGTGCTGATGACGGTCATGGTGTGGATGATCGACACCGGCAACTTCACCGCCGCGCTGCCGATTGTGCGCTATGCCATCAAGCATAAATTGTTTCTGCCGGATCAGTACCAGCGCACCTTGTCGTGCCTGGTGGTGGAAGAAATGGCCGATACCGCCATGAATGGCCGGGCATTGGGCGAAGTCATCGACGTCGCCGGGTTGCAAGAGATTGCCGAAATCACCCAGGCCGAAGATATGCCCGACCAGGTAAAGGCCAAGCTGTTTAAGGCCATTGCCTACGGCTTATCTGAGCACAACAAACCCGCTGCCGCCGACTATTTCCGGCAAGCCTTAGCACTGCACCCCAAGTGCGGCGTGATTAAGGATCTGGAAAAACTGGAGCGGGAAATGAAGAACAAGGCCGCTGAAAAGTAGCCGACCGGGCGAACCCCGCAGCGAGAGGCAGGGGGAGGCGAAGCCTTTTAAGGTTCTTTCAAATCCCCCTCCACCTCTTCTTCACAAGGGCAAAACATGGGATTTATTGCAGCACAAAAAAACGATGAAGTCTTAGAGCCCATCATTAAGAACAGCGGCTTCTGGCCGGATATCGATATCGCCGACGCACGGCTCAGCCTGCGCCTGGATGGCACCGTCACCCCGCCGCGTTTAAAGATGGCACTGATTGCCGCGATGGCCAGCGCCAATCAAGACCTGCGCAAGTACAAAGCTAAACAGATCGGGCAGGGGTTTAACGACCTGACCGAGGTGGACAGCGACACCATCGACGGCCAGAACATCTTAGTCGGGCATTACACCCGCGCCGTGTACTGCTTAGCCAAAGCCAACCTGACCGAGCGCTACCGGGATTTTGACAGTACCGGCGACGGCCACAATAAGGCCGACCAGCTCAGCGATCCCATCGAAGACTTAAACCGCGACGCACGCTGGGCCATTCGGGATCTGATCGGCAGCGCCCGCGCCACGGTCGAGTTGCTCTGATGCAAGTGATTGCAAGCCAGGGCGAGACGCTGGACGAGATCTGCTTTCGGGTTTACGGCAAAACAGCCGGCATTACCGAGGCCGTGCTGGCTGCCAATCACCGGCTGGCCGATATGGGGCCGGTGCTCAAGATGGGTACCGTGATCGAGCTGCCCAACATCAGCCCGCCCGCCATCCAAAAAACCATGATTCAACTATGGGACTAAACCAATGACCGAACCGCTCACCGGCACCGCCGCCTCTTTCACCGTGTTTTTACTCACTATTGCGGGGCTGTTTTCAGGGATACACGCCGACGTTTTGATGGGCAGTTTTGCAGGGGCCGTGGTGTTTATCATGACCGCGCAAAAGCTCAGCGTTTTACAGAAGATCGTTTTCTTTCTGACTGCCTTTGTGGCCGGTTGTGTGGCCGCAAAACTGGTGGCTGATCTGATCGCCATCCCCCTGCCCGCTTCGATTGTCGTTAGCGAAGGCATCGGCGCACTGATTGCGGGAGCGATCAGCATGAAGCTATTGCAATGGCTGATCCTGCGCGCCGAGCACCCCGAGGACTTGCTCAACATCGGGGGCAAAAAATGAACCTTTATTTACTCATCAGCGTGCTGGCCAGCCTCTTTGCGGCGCTCAGCATTGCCCTGTTCAATCGAAACAGCAAAGCCCATAGCACAAGCATTTCTATTTTTGCCTACGCCTTAACAGTCTGTTACGGCCTCACAGCGATCCGCCTTCTGCTGGGGATCACGCCCGCCAGTGCGCCGCTGACCTTTTTACTGCTGTTTAGCGGCCTGTATTTCTGCTTTAAGCGCGGCAATGTCAGCGATTTATGGGCTGCTTTGGCATGGCCCATCCGGAAATTTCTAAACAAGGAGCCTCACATTGAACACCTCACCCCAGCTCTCCCCACACTTCAGCCTGCGCGAATTCACCGCCAGCCAAACCGCAGCGCAGTACAACATCGACAACAGCCTGCCCGTAAACATGCTCGAAAACGCGGCGTACACCTGCCAGCAACTCGAAAAAGTCCGGGCAATACTCGGAAACAATCCCCTCATTATTACTAGCGGCTGGCGTAACTCCACATTAAATAAGGCGGTAGGAGGCAGTGCCAGCAGCGATCACGCCACCGCCCGCGCTGTAGATATTCGCTGTCCGAAGTTTGGCACGGCCAGAACGATTGCAAGGGTATTGGCCGCCTCTGATATCGAGTTCGATCAATTGATTTTAGAGTCCCCCACACTGCCGGGCGCATGGGTGCATATCGGCTTTCGTAAAGGGGCCAACCGGCGGCAAGTGCTGACCAAGTTTGCCGGGGATAAAACCTATTACGCGGGGGTTAAATGAGCCGACTCACCGCCCTTGCCCTTGTTGCTTTGTGCTTTCTGTCCGCGCTGCTGATTGCCATCAATTTACACCAGGGCCAAAAGCACAAAGCCGAGCTGCTGCAACTGGAATTAAACGCCAGCGAACAAGACAAGGCCCAGCAAGCGGCCTTGCTTGAACAGCTTTACAAAGCCAGCAGCGACAACGACGCCGCCCAGGCTGATTTACGCAGCAGCATTGAAAGCGTCAACACCGCGCTTCTTAAGAACAAACGCGCTATGGAGCAACTTAAAAATGAAAGCAAAGAAGTCAGGGACTGGTCTGATACTCGCTTGCCTGCTGATGTTATCCGCCTGCGCCAGCGCCCCGAAATCGCCAGCGGTGCAGCTTATCGGGATTGGCTGTCCCACCGTGACAGCCTGCCGCCTGCCAGCGAGCCAAGCCAGGACCAACGGCGAACTGAGTCTGGCGATTGATGATCTGGAAGCCGCATGGCACAGCTGCGCGGCACAAGTCGATATGATCCAAAGCTGCCAAGCGAAAATGCAACATGATTAAGCCCGCCGACCTGCGCGAATACCTCTCTAAAACAGTCAGCCACCTTGCCCACAACCCCGATAAGCTCGCCATTTTTATTGATGAAGGCAAACTGATTGCCACGGCGGGCAAGTCGCTTTCCTTTGAATATCAATACACCCTAAACGCCATCATTCAGGATTACGCCGACCACCCTGACACCATTATGGTGCCGGTGCTGGCTTGGGTAAGCAGCAATCAGCCCGAGCTGTTTAGTAATGTCGATAAACGCCAGAACGGCATTAGCTTTGAAGCAGATATCCTGAACCACAACACCATCGACCTTTCGATTAAAATCAATCTGACTGAGCGCGTGGTCGTGCGAGAGGTAGACGGCAAGCCCGTCATCACCCATTACGGCGAGCCGCCGCTGGATGAATACGCGGGCAAAGACTGGGCTTTATTCTTGCGCGATCAGCCGTGGCCAGTTGAATGAGCGACAACTTTAAAGCGCTGGAAGGCTGGGCTTCAGGCTTGCTTGGCAATCTGGACGCCAAAGCATTACGCGGCATGAATAAGCGCCTCGCTACTGAGCTGCGTAAACGCCAGCAAGCCCACATCGCTGCCAACCAAAACCCGGACGGCACGCCCTACGCACCACGCTTGCCGCAGATGCGAAAGAAAGGCGGACGCATCAAGCGCAAGATGTTTACCAAGCTGCGCACCGCCCGCCATCTTAAAACCCAAAGCACCGCCAACGGGGCCGCCGTACATTTCAGCCCCAGCGCCAACCGCCTTGCCCGCGTTCACCAGTTTGGTTTGGTCGATACCGTCAATGCCAAGCGCGGCATCAGGCACAAATACGCAGCGCGTGAATTGCTGGGGTTTAGTCAAAGCGACGACGAACTGATCGCCGAAACGATCCTTGCCCAAATCAGCAAGTAATGTAAAAGCCCGCCTCACACCCGCCCGTGCGTGAACATCGCGCACCGGCGCGGCACTATGGCGCAATGAATCAAACAGCCGAACATTCCCGAATTTTAGAAAGCCTGATCCGCATCGGCACCGTGGCCGAAGTGGATCACACCAACGCGCTCTGCCGTGTGCAAAGCGGCGAGCTGCTGACCGACTGGCTGCCGTGGCTGACCCGCCGGGCCGGTACTGTCCGCAGCTGGAGTCCGCCCAGCATCGGCGAGCAAGTCGTTATGTTGAGCCAGTCGGGCGAAGTGGGCGCGGGCGTGGTGTTGCCTGGGCTGTTTTCAGATGCGATGCCTGCGCCCAGCTCAGCCGCCGCCGTCACTTGTGTGGTCTTTCCGGACGGGGCGCTGGTCAGCTACAACCACGACAGCGGCGCACTCAGTGCCACCGGCATTCAAACCGCCATCATTCAAGCCTCTGTAAAAATCACTGCTGAATGCCCGGAAACTGAAACCACCGGCAATCTCACCGTGGGTGGTGATCTGGTCATTAAGGGCGACAGCACATTTGAAGGGAAGGCGGCGGTGCTTGGCGCATTCAGCTACGCCGCAGGCATGAGCGGTACTGGCGGGGAAGGGGGCGGTGCGACCACGATCACCGGCCCGATTACCCAAAGCGGTGGCGCGATCACCAGTAATGGCGTGGCTCTGGATTCGCATACCCACGGTGGCGTAGAACACGGTGGCAGCAATACCGGCGGGCCAACCTAATGGCGGGCCTGAACAAGCACAGCGGCCATGCGATTGATGATCTGGCCCATATCCAGCAATCAGTGGCCGATGTGCTCACCACCCCGCTGGGCAGCCGCTTAATGCGCCGCGACTATGGCTCTGAAATCCCCGCGCTGATCGATCAGCCTTTAAACGGGGCCACCCGCTTACGCGTCATGGCTGCAACCGCCACCGCGCTTAAAAAGTGGGAACCGCGTATCCGCGCCCAGCGCGTCACTTTAGAGCAGAGCCAGCAACACGGCGCACTCAGCGTCACCGTAGAAGCCGAGCGCATTGATGGTCCGCGCGGCCAGCAGCCGGTGGCGCTTTCTATTCCTCTGCGAGCCTAAGCCATGAAAAGCCAAGAAGTAGACCTCTCCCGCCTGCCCCCGCCCAACCTGATCGAGGCGCTGGATTTTGAAACGATCTTTAATGAACGCAAAGCGGCACTGATTGCGCTCTATCCCGATGCAGCCGCCGTGCTTACTTTGGAATCTGAACCACTCACCAAGCTGTTACAAGAGAATGCTTACCGTGAAGTGATCCAGCGGCAACGCATTAACGAGCGCGGCGCGGCTTGTATGCTGGCGTTTAGCCAGGGGACCGATTTAGACCATCTGGTGGCTAATTTTAATGTACAGCGCTTTGTCATCTCGCCAGCCAATCCAAACGCGGTACCGCCCACCGATGCGGTTTTAGAATCTGATAATTCATTACGCGCACGGGGCCAGCGGGCTTTTGAAGGCTTAAGCGTGGCAGGACCAAGGTCTGCTTATATCTTCCATGCTTTATCGGCGGACGCCCGTGTGGCCGACGCCAGCGCGATCAGTCCCCTGCCCTGTGAAGTGGTGGTCAGCGTGCTGGCGAATGATGGCGACGGCAGCGCCCCTGCTGATTTGCTCAGCAAAGTCAGGCTGCTGCTATCGGGCGAAGATGTGCGCCCCGTGGGCGACCGGCTTACCGTGCAGTCGGCCAGCATCGTGAATTACGCCGTCACTGCCGTTTTATATCTTTACCAAGGCCCGGAAAAAGGCCCGATTTTAGAAGCCGCCCACGCCCAGCTTAAAAAATACATCAGCACCCAGCGCCGCATGGGGCGCGATATCCGGCAATCAGCCATCTTTGCCGCGCTGCATGTGGAAGGCGTGCAGCGGGTCGAACTCGTGTCGCCGGCTAAAGATGTGGTGCTTGATGAAACACAGGCCGCGCACTGCACCGCCGTGGAAATCAGCGTCGGCGGCATCGATGACTAAATCACTGCTGCCGACCGGATCAAGCAAGTTAGAGCGCGCCATCGCCCAAAGCTGCCAATCAGGCCAGGAATTGCCCATTTTGCTGGCGGCACTTTGGAATGCCGACACCTGCCCCAAAGCCGCCTTACCGTATTTAGCCTGGGCTTTCTCAGTGGACCGATGGGATGAAAACTGGAGCGAGCCGGTGCAGCGGGAGGTGATCCGGCAATCGTTCTTTGTGCATCAGCACAAGGGCACCATCGGCGCACTTAAACGCATCGTCGAGCCGCTGGGCTATCGCTTAGAGATCACCGAATGGTGGGAAGAAAACCCCGTCGGCCCGCGTGGCACCTTCAGGCTGGAAGTCAAAACCGTAGAGCACGGCATTACCGAAGAAACCCAGATCGAGCTGAATTACTTAATCGATGAAGCCAAGCCACTCTCGCGCCATTTAATAGAAATGAATATCAGCGTCGAGCCACGCGGCCTGATCTATATCGGCGTCGGCCAATACCAGGGCGAAGTCATCAACATCTATCCCAAGGCAATCGACACCCTATGAGCCAAAAATACTTTGCAATCCTGACCACCTACGGCGAAGCCCAGATCGCCGAAGCCACCGCGCAAAAAAAGACCATCCATATTGAAAAAATGGCCGTAGGCGATGGCGGCGGCAACGACACCACCCCGGATGAAAACCAAACCCAGCTGATCAAAGAGAACTACCGCAGCGCTTTAAACTCGCTCAAATCCGAAGCGGGCAAAAACACAGTGATTGCTGAACTCATCATTAAAGAGAATATCGGCGGCTGGTGGATTCGGGAAATGGGGATCTATGACGACAAAGGCGGCCTGATCGCCGTCGCCAACTGCCCGGCCAGCTACAAGCCGCAATTAGAAGAAGGCTCGGGCAAGGTGCAAACCTTAAGAATGGTGTTTGTCGTCAGCAACACCGCCGCCGTCACTATCAGCGTCAGCCAGGATATTGGGATCGCCAGCATTGAGCTGGTCGAAGAAACCATGAAGCAGCATATTGCCGATGACGATCCGCATTCAAAAGATTACTACAACAAAAAAATCACCGACAAAACCAACGCCGACCTAAGGCAAGACCTCAGCGCCGCCGCAGTCAAAGAGGGAGACCGTGGCCGCGATGAAGCGATCCATCATGCAGATGAAGCAGACAGCGCCCACAGCCAGGCCGCAGACCCGCACCCGCAATACACCACCGAAGGTGAAACCAGGGGGCTGATTCAAGAGCACGTCAACGCGCCTAACCCGCACGGTGAACACTATTACCTGAAGAGCGAAGCGGATGAAAGATACCCAATACTTGGAGCGTATTTAGGAAAATCACTTTCTATCAATGGCGTATACAACTCGAATGCGGAATTGTTTTCTGAAGGCGGTTTGTATAGCTGGACACAGGGCGCATTCCACAATTACACCCAATTTCCCCTGGACAACAAAGCGTCCTGGCTTGTCTCACAAAGAACCCAGTATTCCCAAGGCTATTCGATCCTGAGCAGGATCGGCACCTATCGCAATGGCTACGCTTACGGGGCGTCCATCGTCTTTCAAATGACGGGCGAGGGGGATTTAGCGCTGGGGCGCTGGGAGATGCGCCAGGATAGTACGCTGCTGACAAAAAACCTGACGCTGAATCAAGCTACCGAAGCCGCTGATTTTTCGCGGGTGGTGTTTGAAAAAAAGAACCCCAGCGCGACCAAGCAAATTTTAGGGGCGATTACCTGGGATTCATTCAGGGATGTTTCCGCCGTTTCCAATGTCGCCGCCATCTGGGCAGAGGGCGCGGGTACAGCGGCCAATTGGGGCGAGTTGCACTTTGGCATTACCACCAATGGCGACGGCAACCTGCCGACTAAAATCATGTCGATCAGCGATGGCCGTGTTCTGACCAGCCAGCTGCATACCTATTACTTAAAATCACGCGATCCAGCGGGCAGTATTGCGGATAGGGCCAGAGATTACGATGGCGTATCGAGCCTGCTGCGCTGGCAAAACTACGGCAACGGCCATGTGATCTTTGACGGCAGCAATGGCTTATCCCCCAGTGGCGGTGGAGTTAGCGTAGCCAATGCCACCGAGCCTTGGAGAGAAGCCTTCCCCGTTTTAATGGGCTGGAATGGTGAGAATACCCATGGTGTACGTGTTGACTCATGCCGAACGGCTGACAAGCTGCTCGATGGCTCTTTCGGCGTACCAACCGGCGTCCCCGTCCCATGGCCCAGCAACACCCCGCCCGCTGGCTGGATCTTTTTACAGGGCCAGGGCATTAACCCAGCCGAAGCCCCTGTCCTTGCTTCGCTCTACGGTGCCACCCTGCCCGACCTGCGCGGCATGTATATCTCAGGCTGGGATGCGGGGCGCGGTATTGATCCGGGGCGAACCGTATTGAGCTATCAGGCCGCCAATGTGGGCGAACACCAGCACACCGTCCCCTTTGATGATGGCGGCTGGCTGCCTTACTCAGGGGGAGGGGGCCAGCCAGGTGTTAACTATGTGCGACCCCAACCACGGGCTACGGTAGACGGCCCACAGGGCAGAACACACCCGGATAACGTCGCATTTAATTACATCGTACGGTGGGGATAATCCAATGCTTAAGAACATAATCAAACCAGAAACAAAACCCTTGCCGCCGGTTTCCTTCGATCAGGACGGCTTTGCCAGCCACGACGGCATCGTGCCTTGCTTCTGCCACGATACCCACACGCTCGAATATATCGGCAAGGCTGAAATGTGGGTGTCTAAAGATTGCGGCTTGCCTGCCGGTGCAGTGCTGGATGCGCCCAAAGTCAGACCCGCTAAAAACAAAGCCATCATTCGAAATAAGGCAGATCAGTGCTGGGCGCTGATCGAAGACTACCGGAAGATGATCGCTTACCAGACCAGCGACGGCGCGGCGCGTGTGCTGGATACATTAGGCCCGATACCTGAAGGCTTCACCCTGCTGCCGTATTTTGAAGGGGCGGTCTGGAATGGTAAAAAATGGATCACGGAAGCTCAGCCCATCCCGCTGGTTTTAGACTCACCACCAGTCATCGCTGACGATCAATTGCTCGCCTTAAATGAAAAAGTAGAACGGCTTGAAAGCTTATTAGCGCAGGTTTTAAGCGAAACACCCGCCTAAGCGGTGTCGTTCAATGCTTCACAATCCCCAGTGAAAGCCAAATAAAACAGAATCGCCCATGATGGCCCGGTCAATTCAAACCGAGGAAATCATGGGCGATCAATTCCACCATGGTACGCGCGTTATCGAGATTAACGAGGGTACGCGCACCATTCAAACCATCAGCACCGCCGTCATCGGCCTGGTCTGCACCGCCCCCGATGCAGATGCAAAGTTCTTCCCGCTCAATCAGCCGGTACTGATCACCAACGTACAAAAAGCCATTGGCAAAGCAGGCACGAAAGGCACCATGCTGCGCACGCTCAATGCCATTGCTAAACAGACCAGCCCGATTGTCGTCATGGTGCGCGTCGAGCAAGGCAAAGACGAAAAAGAAACCGAGCAGAACATCATCGGCGGCACCGATGAAACGGGCCGCTTCACCGGCCTTAAAGCGCTACTCGCAGCCAACAGCATCGTGCATGTAAAGCCGCGTATTTTAGGGGTGCCAGGCTACGACACTTTACTGGTCGCCAATGAGCTGGCAACCATCTGCCAGAAGCTGCGCGGCTTTGCCTATATCAGCGCTCGCGGCTGCAATAGCGTGGAAGAAGCGCTGGAATACCGCGCCAACTTTGGCCAGCGCGAATTAATGATGATCTGGCCAGACTTTAAGAACCCCAACTGGTCCGGCCTGGATGATGAAGGCCTCGACTTAGCCGTCGCCTACGCCATCGGCTTACGCGCCAAACTGGATAAGGAAACCGGCTGGCATAAGACGCTTTCCAATGTGGTGATTAATGGCGTGACCGGCTTAAGCCAGGACGTATTCTGGGATCTGCAAGACCCGGACACCGACGCGGGCCTGCTCAATAGCAAAGACATCACCACCATTGTTCGCGCCAAAGGCTTTGTGTTCTGGGGCAACCGTACCCTGTCTACTGATCCGCTGTTTATGTTTGAGAACTACACCCGCAGTGCCCAAGTCATCGCCGACACCATGGGCGAGGCGCATATGTGGGCCATCGATCAGCCGATGACGCCAAGCTTAGCCAAAGACATTCTGGAAGGGATTAATGCAAAGGGCCGCGCCTGGGTTTCGGCGGGTTACTTGCTGGGCTTTAACGCCTGGCTGGATGTTGAGGCCAACGGGAAAGAGGATCTGAAGGCGGGCAAGCTCACCATCGATTACGACTACACCCCCGTCCCCCCTCTGGAAAACTTAGAGCTGCGCCAGCGCATCACCGATCAATATCTGATGAATTTTAGCGCCAGCGTCGGCTAATCAAGGGGAATCAATATGGCTTTACCAGGTAAGTTAAAAGCCCTCAATTTGTTTATGGATGGGATCAATTTTGCAGGACAGGTTACGGAAGTGACCCTGCCCAAGCTCAGCCGCAAGATGGAAGAGTACCGGGGCGGCGGCATGAGCGGCACGGTCGATATCGACCTCGGACTTGAAAAGCTCGAAATGTCGGCGACCTACGGCGGCTTTATGCGCGAAATCCTCGCCAGCTTTGGCGCGGCTACGCACGACGCGGTGCTGCTGCGCTTTGCCGGTGGCTATCAGCGGGAAGACTCGGAAGAAGTCGATGCGGTCGAGGTGATTGTGCGCGGGCGCCATAAAGAAATCGATATGGGCAGCCCCAAACCGGGCGACGACACCGAGTTCAAAGTCGCCAGCTCCCTCAGCTATTACAAGCTGACCCTGAACGGCAAAACGCTGGTGGAAATCGATACGGTCAACATGATTGAAATCATCGACGGTATCGACCGCCTCGCAAAAATGCGCAGCGCCATTGGCCTGTAATTAAAAGGATTTAAACCCAAATGAATGTTCAAGAAAAAAACCCCAACACCGTCGAACTCGATACACCCATCACGCGCGGCGAGCAAACGATCCGCTCTATTACCCTCATCAAACCCAAAAGCGGCGCATTGCGTGGCGTGAAGCTGGGCGACTTGCTGCAAATGGATGTGGAAGCCATCACCCGGGTATTGCCGCGTATTTCAGACCCTGCGCTCACCGAGCAGGATGTCCGCAATCTGGACCCCGCCGACCTGCTGCAATTGGCCGGGATTACCGCCGGTTTTTTATTGCAGAAGGACGCCAAAGCGGACTACCCGCAAGCGTAAATTCAGCCATGGCCGATATCGCCATGGTGTTTCATTGGCCCCCGGAGGCGATGAACACCATGACGATCTCTGAGCTGATGGAATGGCGCGAAGAAGCGCGCAAACGATACAACCCAGAAAACAATACATGAAAAATTTCCTCCACCAAGGCGACTGCCTGCCCTTCTTAGAATCCCTCCCCGCCGCCCGGGTTGATGCGCTGATCACTGATCCGCCTTATGCCTCGGGCGGCTTACATATCGGCTCTAAACATCGCAGTACAAGCGAGAAATACCAAAACAACGACACCGTCCGCAAATACCCTGAATTTACCGGCGATCACCGCGACCAACGCGCCCACCTGCGCTGGATGACGCTGTGGTTGTCTGAATGCCTGCGCGTCATGAAAGACGGTGCGCCCATTTGCTTATTCACCGACTGGCGACAATTGCCGCTGACCACCGACGCTTTGCAGGTTGCAGGCTTTACCTGGCGCGGCATTGCGGTCTGGGATAAGGGCGAAGGCGTGCGCCCCCAGATGGGGCGCTTTAGAAATCAGGCGGAATACATTGTGTGGGGCAGTAAAGGCGATATGCCACTGGCCCGCGATGTGGGCGTGTTGCGCGGCGTTTATAAGGAAGTGGTCAAACAAAAAGACAAGTTCCATATCACCGGCAAACCCACCGATTTAATGCGCGATCTGATCAAGATCTGCGCGCCAGGCGGTTTAATTCTGGACCCTTTCGCCGGATCAGGCTCGACCCTGCTGGCGGCGGAGTTGGAAGGCTACGACTGGCTGGGCTGTGAGTTAAGCGAGGAATACAAAAATATTGCCTTAGAACGATTGGCACAGGAGCACTAATGAGCGCGGCGCGAAATTTACGATTAGAAGTGGTGTTAAAAGCAATTGATCAATTTACCGCGCCGTTTAAAGGGGTACTGAATCAAAGCAAGGCGGTTGCAAAGCAAGTCAGCGAACTTAAAAATAAAATGAAAGCACTGGATAAAACCCAGGGCCAGATTGATTCGTTTAAAAAGCTGACCCGCGATACCGCCCAGACCTCGCAGCACATGAAAGCAGCCCAGGAACGCGCCACGGCGCTGGGCAGAAGTCTGGCCGCCACGGCCCATCCAACCCGGCAAATGAGCGCTGAATTTAACCGGGCTAAAAAAGAAGCGGCGGAACTGGCCGCCCGCCACACTCAGCTGGTCAACCAGCAACAAAGCCTGCGCACCTCCTTAAATGCGGCGGGTATTTCTACGCGCAACCTCTCCCAGCATCAGCGCGAGTTACGACAAAACGCCACCAGCACCAGCGCCGCCCTGCAAAGAGAACAACAGCAGCTGGAACGCTTAGGCCGACAGATGCAGCGCCAACATGCCGCCCGGGCAACTTACGACCGAAGCATGAACGTCAGAAACAATCTGGCGGGAGCCGGTGCGGGTATGGCCGTTGCGGGTGGCGGTGCGCTGTATGCAGCTAAGCGGGTGATGGGGCCGGGCTTAGATTTTGATGCGGAAATGTCCAGCGTACAGGCGCTCACCCGACTAGATAAAAACGGCCCCCAGCTCGCGGCCTTACGCAAACAGGCGCGAGAATTAGGCGCGGCCACCAGCTTTACCGCCAACGAAGCCGCACAGGGGCAAGGCTTTTTAGCCATGGCGGGCTTTGATCCGACCGCTATTCAAAAGGCCATGCCTGGCGTACTTGATTTAGCCAAGGCCGGACGGGTAGAACTGCCCGCCGCTGCCGATATGGCCTCTAATATTCTGACCGGCTTTAAGCTGAACGCTGAACAGATGGGCCGCGCGGGCGATGTACTGGTCGGCACATTCACCCGCTCGAATGTCGATTTAAGAATGCTGGCAGAAACCATGAAATACGCTGCGCCGGTCGCTGCCGGTCTGGGCGTGGATCTGGAAACCGCCGCAGCCATGACCGGTAAGCTAGGCGACGCAGGGATTCAGGCCAGCATGGGCGGCACCGCCTTACGCGCCATTATGTCCCGCTTGGCGGCCCCACCCAAAATGGCCGCAGAAGCCATCAAAGAACTCGCCCTACAGACCAAAGATGCAAAGGGCAATCTACGCGACCTGCCGACGATCCTTGCAGAGTTGGAAGCCAAAACCAAAAACATGGGGAACGCCCAGCGGGCGGGATACTTTAAGCATATTGCTGGTGAAGAAGCTTTTAGTGCTTTGCAAGTGCTCACCGCGCAAGCTGGTAGCGGCAAGCTGCAAGAACTGATTGCCACCCTCAGACAATCCGCCGGAGAAGCCAGTAAAAACGCAGCCACCATGAGCGACAACGCGGCGGGCGATATCAAGACGCTGCAATCAGCCTGGGAAGATGTGGGCATTGAAATGTTTGAAGGCAGCAACAGCCCCCTGCGCGAGCTGCTGCAAAATATCACTGACGTCATCCGCAAAACAGGCGAATGGATGAAGGCTAATCCCGAGCTCACAGCAACCATCGTAAAAGTTTCTGCATCAGTAGCGGCAGTCGTTGCCATTCTGGGCGGCTTAGCCCTGGCCGCAGCGGCGCTGTTAGGCCCCTTTGCCATGGTTCGGTTTGCCCTGACCACGATGAATATTCAAATGGGTATTGGCTCAGTGTTAGCCAAAGCCGCCACATGGAGTTATGGCCTGTTGACCGGCGCTTTAAGCCTGGCCGGTAATGCCGCACTATTTATGGGCCGCGCCCTGCTGATGAATCCTATCGGCTTATTGGTAACGGGTATCGCCATTGCCGCCCTGTTGATTTACAAATATTGGGAGCCGATTAAGGCCTTCTTTGGTGGCCTGTGGGATCAGATCAAAGAAGCGTTTAATGGTGGCATTTCAGGGATCGGCGCATTAATTCTCAATTGGTCGCCGCTGGGTTTGTTTTACAGCGCCTTTGCCAAGGTCTTCAGCTGGTTTGGTTTGGAACTCCCCGCCACCTTTACCGGCTATGGCCAGATGATGGTCGACGGTTTGTGGCAAGGGATCGCCGGTAAGTGGGACTGGTTAAAAGGCAAATTCTACGAGCTGGCCAAAATGCTGCCCGAACCGGTACAAAAGGCGCTTGATATCCACTCGCCCTCCCGCGTGTTTGCACAAATTGGGCGGCATACCGTCGCGGGCTTAGACAAAGGCTTAAGCGACAGCCAGCAAGCGCCACTCGATACCATCAGGAACATGGCCCGCAAAATGGCAACCGCTGCCGGTGGCCTGATGATTGGCGGCACCAGCTTAGGAGCCATGGCCGATATCCAACTGGATCAGCGCCCGCCCATGTCCACCCAAAGCAGCTACGGCCAAGCGCCAGCGATCCAGATCACGATTAATGCGGCGCCAGGCATGAACGAACAAGCACTGGCGCAACTGGTCGCGCAAGAAATCGCCAAAGCCGACCGCCAGAAGCAAGTGCGCAGCCGTTCACGCTTAGGAGACAGCGACTGATGATGATGGTCTTAGGTATGTTTGTATTTGAGCTGGCCAGCGCTCCTTACCAAACTTTAGAGCAGTCAAAGTCATGGCGGCACGCCAGCCAGACGCGGATCGGTATCGGCCCGGCGAATCAGTTTCTAGGGCCGGATGCGGAAACCATCGCGCTGAGCGGCGTATTGTATGAAGAACTGAATGCGGGCGAGGTGTCTTTGCTGGCGCTGGAAGAAATGGCCGACACGGGGGAAGCGTATTTTTTAATTGAAGGCACCGGCTGGATTTATGGCGAGTACGTGATCGAATCCATCAAAACCACCCGCAGCCTGTTTTACAAGAACGGCTCAGCCCGCAAGATTGAATTTAACTTAAGCCTGAAGCGGATCACATCCGACCCGCTCGAAACCATCATGGGCCTGTTGCAATGAATGAAGGCCACAAAGCCCCGCGCTTTAAAATCCTAGTCGGCAGTAAAGATATTTCTAAACTGGTGAACGACCGGCTGGTGTCGGTTAGCCTGACAGACAATCGCGGCTTTGAAGCGGACCAGCTCGATATCACGCTGGATGATAGCGACTGCCTGCTGGAAATCCCGCCACGCGGTGCCGTGGTCAGTGTGTCGCTGGGCTGGTCGGATAGCGGCCTAGTCGATAAAGGCCAATATACGGTGGATGAAGTCGAACACAGCGGCGCACCGGATCAGCTCACCATCCGCGCCCGCAGTGCCGATTTACGCGCAGGCTTGTCGGTTAAGAAAGAACGCTCCTGGCATCAAACCACCGTGGGCGCGATTGTGGAAACCATCGCCAAACAAAATAAGATCCAGCACCGGATCGGCCCAGACTTAGCCGGGCAAGCCATCCGCCACATCGACCAGACCAGCGAAAGCGACGCCAGCTTTTTAAGCCGCATTGCTCTGATGTTTGACGCCATTGCCACGGTCAAAGATAACAGCCTGCTGTTTATGAAAGCAGGCCAAGCCACCACGGCCAGCGGCCAGCCCCTGGGTAAAGTGCTGATTACGCGCCAGTCTGGCGATAGTCACCGCTTTGGTATTGCAGACCGGGGCGCATATAGCGGCGTGAAAGCCGCATGGCAAAACACCAAAACGGCCAAGAAAGAAACCACCACCGTAAAACGCAAACCCAGGAAAAAATCAGGCCCAGGGCAAGGTGAAGTGATCCAAGGCGCGGACGATAATGTCAAAACCCTAAGACACGTTTACGCCAGCAAAACCAACGCCGAACGGGCCGCAAAAGCCGAATGGGAAAAACTGCAGCGCGGCGTGGCTCAATTCTCAATCACCCTCGCCTATGGCCGCCCCGAACTCTTCCCCGAACTGCCCGCCAGCGTTTCAGGCTTTAAGCCCATCATTGACCAACAAAACTGGATCATCAGCCGCGCTACACACAGCCTGACCGATAGCGGCTACACCACGGCTTTGGAGCTGGAAGTAAAGGCCAGTGAAGTGGATGGGTAAATGTTACTAAATAGACACTCTAAATTGCTATGTGTGTAACAAAATCACAATCACGTGATATATTTTTCACTCTAAAATAGTTACGCGGCCCAGTATAAGACAGTGCATTAAAAACAAGATTATGAAAAAGATTCAAGCAAGACAGCACTCGCTCACGTTCTACTAATTCAACGGCAGGACTATCATCCTTTATTTTTGGATGCGCGCATGCATTTCTTAAATCACTCCATAGTTTTTTTTCATCTTTAGTTATAATTTCTCTATCTATTAAATAATTCAAAGCCTTTGCTGCGGTCTGTTTTTTTAAATATGAAATACTATTATGCAATGTTACCTTGTATTCAATATCAATTTCAAGATCAGATATAATTTCTTTAATTTTTTTCACATCTGCATCTAAATCTTCATCTCTATTTTTAGTCTCAATTATCGGAATAAATATATCAAGCAGCAATCCTTCAATAGCCACAGACAATGTCAAAGCAGCAATACTATTGATTGACTGAAACGAATACCACACTTGATACCATTGAGAATAAATACTGTCGTAAACTTTTCTATTTTCAGATCGTACATTCAAAATGTTTTTAAACAACTGATAATGATACTCTTTGTTGTTATAATCACCCCCTACATTACTAACCATAGGATTAGATGAAATTTTATTTCTATAACTATTATTTATAGAGCAAATTTTTGTTACAATCTCAACCCCAGTTCTTTCACAAACATAATAAGGCTGAGGCATTGAACCACAACTAAATCCAATATAAAACTTCAAACATTCAAGAACATTTTTTACATCAAAACAACCTGATACCACTGCAGTTACATACCCCTTCATTTTAATTAAATTAATAGAAAAAGAATCACAATCAATAACGCTCTGATTCCGCGAAACAGAGATCGAACCCAAAGTTGACTCTTCTTTATTCGATTTATTTGCTGGGATATCAAAATACTCAGAAAACTCAAAATAAAGATGATTCTGTGTTTCGTTTTCTATATTTAAAACTGTTGTGCAAGAGATTGATGACAAAAGAACCTCTATCACAACAGGAGAGTTTTCCATACCAAAATCCAAGCGAATAGAAAAACCTCTTGATTCATAGCAGCTACCATCTAAGGTTTCAACTTCAAGGTAAAGCTGCTGCTCTTGAATTAGTCCATCCTCAGGGACATTTAAATAGAATAGTATTCGAGGAATATTTTCTTTTTCAATACAAATGAACTCTAATTTCAATTGCCCCATTGAGTCTATTTTAATAGTGCCATACCCAGATAATCGAAGACCTAGCTCTTGCCATATTTTAACTTTTGTACAATGTAAAACTAAATCACCAGTACGCACTAATTTTTTCAGATCATTAATCAAAATATATATCCTTATAGAGTATAAAACTTACTAAAAAATGAAAAATACTCAGAAACTACTTCTGCAAATGATATCACTCTGCTTTTAAAATCCACACATATCAAGAATCTGTATTTTTTAATCAACAGGTAAATATTGGCAGGACTAGCGAACAAAAACACAATCGTTATCATCATTGACAACAGACAAAGCGTTGTCCATACTAACAACAATGAAAGCAAAGCTAATGATGAACTTAAGGCAGCCAGTTTCTGAGAATGCCTTTGCTGCCATAAAGATATGGCAAGTGCCACAGCCAGTAAGAGCCAGCCTGCACACGCTAAAATACAGCCTTGCCCTTGTGAGAAATGGTGTTTGTTTACTTCGTTATGATAATGAAGCAGGCAAAGGCGATCACAAGCACATTGGGCAAGATGAAATTAATTATGAATTTCAAGATGCGGCAAAGCTACTGGACGACTTCTGGGCTGATGTTGATATGATTTTAAAGGAGCAAATATGAATACATTAACGCTCACCGTAATGAGCCGGGCGGAAGTCACACGCCGAGCACTTGCGGCAATGAATGGTGAAGTTCAAGGCGAAATTGTCGCCTTCAATAGTGCAGAAGAATTGTTTGATACTTTAGGCGGTGGCCGCTGGGCTTTGCTCCATGCCTTGCTTGAATCCGACAAGCTGTCTGTACGCGAGCTATCCAGAAAATTAGGCCGGGATGTCAAAGCGGTACACCGCGATGCTACAAAGCTACGCGATGCGGGAATTATTGAAGCGGGAGAGGATGGACGAGGCTTGTTCTGCGCTTTTGATAAAGTGCATGTTGATGCAACCGCTGCTCGATTAGTTGCCTAATTCGCACAGCCACTTATAACCAAGCCCCTGCCAGTCAGGGGCTTTTGTTTACCTGCGATCTATACCGCCGAACTCGCATTAATTGTCAGCACCAGTGAATCAACCTGTTGCTCTGTAATGACGGGCTTATCCTCTGGAGAATACCGTACAGGCAAATAGTCCCTGCCCGTCACCACACCCAGCGCAAAAGACAGCAATATGCAGGCGGCCAAGAGTAATCGGGGAGAGGCAGAGCTGTGAAAATGAGCATGGTTAATCTGAATACTTTTACTGGTAACCATAGCAACATCGTTTGAAAAAAATTGATCTTTCATTTTTATTTAGCCATAAAAAAAATCTGCAAAATGCAGATTCGCCCCCCCAATAAAAAAGCAGCGGCCTGTTTCAGGTCGCTGCTTTTTATGGTCTTTTGATTACACTACTACTATGGGTATTTCTGGGCTATTTCTTACCAAAATGGAAGGTATGGTCGCCTTTAAATCCACCTGATATGTTCTGGCCGACCTCACCATTAAAAATCTGGGTTGTGCCTGATTTCTGTTCTTTCTTTGCTGTTACCACACCAGACAGCGCTGTTGCTGTAGTGAGGATTGCGGCTTGCCCATCAGATGAGGCAGATCGAAATGCAGTAATCAGCCTCTGCTCTGGCTCTGGCAGAACTCCCAAAGCACGTTCTCCCGTCACGATGTACTGAATATCAGCACCTAATTTATAGAGTGGCAATAGTACCCAAACAAGCGGCGTTACTTGGTTTCTTTCATAAGTTCCAAGGGAGCTAATCGAGACGCCAAGCGCCTTCGCGGCCTCTTTTTGAGATAAGCCTAAGCGCTTTCTTTCCTCTTTAAAACGGATAGAAATATCCAACATGTCAGACTTTACTATTGACGAGGTAGTAGGTGTTGTAGATAATTGATCCATAGATTCTGATAAGTCGCTTAGTGACACTCTAAATAACCTTAATGGTAACTTAAACGATGGAAGAAAACGATTCAGGCGATCAAAGCATGCCAAGGGCACCACGCGGCATGCTTAGCCGCAGAGGAATTAATTTACGCCTCAAGGAAATTGAACACCCTGTCGTGAGTGCCATCGCCAAGCAAGAATCAAGATCAGTTGCTTCTATGTGCCGATTGCTCTTATTAGAGGGTTTGGCATCTCGCGGTATAGAAGTACCCGAGGAAGAACTGGAAAACCTCGAAGACATCGCCTTACTCAATACAGAACAACTAACAGTTGCCTAAGACGCGCCTAAGTGACGCTGTGAAATATAAGCGCTTTACCCGACGAATGGTAGTCGTTTGTGGCTCTGCCTTTTGCTTTTGTAATTTTTGTTAGCTTTGGAGTAATCATCATGGCCGTAGAGATTCATTGCCCATACTGTAATTCTAAAACGCATACGCGAACCAGCGTCCGGATTACTCCAACAGCCACTACCGCCCAAATCGGCTGCCGATGTTGTGGTGCCAGGCTAAAAGTAGGCTTCCAGATCACAGAAGCCAGGGTCGCCAAGTACAGCGAAGATCATGAAGTCTTTAAGTGGACAGACTTTCCCCCTTCTAATGATCCAAAGTTTAAAGAACAGCAACTCACCCTCGCGCTTTAACCCGAAGTAATCCCCCTTTTACCTAAGCCTCCCCGCGCCTGTTTAACAGCCGCAGGGGCTTTGTCACGTCTGGATAAAACATGGCCGCTCTCGCAAAGCAGTTACAAGCAAGGATTGATTTACCAGTCAGCGCTTTAGAACCTAAGCGTTGTGTGGCAACAAAGATCAATGTGGATGCGCGAAGCCGGGTTTTAGCCATGGTCAGAAACTCCCCGGCCATGCCTTTGCCAGAAGTAAAACAAGAACGCCCTGCTTTTATCTATGCGGATGATGGTGAAGAAGTCCTCGCCACACTGAAACCACAGCGCAAGCCTTTACCTGTCTTGAATCAGGCAGAAAACCAAGAGCTGGCCGATTTACTCGCCTGGGCACAAAAAGCCGACGCGGCCATCCATGCCCGAATGGCCCGCCTGAATCAATTTGATCTACCCCGTGAATCCGCCAAACTGAAACAAATACGCGGCTTGCTGGGTAGCGTCATCGCAGAAGGCGAAACCACGCTGCAAAACGCTTGGTATGCCAGGGCGACCGCGCAATGAATCCCAAATTCAATTTGCAGGCATGGCTGGAAACCGCCACAGATAGCGAGTGCCGCGCCAAGGCGAAAGAATTTGCCGTTCGTTGCTCAAATATCGAAGCACCGCTGGAGCTGCTGGAAATGGTGGTGGCTCGCGGCTGGATCGTTTTACCTGAGCACGGCGTAAAGCATCTTGATTACCAAAAAATGAAACCATCCCAGCGCCGTTATGTGCTGGAGCTGGCCGCCAGGATCAAGTCCGATAAATGGTGGAGCAAGCGCTTGCGTACGCTCGCTATCCGCGCCGCCGAAGCCCGCGCTTATTCCTACGGGATCGGCATGGGTAAAGAACAGGCTTATGTCAGCCCGTGGAATTTAGAACGAATGGTCATCCGCGCCCAGCAAAGCGCGGTGGCTATGGCAGAGGCGGTGGCGATTTCGCCCGATGGTGAAGTCATCGATATGGCCGATGTACTGGCAGGCAGTATGGCCAACGGCAAAAACAAACGCACCGAGTTAATTGTCCGCATGAAGGGCATGGCCGAACGAGCGCAAGAAATGGGCTACCGCGCTTATGCCATCACGCTGACCGCGCCAGGCTGCTACCACCGCTGCACCAGCGTTGGCGAAAAACCGCACTTAAAGCTGATCCTCAATAAAAAATGGAATGGCTACAGCCAACAACAAACCGCCAGCTATTTGACCCAATGCTGGGCGCAATGCCGTACCCAATTTAGCAAAGCCGAAATTGATTTTATGGGGCTGCGCACCTTAGAGCCACACAAAGACGGCACCCCGCACTGGCACTTAATCTTTTTTGTGAAACCGCAGCACGCCAGCGAAGCCCTGAAGATCATCCGCGATAAGTATCTGCAAGCCGAACCAAATGAAAAAAACGCTCAGAAAGTCCGCGTAAAAATCGACGCCATCAAGCCTCGCAAAGGCCAGGATATGGTTTACGCCGCTGTGGCCTATGCCATCGCCTACATCGCTAAAAATATCGACGGCTACAAAGTAGGCGGTGATACCGAGGCGGGCATGAGTGCCATCAGCGGCGCACAGCGTGCAACGGTCTGGGCGCGTATTTTAGGCCGTCGTCAGTTTCAGATGTTTGGCACCGCGCCGGTCACGCCTTACCGCGAATCCCGCCGCGTGCGCAAAGACGCCGAAACCCTGTTAGAGCAGCTGATTGCGCTGGATAAAGAGCCGGCCATTGCTGAAGCCGCAAAGGGATTAATCGACGGCAATCTTCAGCCATGTATTACCGAAGCCATGAAGGCCATGCGGTCGGGCCGCGCCGATGTACTGGCCCCGCTCACTGCTTTACGTGATTTACATCTTGATGGCCAGATCGTTTGCCCTACCCGTATTTTAGGCAGCGCATGGGACGCTGCCGACAAAGGCGACTTCAGAGCCTATATGGTCGCCATGGAAAACGACCCGCTGGAGCTGGTGAAACGTGAACAAATCAATGGCTACGGCGAAGTAGTTGCGGTGATTTGCGGCGTAAAAAGCCAGCGCGGCCAGGTGCTCACCCATAAGGAAGGCTGGAAGGTGCAATGGGGTGCCAAAGGCAAAGCCCGGCTGGGTAAAACTTGCCAGGCCCAAAAAGGCCCATTTAAGGGCGCATCGCATATTGAATACAGCCCGCACGAAGTGGCCGAAATGAAGCGCGCCCAAAAGCAGAAACAAGAAGCCGTGTTTTTAGGGGTGGCCTTTGCCGCTGAAGCGAAGCGCAAGCGTAGGGAGAGGGCGAAGCCTTCGACCCTAGGTCATGTGGCATTAACTGTTTCCTGCACTTTGGATCAGGCACTTAATGATAAAGGCATAAGAAAAGAGAAGGCCCCGCCGGATCTGAGTGAACGGGCAAGAATCAACGCTCAGAAGTACGGTGCTCAGGCCTATATCGACGCCAAAAACAAAATTTAAAGCACGACCAAGGCCCTGCTACGCCTGCCGCATCCAGCCCGACGTAAGCAGCTTAATCATTCATCGATCTGAACAGGAATCTGAACCATGAGCGACAAGATAGACCAAGCCAGCGACGTATCAGAGCTGATGCGCTGCAATGCCATCGCAGCCCACTACGTCAATGCAAAGCTAAGCAAAGATAAAACCCCTCAGCCCAGCGGGGAATGCCGTTGGTGCAGCGCGGTCGCCGTCAATGATGCGGTGTTCTGCTGCGAAGAGTGCGCCAGGGACTGGCAAGGTCATAACGCCACGAAACAAAAAGCCCGGCGCATCGCAGGTGGATAAATGGAAATAAAGCGGATATCTGAACTCACCGAGAGCGGCCACTACTGGTGGCGGGCTCACCACCAACAAACATGGCAGATTTTATATATCGCCAACCCTGAACGATTAACTTATGGCATGGCGAACTTTGAATTTATCGGGCCAATCTCACAACCTAAAACGTAGAAAAAAACCCTGCGCATCCAAGGCAAAGAACGAAGGGAAGATATGCAGCACTCAACACGCTATGTAGTCATTGATAAATATTGCGAAATCACCGGGGATACACCGCAGGCCGTTTGGTCTCGAATAAAAAACGGTTACTGGCTCAAAGGCAGAGAAGTTTTAACACTCAGCGGCATGAAAACACTTATTGATTTAGAGGAGTACGAAAGATGGGTAGAGATGGCGAAGGCGTCAAAGCAGCCAGTGCAACATCAATTCAAATCAGCTTCAGCTATCAAGGTATGCAATGCCGTGAACGTGTCCAGCTCAAGCCCACGACCGCTAATTTAGCCGCAGCCCAACGGCACAGAGATGCCATTTTACAAGCAATAGCAAATGGCACATTTGATTACCTTGTTACTTTCCCACAATCAAAACTGGCGGAACGGTTTTCCAAAACACCAGGTAAAACAGAGATTCTAGAGTCCTACCTGACACGCTGGCTTGAGCGACAAAAAACAAGCTTAAAAACCAGTACATTTGTGGATTATCAGCGAATCATTAACAACACCATCATTCCTCAATTTGGCCAACTGAAGCTAGCAGACTTAAAGCGTAATCATCTGCGTGAATGGTGCGACTCAATGACTAAAGTAGGAAATAAACGAATTGCAAATATTCTCAGCCCGCTACGCGTAGCACTGCAAGATGCAACCCATGATGAAATGATTGAAAACAACCCGCTTTACGGCTGGAACTATCGCCGTAAAGACGCCCCAAAACCTGTAGATGATGTCGATCCATTCACCGCCTCAGAACAAGCCAGCATCTTAGGTGTACTTAAGGGGGCGGCCTACAATCAAGTACAATTCTCTTTCTGGACAGGCATCCGACCATCAGAACTGGTGGCGCTAGAATGGGGTGATATTGATTGGAAACGCGGAACTGTACGCATCAATAAGGCAATTACTCAGCATAGCGATGAAGCCGAGACCACCAAAACAAAATCAGGAATACGCAGCATTAAATTACTAGCCCCTGCCCTAACGGCTATTAATGAACAAAAAGCCCATTCATTAACTCATGAGTCCGGCAGAATTTGGCTAAACCCTCGCTCAGGTGAACCGTGGCAAGGCGATCAAGCGATTAGAAAGACGCTTTGGATTCCTACGATAAAGCGCGCAAAAGTCCGATACCGCCGCCCCTATCAAACCCGCCACACCTACGCCTCGATGATGCTGTCAGCAGGAGAGCATCCGATGTGGGTAGCCCAACAAATGGGCCATAGTGACTGGACAATGATTGCTCGAATTTACGGAAAATGGATGCCAGAAGCCAACATTGAAGCGGGGAACAAAGCAGTACAACTATTTACCGCCAATTAACATTTAAATCTATAGAACTATAGATTCATCCAATTTTTAAGATAAATACGAAAAAGTACTCAAAAGTATAAATATTTTTGAGTACTTAAATGCAAAAAACTAAGCCGCATTAGCTAAAAAATCACCTGCGATTTTAATAGAAACACCTGGATGATCTATCATTCCTCCCGATACGGAGAAAGAATTACCTTCTGACTTAGGCCCACTAAGTTTCAAATCAAAACTATCTAAAGGACCAAAGACCGAGGTATGGCCATGTTTCCAGCGTTTTATTTTAAGATTACCCGTTAAAGCCTCAGCAGTATGGCTAAGCTGCCCGATATAAAGGTAGCCAGCATCGCCTCCATTAACCATCCCCTCCTTAATTACAACTAACCCTTCCCCTGCACTACCCATAGAAGATGAAAAACGAACATGATAAATACCATCTTTCATATTATTGCCCTTAGAAATTGATAAAAAACACACCTAAAAAATGTAAGAATATTTATACGCCATGTAAGAAAAAACAACAAACATAAAGCATATTCTTACAATTTATGTCTTATTTAATCCAATTTGTAAGTTTTATTAACATTTAAATATTCAATGTTTTAAATATTTTTATAAAAAGCATTGACAATAAAAATACTAGACAATCAATAATTCAGTATTGAATAAAACAATAATAACAACCCAATAGCAACTACGCTTTATTAATTCAATTTAATCAATGACTTACAAAGCAACGATTCGGGTTCGACTCCCGCCGGCTCCACCAGTACAAAGCAATGAAATCAGCCACTTAGAGAAATCTAAGTGGCTTTTTTTACGCCTAAAAAGGCCCATTTAGGCCCAACAATAGCAACATTTCTTACAGAAAATACCCAGTTCAACAAAAAAGCCTCGCATGGAAGCGAGGCTTTTTATTATTTGAAGAATGAATAACAGCGGTCAGAGTAAACCTAAACCTACTTGCTTCGGCTCTAAGGGAATGAAACATAGCAGGGTTTAAGCTTGCTCTAACCCCAGTTACTTTTCACACTACTGCGGGTGGGATGTCGGCGCCGTGCTGTCGAATTGGCAAGATAATTCGGAATAAGGTGCCGTGTCCCAGAGTCGATTCCAGCTCGATTTTTCCATGATGCACACGCACGATCCCGTAGGCGATCGACAGCCCCAGTCCGGTTCCCTTACCAATCGCCTTGGTGGTAAAGAATGGTTCGAAAATGCGCCCTTGATTTTCCGGCGCAATGCCGCAACCGTTGTCGGCAATTTCGATGCACACGGTGGCGCCTTGTACGCTGGTGCGCAGGGATATTTCTCCGCGCCGCTCGGACATCGATTGCGCCGCGTTAACGAGAAAATTGAGAAACACCTGATTCAATTGCGAGGCGATGCATTCAACCTTAGGCAGTTCACCGTAATGCTTGACAACGTCAGCCGCATATTTGAGTTCGTTACCGATGATTTTCAGAGTTGAATCGAGACCAAGATGAATGTCGGTAAACTCCCACGCCAGTTGCGCATCGACACGGGAAAAATCTTTGAGGTTTTGCACAATTTCACGCACTCGTATCAAGCCTTCCTTCGTTTCCCGCATCAGGATCGGAACGTCGTCTTTCAGGAAAGCCAGATCAAGGTGTTCATGCTTCGATCTGGTTTGTGCACTGAGGATCATCGACTTCATCACCTGCTCCGATGCCTCGCACACTGCCAACATATCGAACAACTGCGACAGGTAGTTTTCCAGCGTGCCAAAATTGGAAAATATATAGGCGAGCGGATTATTAATCTCGTGGGCAACACCGGCCGCCAGTTGCCCGATCGATGCCAGCTTTTCAGACTGAACCATTTGCACATGGGCCAAGGCGAGCTGTTCGTTAAGCTTGATCAAGCTCGCATTGGCCTCGGTCAATTCTGCTGTCCTAGCGCGCACATTCGACTCTAGGTCTGCCTGATAGAACAGCAGTTGCTTATTGCTAGCGGCCAGCGCCGCTTCCGCCTTGGTCTTCGCGGCGATCTCGTGCGACAGCCCAAGCTCGATGCGCCGCTGCTTGCGCATAATCACGAGCACGCCCGCAGCGCAGATGCTTGCTACTACGCTAAACAAGGCGAAGGTGCTACGTAGGCTTTGCCCTGTCGATGCGGCAATCGTCGAGATCGGGCGGCTCACCTCCAAAACACCGCGTACATCCCCCAATTCCCAGTCCTTTTTGGGGCTGGCCGGGTGTGTGTTATGGCAACTGATGCAGCTGGCACGCATGCGGTCGGCCACCGCATAGCGCACTGCCGGTTTTCCTTGCAATTGCTCGAAGCGAACAAACGGTGTGGCCGGGTCCCGTGTCAACGCTGCCAGTGCATCGCGTGCAAACTGGTCTTGCGGGCCGCCGTCTTGGCGCCAAGGAAAAGGGTAGGCGCTAAACAGGCGCACCTGCATGCCAGATCCGCGCGCGCCGATGCGCCGACCCAATTCGATCGCCAGCGAGGCTGGCAGCGGAATCGCGTGCGCCTTGCCACTAAATTCGTGAGTGACCTCGACGTCTAGACCGCGCACCTTATCGATCACCTCGGCCGTGTACAGGCTGCGCAACTCCTCTAACGATTCGGACTGAAGGCGCGCGCCCTGTTCAGCCAGATCGGCCACCATTTGTTGCTGCAATTGGCTCAAATACCAGAAAGTGGCCGCCGTCGCGACGACCAGCCCAAACGCCAGCCCAAGCGCCGCATGCTTGCACAGCAGGGCATACCAATATTTCACCTTGCCGGTGGGGCCGCTTTGAGCCATGTCGATTCCGGTATTGGAAGATAGCAAGAGGGATGCGCCGTCTAATTACCCCTGAATTAATCGCACCAAGCTATCGCTGAGTGCTGCGCGCCACAGTGAACACGGTGTTCGTGTCCAACTGCCCACTATGCCTCCCTCTGATACCTATCATCCGTATTTTCAAAGCAAAACAAGCTGGTTTCACTCCGGTTTCTACCTCAGGCTAAGTTCACCATGAGTTGATTTGGCTCTTTTTAAGTAAGGTAAATAGCTCCTACCATCTTGCGCTATCTACCTTGCTTAAAAGCGATCGAATGAGAAGTGTGGATTGCGGTTCGATTATGAACAACGGCGTCCAATTGCTTTGACCACTGCTATGTAAGAAATTAAGCACCACCAAACGGCAGAACAATGACCCTACTGTGAATAAAATAAGTTATAGCTGAGTACCCAATTGCATAGCAACTGAATAACACGAAATCAGCAGCTGCAAAGGTAATACTCCTCCCGCAAAAATGGCCAAATCGAATATGCTGCCACTGAATTTTCGATGGTCGCACAGGCTGAACTGGGCAAGATCTGCCAATCGTCTTTCTTGTTGTCAGGTTAACCTTGCCAATGCGTTTTCCGCCACACCCGCCCCACACAATTTGTGCAGAGCATCAAACCCAGTGTAAGATGCGGGCCATTCGTTTTATCCACCGCACTGTTTAAAGGAGAACACATTATGCAAAACACCACTACATTCTCCGCAGTCCGCGCCTAGTTTGATCGAGACTTTCCTCCTGTAAGTCCCATTGCCCTAGGCTTCGGCCTGCCACATCATTTTTTAAATCTGATATGGATTTATCATGGGCAATTACGTTCAAAATTTGTCTGAGCGCGTTAATTTAATCGCGTCTGCAGATACATGGATCGAAGGCGATGCGATCCAGCAATTACAAAACACTGCAAAACTTCCCGGCATGCAATACGTTTCCGGTATGCCTGATTTGCATCCCGGCCGGGGCTATCCGGTGGGCGCGGCTTTTTTCTCTACCGATTGTATTTATCCGGCTTTAATTGGCGGCGATATTGGCTGCGGCTTGGCCTTGTGGCAAACCGATATTGCAGTGCAAAAAACCAATATCAGCAAACTGGAAAAAAAACTCGGCAATCTTGATGGCCCTTTGGACGAGGAATGGCAAGATGAAATTGCCAACTCAATCGCAAGCCAAACCGGCTTTCAACAGGCACTGGGCACCATTGGCGGAGGCAATCATTTTGCAGAGTTGCAATCAATTGATGAGGTTTACGACGCCGCCGCACTGGATGCGCTGGCAATCAATAAGCAGCAGCTTCAGCTTCTGGTGCATAGTGGCTCGCGCGGCCTGGGGCAGTTTATATTGCGCCAGCATATCGATCAGCATGGCCACCGAGGATTAGCTGTCGATACGGCAGATTGCGCGGCTTATCTGCTAGCGCATCAGCAAGCCGTGCAATTTGCCACGCTAAACCGCAGGCTGATTGCCCAGCAGATATTGTCGCGGCTAAACGCAAATGGCCAGGCACTGCTGGATATCAACCATAATCTGGTCCTGCCCGCGCAAATGCACGGCCTGCAAGGCTGGGTACACCGCAAGGGCGCAACGCCGGCCGATGTCGGCCCAGTCGTGATTCCAGGCTCACGCGGCGATTTTAGCTATCTGGTTTTACCACTGGCCAGCGATCTAAGCTTGAACTCCCTTGCGCATGGTGCGGGCCGTAAATGGATGCGCAGCGAATGCAAAGGCCGCTTAAGCCCGCGCTATACCGTGGCCCAGCTTAGCCGCACCAAGCTAGGCAGCCATGTAATTTGTGCCGACCGGCAACTAATTTATGAAGAAGCCCCCGAAGCCTATAAACCCGCCGAAAACATTATTTCTACTCTAGAAGGCGCAGGGCTGATTAAGGTGATTGCAAGGCTGAGGCCAGTGCTCACCTACAAAACCCGTGGGGAGTGCTGCGAATGATTTTATTACAACTCTCCGCCGCCCAAGGCCCGCTGGAATGCCAACTGGCCGTTAGCAAAGCCTTACACCGTCTCATGTTTGAAGCCAGACAACAGCAACTCAAGCTGGATATTTTAGAGCAGGAAGCAGGCGATAAAACCGGGGTTTATCGCTCTGTTTTATTCAGTCTGGATGGTGCAGGCGCTGAAGAGCTTGCCCGCCAATGGGAAGGCACAGTGCAATGGATCTGCCCCAGCCCCTACCGCCCGCGCCAATTACGCAAAAACTGGTTTATTGGCGTTTGGCGCTGCACAGAAACCCAGCGCGATTTACCAGGGGAGATTCGTTTTGAAACCACGCGCTCCTCCGGCCCCGGCGGCCAGCATGTAAACAAAACCGAATCCGCAGTGCGGGCAACCCATCTGGCCACAGGCATCAGCGTAAAGGTGCAAACTGAGCGCAGCCAGCACGCCAATAAGCGCCTGGCAGAAATGCTGATCGCCCACAGGCTGGCCAGCCTTGCCGAAGAAGCCAGTGCCAGCCAGCGCAGCGAGCGGCGTTTAATGCATTACCAGATTGAGCGCGGCAGGCCCAAACGCATTTTTAAAGACGAGCAATTTGAGCCGGTAATCGCTTAATCAATGGCCCTCCGCCACGGAGGGCCACACAGCGGAGAAAATCATGATTCGGGCACTGTTTATTTGCAGCCGAAACCGCCTGCGCAGCCCTACTGCAGAGCAAATATTTTCCACATGGCAAGGGATTGAAACAGATTCTGCAGGCCTTGCATCAGATGCCGATGTGCCGCTTTCATCAGAGCAAATCGACTGGGCCACGCATATTTTTGTAATGGAAAAAATCCACCAGCGGCGCTTAAACCAGCGCTTCGCCGCCGCGATTAAAAATAAAAAAATCATCTGCCTGAATATCCCGGACGATTACCAATATATGCAGGCAGAATTAATTAGCTTATTAGAGAAAAAAGCAGGTGGGTATTTGGATGGCTAAAATCCAAAGCAATTAACTTAAGCGAAATGTTCTTCTGAGAGCTGGTGAAACCCGCCAGACTTTGGCATGCAATACTGCAAAAACGGCGGGGCGTACCTGCCCAACAAACGCATCATCAAATTGGCAAGACACTTACGCAAACAGTCCGCTCGCCTTGCTCGTGCATTATTTTTACCGGTAAAAAACGCTCAATTACTCCGATATTGGTCAGCAAATGGGAGGATGCTTTGGTGCAGGTGAAGCTGCCTGCCCCTGCAAGCGCCATGCTCAGCAGTAATTGATCAGCAAGGTATTCCCCCACTGCGCCCTGGCTTTCTAAATAGATTTTTGCCAGGCTGGCGGCCTGATTGCCCACCGCTTCCGCACTTGTACCCTTCTCGCCAAAGCCTGTAAAAATCTCGGAAAGATGCTCATGCACCACTTCAATCAAAACCGCATTACCGGGGCCTTGATCGTTGCTGAGTACACGAATATCGCCAGCCACACCTTCAATCCGTTGGCTGATCTGATCAAGTTCCCGCTGGGCCACTTTACCAGGCACGCCCGCCACGATTGCCTCGGCCTTAATCTGCTGCAAAGCGCCTCTGCTGCTTAAGTGCAGTGCTGTCAGCGCAGAAACAGGTTTTACAGTGGCCGTGATTTCTCCGCCGCCTGCGGGGTAAAAGCCATAGCGTTTTAAGGCAATATCCTGCTGCACGCCCATTTTTGCCAGCAAGGGCTGCCAAACGCGGATCAGAAAATCGGCAGGCGGGGCCGCCTTATTATGCGTGCCACCGCTTACCGAAACCGTGCTGCCCTGCTTTGCAAACCAAAGCGCTGGCAAGATGGTTTGCAATACCAAAGTACAGCTGCCCGCCGTGCCGATGGCAAAACGATAATCCCCGCCTTGCACCGGGCCGGGAATAAAGCGCAGGCTTTGCGAGCCCACCGCCGCGCCTTCAACCTGTGCGCCACAAATGGCCACCGCCGCCTCTACCGCCGTTAAATGCTGGCGCAACAGGCCCGGCTTTTGCCGACCGGCGCGAATGTTTTTTATCTTAAAGCTCTGGCCAGTCATCATGGAAAGCGTAAGCGCACTCCGCAGAATCTGCCCGCCCCCTTCCCCAACGGCCCCATCCAACTCAATCACTAATTTTCCTTATTGTTTTAAGCAGCTTCAGCAAGCACCGATTTATAAAGCAAGCGATCCAGGCTTGTCAGCTGAGCAAGCGGCCTTGGGGAGTTTGTTTCTGCCACTTCCTGCGCCAGCAATTGCTCAATAAAAGCGTGGATACGCAGGAAACGAGCGCCGTATTCAGCCTCGCCTGCACTCATTTTTATCGCCAGCAGCTGGTTTACTTCATCGGCCAGTGCTGACTGGTCTGCAAGCATGGCTTCGGCCAGATCAGCAAACCGCATGGGTGGCATATTGGCTCGGCTATCTATCCACAACATGGCCAACAAGGGGCGCAATATATAGAGATACTTTTTCATTCTGACCGTATCTCCTTGCAAATAGCCCCTGAAATTTTTTTTTGCCATCGACAGATAATGCCAACGTGCTTTTTTTGCTGAGAAATACTCGGCCTTTAAAGCCTGTAATTCATCGCAAAGCCAACCTTCCTGCCGATAAATCACCGGCGAATCCAGCCATTCAAATAAAGTGGGATTCGATTTACCCAGTAAACCCAGCGCTTTGCGCAGCTCCCATCCACAGATATCCAGCTCATCGCTGATGGGTACTTCAATCACATCGCGCTGTTTTTCAATATTGAGATACCAATCTAATGAATGCACATAAATAAACCGCACATCGTAATCGCTATCAGGCGAGGCAAATCCCCAGCCACGGCTGCCCGATTCGCAAGCAAATAATATCTTTACATCATGCCTTGCTTCGATAGCACTCAATTCATCCATGATGCGCTCTCGAACACTGGCTTCTATCGGGTGGGCGCTTAGTATTTTCATTTTGCTTTCCAGTTATCCCTTCACACAAACCACCTGGCGCAGGGTATGCACAATTTCTACCAGATCAGACTGCGCGGCCATCACCGCGTCGATATCTTTGTAAGCCATAGGAATCTCGTCAATCACCTCTGCATCTTTACGGCATTCCACATGTGCAGTGGCATTGATTTGGTCTTCCACCGTAAACAGCTTCTTGGCCTTGGTTCTGCTCATAATTCGCCCGGCGCCGTGGCTGCAGGAACAAAAAGCCTCTTCATTTCCCAGGCCGCGAACAATAAAGCTTTTGGCCCCCATCGATCCCGGAATAATCCCCAACTGGCCTTTTTGCGCCGAAACCGCCCCTTTACGCGTCACCAGCACCTCTGCACCAAAATGCGTTTCTTTTTGCACATAGTTATGGTGGCAATTTACCGCCTCTACATCGGCCAGAAAGGGCTTGCTGATCTCTTTTCGCGCAGCCGCAATCACGTTTTGCATCATCACCGCACGGTTACGGCGGGCAAAATCCTGCGCCCAACCCACAGCTTCCACATAATCATCAAAGTGCTGGCTGCCTTCCTCAAAATAAGCCAGATCGCGGTGCGGCAAGTTGGCAATATGCTGGCGCATATCGGCCTGAGCCAGCTCGATAAAGTGAGTCCCAATCGCATTTCCTACCCCACGGGATCCGGAGTGCAACATAAACCACACGCGGTTTTCCTCATCAAGGCATACCTCAATAAAGTGGTTTCCTGTACCCAGTGTTCCCAAATGCTTACGATTATTGGTTTTAATTAAGCGGGGATATTTATCGGTAATTTGCTTAAACCCATCGGCCAGCTCTCCCCACATGGCATCCACGGTGGAAGGAGGCGTATCCCAGGATCCTTTATCCCGGCCGCTTCTTGTTGAAGTACGGCCATGCGGCACAGCAGCCTCAATGGCGCTACGCAACCCGGCCAGATTATCGGGCAAATCCCCCGCCATCAGCGTGGTTCTGGCGGCCATCATTCCGCAACCAATATCCACCCCCACCGCAGCAGGAATAATCGCCCCACGGGTAGGAATCACGCTACCGATGGTCGATCCCTTACCCAGATGCACATCGGGCATCACGGCCAGATGCTCAAAAATAAACGGCATTCTGGCAGTGTTAATCAGCTGCTCGCGCGCCTCATCTTCCAGCGGCACGCCCTTAGTCCAGAGCTTGATTGGCGAAGCGTTTTCCACATTAATCTGGCTGTAATTGCTCATTTTTTTATTCTCATTTGTTGGCTGCGTTGTGTATGAACACAGCGATTTAAGTAAAGTTGGCCTTGCCATGATCTTCAGTACGGGTGAAACCCGCTTAATTTTCAGCATTGCCAGCACTACAATACATAGCAAACGCTGTGCCGCCCATAAAAAGAACGCATAAATTAATCAACAAGTCATTGATTTACATGCGAAATAAAAATATTCAAACGAAAACCACCCACACCATACTTCGCCGAAATCAGATAAAACATGATAAATTAATCTAGTGATTTATATTTTTGGATAAGACAGATGCAAAAGACCGTGGTGTTTGGCTTTGTAGGCACCGTGCTAGATTATGTAGGCCGTGGCAGCCAGCGCTGGGAAAAATGGCGTCCTACCATTGGCCTGTGCCAGCAGGAAGAGCTGCTTATCCACCGGATAGAGCTGCTACACGATCTGCGCAGCCGTGGCCTGTTTGAAAGGCTAAAGCAAGATATCCAGCAGGTTTCCCCCGAAACAGAAGTGGTCGGCATTGAAATCAACTTAAGCAATCCTTGGGATTTTGAAGAGGTTTACGCCGCGCTGCATGATTTTGCCCACGGCTACCGCTTTAATACCGAGACCGAAGACTATCTGATCCATATCACCACCGGCACGCATGTGGCGCAAATTTGCTGGTTTTTGCTGGCTGAATCGCGCTATTTACCCGCCAAACTGATCCAAACCTCGCCTGATCGTAAAGAACAAGGCCCGGCTGGCCGCTACACCCTGATTGATCTTGATTTATCCCGCTATAACAAAATTGCCAGCCGCTTTGCCCAGCTTAAAGACGAAAGCGTTTCTTTTTTGAAATCAGGCATCGCCACGCGCAATCCGCGCTTTAACCGCATGATCGAGCAAATCGAAAGAGTAGCGATTCGATCCAAAGCGCCCATTTTACTGAGCGGCCCCACGGGCGCAGGCAAATCATTTTTAGCCCGCCGTATTTATGAAATGAAAACCTCCAGACACCAGATTAGCGGGCGTTTTGTAGAAATAAACTGCGCCACACTGCGCGGCGACAGCGCCATGTCTACCCTGTTTGGCCATGTAAAAGGCGCATTTACCGGCGCACAAACCGAGAGAGCAGGCCTGCTGCGCAGCGCCGATGGCGGCTTACTTTTTTTAGATGAAATTGGCGAGCTGGGGCTGGATGAGCAAGCCATGCTGCTGAAAGCCATCGAAGAAAAACGCTTCTTTCCCTTTGGCAGCGATAAAGAAGTCAGCAGCGATTTTCAGCTGATCGCAGGCACCGTGCGTGATCTGAAACAATGGGTGGCCACAGGGCGCTTTCGGGAAGACTTATACGCCAGAATCAATTTATGGCTCTACGAATTGCCCGGCCTTGCCGATCGCAGCGAAGACCTAGAGCCTAATCTGGAATTTGAACTACTGCGCTATGCCAAAGAACAAGGCGAACAAGTGCGCTTTAATGCTGAAGCAAGACACAGCTACTTAAAATTTTCCAGCAAGCCCGAGGCCAAATGGTCTGGTAATTTTCGCGAGCTATCCGCTTCCGTCACCCGCATGGCCACGCTGGCAGAAAACGGACGCATTACCCAGGAAAACGTAAACGAAGAAATCACCCGCCTGCAACAAGCTTGGCACAACAATACCCCCAATGAATTAGACGAATTAATGGGGAACAAAGCCAGCGAACTCGATTTATTCGACCGCCTGCAGCTGGAAAAAGTCATCCAGATCTGCAAAACATCTGATTCGCTATCTGATGCAGGCAGAAAACTATTTAATATATCGCGCCAAGAAAAAGCCAAAAGCAATGATGCAGACCGCTTAAGAAAATATCTGGCGAAATTTGAATTAGATTGGGTCAAGGTAAAAGGAAGTGGCCTGGCGGGTGGCGCTTAGATATGAGTATTGTGCGCAGCATCGCTCTGCCAAAAATCCACAAGCGACGCCAGCCCCTGTTTCATATCAAACCCAGCCCTCCCCGCTGCACATAATTTTTATGCAAATAAGCGAATGCTTTGCCTGATCTTTGATTCACAGTATGATAAACAGAACGTTCGTTCTAATCATATTGAGAGGCTATGGATTCATCCCTTGTTATTCAATTACGGCGGCACGCATTAACACGGCAAGGCTTACAATCCGAAGCCATTTTCGGCAGTGGCCTCGCAGCGACGCTTGCTGCAATTGAGCATCTTGGCTACGTGCAAATAGACACGATTTCAATGATTGAACGTGCCCATCACCATGTTCTTTGGTCGCGCGTACCCGATTATCAGCCCGGTTTTTTGAATCAGCTGCTCGAAAACCGCCAGATTTTTGAATATTGGTTTCATGCCGCATCCTACTTACCCATGCGTGATTATCGTTTTGCGCAGCATCGCATGGCCGCGGTCAGAGACAGCACATGGGCCAATTACCACGATATCCCCGCCAAGCTGATGAATGAAATCTTGCTAAGGGTGCGGGATGAAGGGCCATTGCGGGTGCGTAATCTGGAAAACAACAAAGGAAAAAGCGGCAGCTGGTGGGACTGGGGGCCGGGTAAACGGGCGATAGAAAAGCTGTTCCTGCAGGGCGATCTGATGATCAGCCAGCGCATCGGCATGGAAAAAGTCTACGAGCTGCCGGAGCGCATGCTGCCTGCCAATCTGGATATACGCCAGCCTGATCTTGCCGATTATGCGGGCTACCTGCTGCAAAGCTATTTACGCGCGCATAGCGTGGTGACATTCGAGCAACTCACCCATCTGCACACCAACCCAGCCCTAAAAAAAACAATGCGCGAGCTGCTGGAGGCCCAAATCGCCAGCCATCAAATCGAGGAAATCAGCAGCGCTGTCCTGCCCAAAGCTTACGCCGAAACGAGTGCACTCACGCAAGCCTTGTCAGCAGCTCCCTACGTGCACCTGCTATCGCCATTTGATAACGCCATCATCCATCGCAAACGCCTGAATCAGCTGTTTGGCTACGACTATAAGCTTGAATGCTATGTGCCCGCTGCCAAACGCAAATATGGCTACTTCTGCCTGCCCATCCTCTTTGGTGATCGCTTTGTGGGCCGCATCGACTGTAAAGCACATCGGCAGGAGCAAAGGCTGCAAGTCATCAGCATACACTTGGAATCCCCAATCAATAAGCCCGCCCTCTTTGCAGAAGCATTGATGCAAAAGCTAAAGCAGTTTGCATTTTTTAATGGCTGCAAGCACCTCGATATTCAGAATATTGAAGGTGTTTTAGCCACATAAACCAATTCTTCGGCACGAACAGGCAGAAAGGCAGTTTGGAGGAGAATTGCAGAAACTCGGCTGAAAATAGAAGTGATAATGAATAGTTAAGACAATACGTTCCGAAAGGAATGCATTTGAATGCTGAGTCGAAAGCTGACGTACACCATGCATTGCACAGACCGAACCATGTGCAAAAAAACGATTCGAATATGCTTCACCCATTCAAATATTAGAGCGACTACCAGTGTAAAACAAACTCATGATTTAATGATAATTGCACTTAGAAGTTAAATATACCGAATTTATAGCTTCATTCATATACGCTATTTAATTACCACCATCATAGAAATTATTATGAAATAGTTATGATTCTAACTACTCTAATTTTTTCGCCGCATTTTTTAAAGCTTCGATCACTTTTTGATCTGTTCCTTTGTTTATGGCAATGTAAAGATTGCTGTCAATTTCACTTAAAGGATAAGCGATGGTTACAAGAGAGGCATCTAAGTTTAATTGCTCCATCTTTGCATTAAGGCCAATTTCCGTCAGGATAGCGACATCACAACGGCCTGCCATGAATTTCTTGATGTTCATCGTTGAATCACTCGACTCATCTATATATGGAAATCCGCTACGCTTTAAATACTCCGCGCGATAATCAGCACGTACAGCACAAACCGAGTATTTTTTTGCTTCATTAATACTGGTGATGACAATATCCCTGCGGGCTGAGAGTCGGTAGAAAAAGACAGTTGCATCATATAGTTTATAAATATACTCAAGCTTTTCTAACCTTTCTGGCGTTTTTGCAATGGGATATATCATCACATTGGGTTTTGTTAATGCGTCGATATAAGAGCGAACCCAAGGTTTGACCTCAATATTTTCTTCTGTTAATTTGATTGCCTTAAGAAAGTAATTGAGTTTTTTTGTGGCTAGCCCCCCAATTCTACCTTTAGCATCAACAACGACATAGGGTGGATCATTTTCAGTATAGATAGTGAGGCCTTTGAACTCCTCATTCGCATATGCTATATGCGTTGGCATTAATAAAATAGCACATATAAATACAATTAATTCAATAATATTTTTTAATTTACAAAGCAGAGTCATTGCTTTACTCCCTTTAAATTAATTACAAAAAATCTGCATGGTAAATATAAGCATGCGGGATAATTATCTTATTCTCATTGATTAATTTAAATTTTCTTTCAAATTAAAATAAATTGTACTCAATCTAGAATATGAAAAGCGATAGTGCAAGCTAGAAAGTAATGAGACAGATTCAGATGGCAGATTCAACTTTAAAGTGCAATTCTCGAAGGTATGCTGCTTTTTATGTGAATCGCGTTCGTTCATTGTTTACGGCTGAGGCCATTGCACGTGTTGCCTGCAGTATTATTAACTGCTTAGTTTTTACCATGACCAAGATGCTCATCCATTCGGCATTCAAGACCTTTTCAATGGTCAGTTTGGTGAATTACTGTGGGTAAAATAGAGTCAGATCTTACATTTCTCATAAAATAAATCGTACAACGTGCCCATAGTTGCCTGTTTAATTCTTAGAAAGAGGTGGGTACACACCCCTTAAATCCATGGACACAAATTGTTGCTCACACTTTTGAGAGGGAGCATCTCCACTTGCCATGCCAAGGATCTTGGCCCACCCATTACCATAAGGCCAAAATATGTAATCTCGACCAAATGCCATCACTCCGTCTTCCACAAAGAGCCGGTCAGTAAAATCGAGTTTATCCTCATCACGTAACACGCTACTCTCAACTACGCCGTAACCATAAGTAAGAATCGACCGATCTCCGTCAATAAATCCGTACCTATGTTCACTTCGATAATTCGTTTCAGGCAATTTCAGACGAGCTGCATCGAAACACTCAAGCCCGCAATCTCTGTGCCAATTTGCCTTTTTTGTGTATCTGTAGAGCGCTGTTTCATCTTTGCCTCTCAGCGAACAATCAAATCCAGCATATCCATGCTTTGCAATAAACGCCGGGCCTTGAGTGCAATCCGATGAATAGCCTGCTTCGATATAAATATACGAAACAGGCCTTGTTTTAAGCACCTGATAGCGATCCGTTTTATTACACAGCTCAATAAATTTGGCATAAGCAGGGGTTAGCTTATATGCAAATGGATAAATTGCCAAAGCAGACAGCACAAATACAATATAAATAACTCTGGGTAGGCCTGGCGGCAGAATCTTGCTGCTCAGGATGAGTAACAAAAATATAAAACCGGCGAGTAGCAAAAAACCTATTGCAAACATTGCAGATTTTGATATGAAAGCACAGGGAATTTTCCTAAACGCAGATTCACTTTATGGTGTAAAAATTGGCTCAATTATTACATTTAGCACACACTACAATGGTTTGCTCAAAAAATATGCAGATATGAGAAAACAAAATACTGTAAATGAAAAAAAAGAATACATCAAAAAAGACTGATTGATGCAGCCATTTATGAAGAAATCAAACCCCGTACCCAAGCACACCATTTTCGGCCAAGATAAATAAATTCAGGCCCCTGCTTACGAGCAAGAACCAGTTTTACCACCAATTGATGCAGCTCATCAGCTGCACGAGAGAAATCTGTCAGCCCACGAATAAATGTTTCTAAAGCAAGCCGCAAAGGATCTGACTCTGCTCTCGCCAACAAGGGACCCAGCGCATCGCTTGTAAGTCTCTCTTCCAAAGCACGCATGCGCAGGTACACCACATTACTGGTGCTAAGCGGGGCCAGAAAAATCAAGAGAATGGCTTCCTGCATCCAATAAGGCATACTTTCACTCTCACTGCGGCTATAAAAACCGGCTGGTATTGTCTCAAAGACTAACGTGGCATAAGCAAAATAACTGACCAAGCTCTCGTGCTCATCAATCACATCAGATATCACACTAAAGTGCTCATCATTTCTGATTGCATCTGCAAGTGTTTTATCAATATGATTCAGCACCGTATCAAAAAAAGCATGCACTGCTGCAAGCCCTGATGTAGTCACCTCATAGGGAAATGCAAGAATTGCATCCTTATGCTGTGTCATAAGCTTCTGCGCTTCAGCATCTTCTGACATGGGCATCACAACGCAATCAGGACCGTACTGCCTCCAATATTCTGGCAAAGCCCCCATATCACTCTCCATTGCCACTTGAAGATAAGCAAACCGAAGTGTAAAAAAATGGCGAAGTTTGGCAATTTCTTTTTTGGTGACAAAGTGATCGTTATCAGGATTCAATTTTTTCTACATGCAAAAAGAGATAATGTATTTTTTAATAAGGGAAGCCCAATCTCCAGCCCTACCGGAAAAATGTGCTGTAACAACTTGTAATACCGCGGCCACGCCAATCGAAAAAACATTTACAAGCAAAACACAGAAATAAATTCGGAGCAACCTGGTTAGACTACTAATTTTGAATGGTCACAACGGCTAAAACAATATTATCAGGCATAAAAATGAAATGCAAAAATTAAAACTCAATGCAGGACGCTGGGCTGCAAAAAAACCTATTTCCACATGGTGTACTGAGCAAGAGGTATAATCAGATAAAACATACAAAGGAAGATACAAATGAATAACACCCTATATAGCATATTAGCTATAACGGTTTTTTCATTATCTGGCTGCTCTGACAAATGGAAAGATAAGGCATTGCTCCACGATGGACGCACCATAAACGTAAAAAGAGAGATGAAACTTAAACTTTCAGATGCATCACTGAATGATATAGTTAGCCTAACGCCCAACCATCACTATATCGAAGCAATTAATCCCTATACAAAAAAGACCATAACATGGACTGGAGAATCAAACATCAACCCCATCATGCTTGACTTTGTTCATGGATCTGCATATCTAGTTATAAGTTCTTGGTTTCAAAATTTACTTATTAACCGCCCACTACTTTACGGCTGCCCAGATTTGCCTTATATATTTCTGAAGTTAGATGAGCATAATAGTGAGTGGTACCCGCTTCAAAACAAAGACATTCCCATCGAACTTAAATCTGCAAATTTATCTGTTTTTCATGGTTATTTCGAAAATTATTTTCGGGATAAAGAATGGAAGCCATTAATTTTACCTGAAGGAAAAACACTCGAAGAATTAAAAAAAAGCAGTGCCCAGCCAGTATATGATGATTTGAACAAAAACGTCAGTATAATTAACAAATGGAACAAAAAAACTCAAGATTCAAGCGAAAACTATTTACAGTTAGAAATACCAAGAAACTTAAACGAATGGAACTATAAATCCAAAGATAAATACCTTGAAGATAGATTACATTTAAACGAACCCGGTTATATAGATAACTGCCGAATAAATAAGTAGACTTCACTCTATATTTTTATAAAAATTAAATAGCAAGAAAAGCAGAGGCAAAAAAGCATTGCATCATTAAGCCGCTGCATATCCCTGCTTTTTCCAATATCTGCTTTTATTAAATCAAAACTTCTTTTGTAATAACAGGGGTCAGAGTAAAGTTAAACCTGCTTCCTTCGGCTCTGAAGGTATAAAACATAGTAGGATTTAAGTTTACTCTAACCCCAGTTACTTAATGAGCTGAGTATTTATGTATCCTTGCACCCCATGCGTGAGGGGCTTAAATCTATCCAATACAATCAAACACTTAGAACTAAGTCCCACTGAAGGGCATCACCACAAATCGCGACAGCTAATCACCCTCCCCCGCAAAAATCCCGCAGAAGAAATAATTAAACAAAATAGTTAAGACATCTATTTTCATGTCAAATTCAGGCCGCCCCTTACGTTGCGCTCTAAATAATCAATCGTGAACCTGACTAAAAAGCAAGACAAAGGTGGGAATCACCCCTCCAGCGGGTGTAGTATATCGGCATAAAATACTTCAGGCTGCGCCCAGTAAGGCATTACACGGGGCTTAGCGTTTTTATACACCGTAGATGGCGGTTTTTCTGCCGTTTTAGGGTGTCTACATATTGTTAATGCCACTACACCAATAGAGATTGAGCATGCATACGCTTTATGTAATAGGTAATGGTTTCGACTTGCATCACGGGTTAAAAACGAGGTATCAACACTTTGGCGTTTTCCTAAAAGGTAGAAAATCTGAAATTTACGATTATCTTCTCGAATACTATGGATTGCCAGACATAGACGAGGAAGATGAAGACTCTCAACTTGATCCGTTGTGGTCCGAATTCGAGCAATCTTTGGCAAATTTGGATGTAGAACAGGTCTTGGATAATAACTCACATCTGATTGCCAATCCTTCATCAGATGAATTCAGAGATAGAGATTGGCATGCGTTGGCAATCGAGATGGAAATGCTTGTTGAAAAACTGACTGTCGATCTTATCAAAGAATTCAACAGATTTATCCTTCACGTTGAATACCCAGAATTAGATGAAAGGAAGAGATTACTATTGAGTGAAGAAGCAATTTATCTCAACTTCAACTATACAGATTGCTTAGAGCGATATTACAAAATTCGAGATAAAAATATCCTTTACATTCACAACAAAGCGAACAAATTAAGTGAAAAAATAATTCTTGGCCATGGCTTCAACCCAATTATTTTTAAAGAAAAGGAAGAGTCCCCGCCGAAAGATGCATCCGAAGATGAACTAGAAAATTGGTATGAGTATATGTCGAATAAGCATGACTACTCATTTTCTAGCGGGAAGGATAAACTCGTTGAGTATTTCGAAGCTTCTTTCAAAAAAACAGATAAGGTTATCCAAAATAACGAAATTTTTTTCAAACGTCTATGCAAGGTAAAAAACGTCATAGTACTTGGACATTCTTTGTCAGTGGTTGACAGGCCTTACTTTATCAAAATACTAGATTGTGTCGATGCAAGCGCTAAATGGACTGTTACATATTATGGAGATAAGGAAAAAAAAAGGCATATTAGAAGCTTAAATGAAATAGGCATCGAAGCCAATGCTGTAGAGCTAGTAGAAATTAGTAGGTTTGTAGCCAGTGTTGCTTCATAGCGTAATTTGCATAACAAGTCGGTCAATTCGAAGCCATAAAAAAACCGGGGACAGACCACGGTTAATTGCCCATTTTTTAATTAAAGGGGCCTCGCCCCTTTAATTACTGTTTTTATGACGTACTTATTTATTGTCTAGTGGTAATACGCCCAAACTTACAAACTTATGGGGTCAGGTCTTACATTTGACATTAAGCAATCAATTTAATCAGCTTTGCAAATCACTGCAAATTTTATCTCATGAAAAATGTAAGACCTGCCCCCATTGCTTTTTTTACAATCAAACAATGAGAAGTTAAATGGAAAACGGTGTTAATACTATTGGTACGTTGTTGGGCTGGTCCGATCTAGGATTGTTTGCATTACTTATTACTTTTCTGCAATACATAATAGCTTGTTGGCTTAAATCAAGAATCCAGTATTCAATAAAAAATGAGTATGATCGAAAACTAGAACAATTAAAGGTCGATCTGAACTTTAGTGTTAAAAAGCGAGAAGAGGCGGCACTAGTGGCAGAGTTATTAGCAGAGTGGATTAGTCAGCCGGAAGACCGGAAAATACTTAACAAATTACTTTGGGAAGCTTCTTTGTGGCTACCTGATGAAGAGACCCTTGCTTTAAATAACTTGCTTGCCCATGAAGGGAATATTACGACTAAGCAGATGCTAATTAAGATTCGTAAAATTATACAAAATGGTGAAACGTCAATTACCGCTGAAGATTTAACCAGTTTTGCTAAAAAACCGAGCACAGACCACGGTTAATCGAACCTATGGGGTCAGGCCTTCATTTAACATAAAGCAATAAATTTCACCTGCTTTGCAAGCCACTATAAATTTCACCTGATGTGAAATGTAATACCTGACCCCATTACTTTTCTAGGAATTAGCAATGACACCACACATAAAAATTCTAAACCGTGCAGCTTCTGGAAATTTACCCAAAGCAATTGATAAAAACTGCGAGATAGATATTGAAGCATTCAAAGAGCTGTATAAATCCGGCCTAATGGTCGCCATTAACGCTTCCGCAGATGATGGCGAATGCTACTTGGAACCAAAAATCTCAACAGCCGGCAGAGAGTACTTAGAAAGGACCAATGAAAAAAATCAACCATGGTGGAAAAGCATTGATAGGCGATTCTATGTGCTTACTATTTTCATAGCCCTTCTTGCCATAGCGATACCCCTGTACCTAGCAAAGGCAACATGACAATAGGTTCAAATCGTTCGCTGGGACTCGCCCCTTAACCAAACATTAAGCATCGCAAGGAACAAAAATAGTTTATCGCACACGAGAGCATGTACTTGAAGACTTGGCAAGAGTTCAGCTCACCAAATTGTTTATTAAGGAGGGATGGACAGTCGAAGATCTTACCGAGGACTACGGCGAAGATTTCTTTGTCCGCATTTTCGAGCAAGGAACTGCAACTCCATTTGGTTTCTTTGTTCAATCAAAGGCAACAAATTCGATGGAGCGTTACCTATCTACCGACGCAACCCATATTTCCTATCCAGTGACTACCAAACACCTTGAGCATTGGAATCGCTTCTGGGAACCTATCGTCCTTGTGATATTTGACGCTAATACTGGTATCGTTTATTGGAGAATTATCCAAAATTGGATGGAACAACAATCGGAACAACGGCTAAATCAACTTAGAAAACAAACTACCGCAAGTGTTCGGATACCTGTCAAGAACGTTCTTGATGACGCTGGAGTAGTGAAGCTACGCGATATGACAGTTATGCGTTTCAACAGATTCGAGAATGAACAGGAAGGTGCAAATCACTTAATTAATTGTCTCAAAGAGAATATTGGTTTGGATATCAGCTATGACGCACAGGACGGAATTCTTGTAATTCCAAATGGTGAATTCGTTTCGAGCCCAGACGGGGGCGCTTCCACGATATTTTTCGGGAAAACACTCGTCATGATAGAAAAAACCTATGGGGTCAGGCCTTACATTTGACATAAAACAATCAATTCACCTTTTTTACAAACCACTGTAAATTTATCATATGTAAAATGTAAGACCTGACCCCATTGCTTTCCCAGACGTTAGGGCACACATGACCAATCACAACGAACATTGGGAACACTTCCTCGATCCAGAGGTTGTTCGGCCATCGCTGTTCATGGCAGCTATGTTCATAACAGTTTTCGAAATCCTTAAGAACTCAATAGTTGATCGCCTACGCGACTTCTATTTAATCGGCTTGTCTGACGAAAGCAATACCGTTTGTCCTGACTACACGAACAATGTTCTCTCACGCAACAAGAGTGCAGTGTACGCATCCTTAAGTTGGCTCGTCGAAAATGAAGCCATCAACGATTCAGACATAGCCACATTCGAACAACTAAAGAGCACTCGGAACCTACTTGCTCATAAGCTATTTGATGTCGTAACAGGCCAAGCGGAGTCAACTCATCAGGAACAGTTCACCGCTCTCGTTGAGTTGCTTCGGAAAATCGAGGTTTGGTGGGTGGTTAATGTCGAACTTGCCACCAATCCAGACTATGACGACCAAGAAATAGATGAAGCTGAAATCGTTCCTGGTGCAATCTTGTCACTTCAAATGTTGTTACACGTAGCAAGTGGCGGCACCGATCTTTTAGATGAGTGGAGAAATCTGCAAGCAAAAAGGTCGCCACCACATGCTAAATAGCACCCAAATACCGTCCTAACCATTCGTTCAACCGGACAAATATACGTATGCTTTGCATGCCAGTATTTCTCGGTTAACTCTAACGTTATGCACGCTCATCCGAGGATAAATTAATGGCTGCAAGTGTATTTTTGAGTCATAACTCAAAAGATAAAGAATTTGTAAGAAAGCTCGCAAGAGATATAGAGGCGCATGGATTAAAGTATTGGCTCGATGAGGCTGAAATGAAAATCGGAGATTCTCTCATTAAAAAAATAAGAGAGGGGATTGATACGGTGAATTACTTTGCAGTTATCTTATCGCCAAACTCTGTAAATGCACCTTGGGTAGTAAATGAACTTGATGTAGCAATGAATCTTCAAATCCAAGGAAAACCTATTAAGGTATTGCCGCTTCTTTTAAAAGAGTGCGAACTCCCAGGTTTTTTGGTTGGAAAAGTTTATGGTGACTTTCAATCTGAAATAGATTATGAAAATTCATTTAAGAATTTAATAAACAGTATGGGCTTTGTTTACAATAAAACTGTCATGAACTCGGAAAGAAGTTCTAATAACCTTAGTTCTGCAATTAACAAAGCGAATGCTAAGTGTTTGCCTCTACTGACAAAGCCTTTTCATAGGCCATTTCAATATATGGGAATGTCAATTCAAAAAGCAGAGGAAACATTTAGCGTAAAAGCAAACGATGCAGGAAATATCATTATTGAAACTGATGAATGTAGGATGTTTTTAGAGGCTGAAGGAAATTTTATTAGCTATGTGGAAGTAGACCTCAAAGCAACCGCTCCACACAATCAAAATGAAGAGTTTGACTCTGAGTCTATTTTAGGTGCATTTAGTATCGGGCTTCAAGAGTTGGATTTTGAACGAAAAAAAACTCATTGTCATACATATTATGATCATCGTAAAAAATTAAAGGTTAGCGTATCTTGTTTATATGATGGGGCTCCGTTGACGGTTGCATTTAGCTCGAAATATTACGGCATGTAGTTTATTGAGCTGCGTACAAATAGTAAGCATCTATAGGGTCAAGCCTTACATATGACATGAAGCAATCAATTTAATCAGCTTAGTAAATCACTGTAAATTTTATCTCATGTAAAATGTAAGGCCTGACCCCGTTACTTTCCTTTGTACTTTCCTTTGAAGATAATCCTGCATTTAAAAAATTGAATTTTGACTTTGTTATTGCATATCGCCTTTACGGAGGTAAATAATTTTCTATAATATAGACAAAGCGAACATGAATAACTGGAAATAACTGAGGTCAGAGCAAAGTTAAATATGCTTGCTTCAGCTCTGAGCGTATGAAACATAACAGGATTTCAGCTTGCTCTGACCCCAGTTACTCATCGGGCGTAGTATATCGGCATAAAATACTTCAGGCTTCGCCCTGCAGAGCATTTCAAGGGGGCAGCATTTTTACACACCAAAGATGGTGGTTTTTCTGCCATTTTAGGCTGTCTGCATCTTGTTATGCACTTATTGAGAATTTCGCATGGACATTGGGAAAATTGAAATAAAGCTGGATAAATGCTGGGAGCTACAAGATCTTTCAGTATTCACCAAACAGTACGTTCAGCTATACAGCTTTTTCTATGTTCTCAAGTGTGTAGATGAAGGAATGTATGTCGGGCTGAATTTCTCCACCTACCCATGGGGCGGTGGTTACAGTGTTGTTAATTTCTTCAAAGGTTCCTACGGCTTAACTCCAGATGAGTACCGTCTTCAAGTAAACAAAATTCAGTATGCTTCACCTGGATTTATTGAGCTTAGTGGTGCTATAGCCATCGCCTCAGATGTAAGTATTTTAGTTAGCGCACTATGTGCATCAGCTTTAGCTCTCAACAAAACATACGATACAATAGTAAAAAGTTATCACAGCAGAAGGTTAGGCCAAATCAAAGTTCAAGAAGCCGAATCAAAATTAATGCAAGACGATATCGCATTTATACAGCAATCAATTAAGCGCTTATATTCCGAATTCAAATTACGCCCTGAGCAAATAAACGCAATACAAAAAATCACAAACGGCAATGACCTTATACAGTTAAAAATTCTTTTGGCACTATATCGTCGAGCAGAACCAATTCAAGGGCAGCAGTCGTCAGGAAAAGCACGGTTGTAATTACATAACAAATGGTTCAAATCGTTTGCTCCGCTCACTAACACGGGATAAAGCCTCTCCTTAACCAAACGTTAGGTCTTAGCAAAAAATATACATATGACCAAACATACAATACAAAACTACTACATCTCATACGAACAACAAACAAATCATGATATTGAGGGGAAAGGAACCCATTGCTTCCGTTTAAGTCGCGGTTTTATGGTTTTTCTGCGCAAAAGTATTCCATAAAACCACAACTTAAAAACTGCCGCTGAACTCGGCGCTAGGGTCGCTATGCACTTAATAAACAAGCTTTCCGAAAAAATGATGGAGCATATAGCCGAAGCAGCTATTGCTTCAGTATCCGTCTTGCTTGTTTTTGCCGCAAAAGAACTTTCCCCTATAGTTTTACCGCTAATTGAAAGTAAACTTTCCAATCAAACATTGCTGTCTCTTTTTCTGGCTTCATTAGCAATAAATTTAATTTTGGCAGTCCTCATATATGTGGCATCTAAAAAACCAGACTTTAATTTGAAATATGGCATTTACTGGGACAGTAAAAAAAACCCTCATTGTCCAGCATGCCAAAAACCTGTTGCAGGCTACAGTGACTACGGGGCATCGGGAAAAGGCTATTATTGCAAACCATGTAAACAGATTTTTCCACTAACTGATGTATCTGGTAATGACATATCACCCAGCCAAGCAATTAGTGAACTTTAACCCTGGCCCATCCATCAAGCGGGGCCTGCTAAAGCCACCCCTTATGTCAAACGTTATGTTGCAAAGGAGGTTCAGTGAGTACCGGCATATTCTCTCTTATCGGTTTAGTAGTAGGCGCAGTATTACAGTTTCTGTTCTCTCGGCACCTCGATAACAAAAAACATCAACGTGACTTAAGGGCAAAGGCATACGCCGACTACCTACAGTGCGTAAGTGAACATGCAAATCTCGGACACCAAAGAAATTCAGCAGAGGGCCGCCAACTTAGAGCCAAAACCTCTGACTCCAAATGCAGAATTTCACTTTACGGTGCACCGGCTGTGATTTCTGCATTTGCAAAATTTGAGCGACTCGGCGCGACAATGAATACAAATGAACAGTGCGGTGCCTTCACAAACATGGTGGCAGCCATGCGCAAAGATGCTCTTGGAAACTCATCTGTAGCCCCGGCCGATCTCGAAGCTGTATTACTTGGTTCGCGTCATGCAACATAACAACTGGTTCAAATCGCTCGCTGGGACGGGCTAAAGCCCACCTCTTAGCCAAACGTTAGGCCTCACGTAGGAACGCCGATGATGAACTATCCAAAGATCCTACCCACGCTACCACACGTGCTTCACGAGTGGATCGAGATCCAAGTCTGGCAGCAAGATCGAAACACATTTGTCGTCAGCGGTTCGTATTCCCAAGATGGCCTGCAGATGCACATCTACAATGATGCGCTCATTGCCTCGTATTCGACTCATGAAGAGGCTATTGAAGTTGGAAAGGCAATCGCGCGGCAAGCCAGCGCCGCTCGACTCATCGCCAGCTTGCCCTTCTGCTGCAGCTTTAAAGAAGGCGAACCATGAGTAATTCCACCTCAAAATAGTCATAAACAGGAGTAGGCTTACGCCCCCTTGAAAAAAGGTATTGTGTCCCTTGCAACAATCAGCAAGAAACCCGCAAATAGTGCAAGCTTTTATAGGCATACTTTTTGCGGCATAGGCCCATATTTGGCGCGGCTTAAGCCTTCATCATGCAGGTGCATAAAAAATAGCGTGTTAAGTGGGCAGGCGTGGCGGGGTCACGAGGGCGCGCGCTGGGGGCTGAGGCAGATTCTTCTCAACATGCAGGCTCAAAATAAGCCCGCAATTGCGGGCTTATTACGGACTACTGACTTATATAACGATCTTGCTCTTTAATGAGGCGGTCATAGTCCGGCCTTTCATAAGCATCCAAACATTTCATGACGGTAAGCTCTTCCCCTGATTGTTGACCAACAAGCCTACTCTTTTTCAGATACGCATCAAAATACCCTCGCACCTTTACATAAGCGGCTTCATCATCATGGCTGCCAAGTTGGAAGTATCCTCCCCTAGCAAGCCCAGCCTCTTTTTTCAATTGCTCATTTGAGCTCAGACAATACGCAAGTCCCCATTTCTTAAGAATGCTGCGCGTCTCTGTCACTTTAGTGGCTGAAATAGCCATTGCTGGGTAAATAAATAAGATGATAACTATCAGCCTCTTAATCATTTCAACTCCCAAAAAAACACATCAATTGTTTGTACATCGGGTCTGCCTGGATGCGTAAAATAGCAATGATCACCACAATCCGAGCCATTCCAAAGAGTTACATGCCCCGATGCATTGCCCCAACCTGATACCGTAAATATAAGAATTCCATTCTTCCCTTTAAAATTTTCTGATACGTCTTTTCCATTCGCTTTTACCGAAACATCAGGGCTACCAAAATTAGCCTTCACAAAAGAAATCATATCTTTTACGCGTAACAAATAATTTTTATCATCACCACCTTTTACTTTATAACCTGGCCCCCCTTTCGTTATAGTTACTCCGCCATAATTGAATGACCGGCTTAAACGAAGAGCACACGCATTTGCATAATCAGCAGGATTTACTTTAAAGAGTTCATAGGCATTACCACCTACTAATTTATAAACACTTGGAGCATCCATATGCACGGGATACTTTGACCAAACATCATTAAATTTAGGTCTATTAACTTTAATCCTTGCACTTTGACTACCTGCTGTTGCTTGTATTTGTCCCATTTTCAATCCTTAAGCTGAAGCATAAATTTCTACCGAATGATCTTTTAAAGCATTCATTATTTTGGCCTTCCCATCGGCTTGCACAATAGCGGTCAATGTAATTTGAGCAACACCTTCTGCAAGCTCATGTTCATCTCCACCACTAATAATGACCTCTACAGACTCCCCCGCTTGGTAATTTAAAGTTTCCACATGCACATTTATATCTGAATAAAATCTAGATACATCAGCAAGAGGGGTTTCGTCCTCCCCATAGCTCCAATAAATACGCTTAATTTCTTTTTCTTTTACAATAGGGCTTACCAAACTTGATAAAGCAGCCGCAATAACAGCAGGCGCTTTGCTCTTAGAAACGGGTAAAGCAGCTCCGCTTGGGGCCTCAATCATTGCATACTTTTGAGTTGCAATAAGCGTCGCACCACACGACGTTAACATCCCCTCAACCGCAACATTTTTTCCTAAATATGAAACGCCCACTACTCCTGCAACAATAACAAATTGGCACTTACACTTTGGGCAAACGCCTTTATGTCCGACACCTGCAGCAGGTTTTCCATAAATATTAATACTTGCAAAACCTTCAATAACTGTACCACCATGTGAGGTAGGATCGCCCTCTCTTATTATTGCTTTAAGACCCATTTAATGTTCCTCAAAATATAATCACTTATTCAAATTGATTAAACTTAAAAAATGCACCCTATTAGTTCAGTGACACGCTTAAGTTACAGAATACATATACAGCATCTTTAAATTTTAAATAATTATTTAAATACCTTACTAAGCGCATATTCAAAAAGCATATAGATAACTTACGCCAAAATATTCCATATAGATAAATTAGCTATTCAGATAAAAAAAGCCCGCGATTGCGGGCTTGCTGTTTGCTTGGTTTTTTTTACGACAGCACGTAAGGATTGAAGCGGATCACCTCCACCCCCAGCCAGTCGTTCAGCTCCTTCATCCGCTCCTGCAATGGCTCAATCTCGTTATATGCAAACACGGTCGCGGCCTTCTCCACGTCACCCAAACCGCCAGTATTGTTGGGGATAATGCCCATCAGTTGCGCGGGTACGCGGTGGGCACTAAGTTGGTCGTCACGGGTTACGTTCTTGATGTTCCAGAAGTCGTCCTTAGCCGCCACTTCTGAGATAGGCAGAATCTGCATACCGTCTTTCTTGCCGCCAGGCGCGTACACCATTAAGTTTTTAAAATTGCCCGGGCCTTTGCTGCCTTGTAATGCCGTGCGTAAATCATCGATATAACTTTCATTTTGCGCGGCGTCCGTCATGTACAGGATAAAACCAGCGTGGCTGCCATTGGCGAAGTAGCGGCGGCGAAACAGCGTGGCCGATTCATTGAGCCAAGTTGAATTAAGCGCCGACAGGTATTCAGGCAGGCCGTAAATCTCCTGATTAATATCTGGCTCTAATAAATGGAAGATGGCCCCTTGCTGGAACTGGTGCTCGTTGGCGTAATCAAGGATCTGAAAATATTGCTCTTCTTTCATCCCTACCCGCATATATTTAGCCAGCGCATGTTTCAGGCCCAGCACCTTGCCGGTGCGGCTGGTAATCTTCTCAAAGTATGAATTGCCAAAGATCAGGTAATCAAGCGCGAACTTGGAGAACTCCGACCGGCTTAACAGCGGGTGCGGGATAAAGGTTTTTAACAGGATATTGCGCTTAACTTGCAGCGGGCTGGAATGGTGAACCGTAGCGCGGTAAGTCTTAGCCAAGCCATCAAACGACATCGGCGGCTCGTACCATTTGCCATTGTTCACGCACTCTAAAAAGTCCAGCAGCTCACGGCGATCGAGCACGGCGGAAGGCTCGCCAAAGGTGAAGGCCACGGAGTGATCAGGCGCTTTTGCTTCTGGCGTTAAGGTTGTTTTTGCTTGGTAGTAAGATTGTTTTTTCATTTAGTAGATCGCCATAAAGCTGGAATTGGTGGAAGTCGAGCCCTCGAGCGGCTCATTGAGTAGCGCGTGCATACATGCCCAAGCTAAGTCAGCGTGGCTAACTTCTTCGGAGCGGCTGGCCGTGTAAGTGACTTGCCGCCCGCTGGTCGTCATGGTTTTTTGAATCGCCATAAATGCGGCGGCAAGATCCGTCCAGCCCGCGTCAAACTCCAAACGCCCATTGCGGATCACGTCTTGGGCCTTCATCACTAAGCGCCCTTTCATCTCCACGCTGTAATTGATGGCCTTAGCCGCTGGGTAGAACTGTTTAACCAGTTGATAAACGCCTTGCCCAATACCGGTGGTATCGATGCCGATATAAGCGACGTTGTATTGGCTGCAGATATCCTTAATCCCTTGGGCCTGCGCGGCAAAGTCCATGCCTTTCCATTGGCGCTTTTCTAACACGCGAAACTTGCCGCCAGGCACCAGCGGCGGGGCCAGTACGATCAGGCCCGCGCTATCGCCAGATAAAGCGGGGTCGTAACCAATCCATACAGGCCAGTAACCAAAAGGACGCGGGGCAATGGCTTTGAAGTCTTCCCATTTTTCCCAGCTATCGACCATGCACTTTTGCAATTCAGATAAGGGAAAGATGCTGGCGCTATCATCGATAAACTCACACATCAGCAAGTTTTGATAATCGTTGGGGTTGTATCGTTTTTTGATCTTGTCCAGATCAAACAGATTACAGCCACCTTCAATCGCGTCTTCAATCGTCACGACTTGCCGCCACTGATCGTCCTCACAGAGGCGACCTTTGGCGAGGCTGGCCGGTTTAACATCGAGCAGGATGCGATCAGCTTTAGCGCGGCCTTTATTGAAGGCATCGCCCGACCAGAACGGGTACGCATCGTGGTTTAGACTGGAAGGCGTCGAAAAGTAGGTTTGCCGCCAGTGCGAATGCAGGGCCATACCCGAAGCGACTTTTTGGAGTTCCTGAAAGCGCGGAATCCAGAAATACTCATCGACATATAGATTGCCGGTGTAGCTCTGCGCGGTGCGGGCGTTGGTGCCCAAGAAGTGCAGCGTTGCGCCGTTCGGTAAGACGATGGGATCGCCTTTTAACTCTAAATCGGCGGCCTCTTTGGCAAAGGCGATAATGTATTGCTTGAATACATGCGCCTGCGCCTTACTGGCACTTAAAAAGATCTGATTGCGGCCTGTCTCCATCGCATCAAACAGCGCCTCCCGGGCGAAGTACCAAGTCGCGCCAATTTGACGAGACTTTAAGACATTGCGAAAGGTGTGTTTCTTACCTGCATCAAACCAGCCGTGCTGATAGCCAAACAAAGAATCCATAAAGGCTTCTTTGATTAAAGCGACGTGCTCCTCGTTGAAATCGTTCTTAACGGCTTTCTTGCGCTCTGCTTTGTTGCGGCTGGCGATATTGGGGTTTAGGTCGGCTTCATTACCGCCGCCGGTGTATTTATTAATCCTTGCGATACGTTCCATTTGCCGTGAAAGCAAATCAATTTCTTTAAAGTCGATACCCTCTTTTTTATCCTTATTTAAAAGCAAGATATAGCGCGATTCCAGCGACTCTTCGACACGCTCGATCAGCTTCTTTTTGTCCCATTCATCGCGCCGTTTCCAGCTATGCACCGTGGCGGGTTTTTCGCCTAACGATTCCGCAATCCGTGAAATACGCCAGCCTGCCCAATACAGCTGGCGAGCCTCAATACGCGGGTCTTTGCTCTTTATATTTTCCATAGCCAAAGGCTAAGGCAATCAAAAGCAGAAGTATTTTGTTGCCTTTTGTGAAATGGGAATCCACAAAAGGCGCTAATTGATGGGGGTTTAATTTGTGTTGATAGTGGGGGCTACCGAGATAAGACACTTATTCAATTAAAATAAATCGCAGAAGGATATATGAAATATAAATCTTTTCGAGTTGCCACCGAAGGCTCCACCACAGATGGCCGCAAGATCACCCGTGAATGGCTTAGCCAGATGGCTAAGAATTACAACCCTAAGCAATTTGGGGCGCGCATTAATTTAGAGCACATCAAGGGCCTTTATCCAGATAGCGTGTTTAAAGCCTATGGCGATGTGATTGCGGTATCCGTCAAAGAAGAAAACGGCGCAATGGCGCTCTTTGCCACCATCGACCCGACAGCCGATCTGATCAAGATGAATAAAGAACGGCAAAAGGTTTACACCTCTATCGAAGTAGACCCGACTTTGCAGGCTCAGGCGAAGCCTATCTGGTGGGCCTTGCTGTCACCGATAACCCCGCCAGCTTAGGCACAGAGATGCTGCAATTCTCTGCCACCGCTGGAAATAACAGCCCGCTATTTTCCCGTAAAACAAATAAAGCATGTTTGTTTACGGATGCCATTGAATTTGCGCTCGAAGAAGAGCAAGAGGAAGCCCCCACCGTGTCTATTTTAGATTCAGTTAAAAAAATCTTTGCCAAAAAAGAAGTACAAACCAATCAGCAATTCTCAGATATTCAGCAAGCCATTGAAGCCGTAGCCGAGTATCAAGCCGAAACCGCCGAAGGCCATAGCACGCTCAATAGCCGTATGGATGAATTAAACGCCAGCATTACCGAATTACGTGAATTCAAATCAAAGATTGAAAACGAACCGGCGCACTTATCAGGTAATCGGGACAAAGCCACCGGCGGCACAGTGTCTTTAGAAACAGACTGCTGATTAATTAATATCCCGCCATTCAACAAAAACAATTCAATACCCGATTAAGGAAACACCATGCGCAATGAAACGCGAATTGCCTATAACGCTTTTGAAAAAAAAGTTGCTCAATTAAATAATGTTCCCGCCGCAAATAAAACCTTTACGGTTGATCCATCCATCCAGCAAAAGCTAGAAAACCGTGTGCAACTATCGAGCGCCTTCCTCGGTAAGATCAATATGCCCTCTGTCACCGAGATGGAAGGCGAAAAGCTGGGCCTGGGCGTGACCAGCACAATTGCGGGCCGTACCAATACTAAAAAGAACCCGCGTAAACCGCGTGACGTGACGGGATTGAGTTCTGGCCGCTATCGCTGTGTACAAACCAACTTTGATACCGGCATTAGCTACGCCAAGCTGGATATGTGGGCCAAGTTCCCAGACTTCCAGACCAAAATCCGCGACGTGATCGTCAAGCAGCAAGCGCTTGATCGAATCATGATCGGCTTTAATGGTGTATCGGTGGCCGAAGACACCGACCGCGAGAAATTCCCGCTGCTGCAAGACGTGAACAAAGGCTGGCTTCAGCAGTACCGCGACAACGCGCCGACCAGTGTAATGACGGGCACAGAGAAGCAGCCCGATAAAATCATCGTCGGTAAAACCGAGGTCAAGGGCAAAGACAACGTCACCTGGGACACCGAAAAAGGCGAGTACAGCAACCTCGACGCGCTGGTGTTTGATGCAGTGAATACCCTGATTCATCCCGAGTACCGCGAAAACCCCAATTTAGTGGTGATCGTCTCCAGCGAATTACTGGCAGATAAATACTTCCCCAAGATCAATAGCGAGCACGCGCCCACCGAAGAAATGGCGCTGGATATGCTGATTAGCCAAAAGCGCATTGGTGGCAAAACCGCCGTCACGGTGCCTTTCTTCCCGAAAGACAAAATGCTGATTCTGCCGCTGGCTAATTTGTCGCTGTACTGGCAAGAGGGAGGCCGCCGCCGTCATGTGCGTGAAGAGCCGGACTATGACCAGATTGCCGATTACACAAGCTCAAACGACGCTTATGTCATTGAAGCGTATGAAGCGGGCTGCCTGATTGAAAACATCGAGCTGCTACCCGAAGAGCGCACAGAAGAAAAACCCGCAGAGGCAGAAAAGTGAGCCCCGCAAAAGCCCACTTGCTACGCATGACAGCGGCTCAGCTCTCAAAAGAAAGCGGTTCTGGTGCCCATGTGAATGCCAGCGGCTACGCGCTGATGTTGCACAAGCTGGCGGGCGACAAGCGACGGCTTAAACAAATCCAATCCCTTAGCCGCAAGATCGACGCTAAGCGCGAAATGCTGCCCGATTACGCGCCATGGATTAGCGGCGCTTTATCCGCCCAAGGTGGCGGGCAGGATGAAGTGCTGATGACGGTGATGGTGTGGATGATCGACACCGGCAACTTCACCGCAGCGCTGCCGATTGTGCGCTATGCAATCAAACATCGATTAGCGCTGCCGGATCAGTACCAGCGCACCTTGGCGTGTTTAGTTGTCGAGGAAATGGCCGACACCGCCATGAATGGGCGGGTATTGGGCGAGGCCATTGATGTGGAAGGTCTACAAGGCGCGGCTGAAATCACCCAAGCCGAAGATATGCCCGACCAAGTAAAGGCCAAGTTATTTAAGGCCATCGCTTACGGCCTATCCGAGCACAACAAACCCGCTGCCGCCGACTATTTCCAGCAGGCCTTAGCGCTACACCCCAAGTGTGGCGTGATTAAGGATCTGGAACGGCTAAAGCGGGAAATGAAGAACATGGCCGCTGACAAGTAGCCGAACGAGCGAACCCCGCAGCGAGAGGCAGGGGGAGGCGAATCCTTTTAAGGTTTTTCAAATCCCCCTCCACCTCTTCTTCAAAAGGGCAAAAGGGCAAAACATGGGATTTATTGCAGCACAAAAAAATGGCGAAACCTTGGAACCGCTGATTAAAAACAGCGGCTTCTGGCCAGATATCGATATGGCCGACGCGCACTTAGCTTTACGCCTCGATGGCACAGTCACCGAGCCAAGGCTAAGAGTGGCGCTGATTGCGGCGATGGCCAGCGCGAATCAAGACCTACGCAAATTTAAAGCCAAGCATCTGGCCGATGGCATCCAGAACTTGGCCGAGGTTGAAAGCGAAACACTGGATTGCCAGAGCGTATTAGTCAGCCATTACATCCGCGCGGTGTACTGCTTAGCCAAAGCCAACCTGACCGAGCGTTACCTTGATTTTGATAGCACCGGCGACGGCCACAACAAGGCGGATCAATTGCTTGACCCCATCGAAGACCTACGCCGTGACGCACGTTGGGCGATTCGAGACTTACTCGGATCAAACCGCGCCAGTGTCGAGCTGATCTGATGCAGGTCGTTGCAAGCCAGGGCGACACGCTGGACGAGATCTGCTTTCGGGTTTACGGCAAAACCGCCGGTATCACTGAGGCCGTGCTCGCCGCCAATCACCGGCTGGCCGATATGGGGCCAGTGCTCAAAATGGGCACCGTGGTTGAGCTGCCCAACGTCAGCCCACCCGAAGCTAAAAAAACCATCATTCAACTATGGGACTAACCCAATGACCGAACCCCTCACCGGCACTGCCGCTTCATTCACCGTATTTTTACTCACCATTGCGGGGCTATTTTCAGGCATCCACGCCGACGTATTGATGGGCAGTTTTGCGGGGGCCGTGGTGTTTATCATGACCGCGCAAAAGCTCAGCGTTTTACAGAAGATCGTTTTCTTTTTAACCGCATTTGTGGCCGGTTGTGTCGCTGCCAAACTGGTGGCGGATCTGATCGCCATTCCCCTACCGGCTTCGATTGTGGTTAGCGAAGGCATCGGCGCACTGATTGCGGGAGCGATCAGCATGAAGCTGCTGCAATGGCTGATCTTGCGAGCCGAACACCCCGAGGACTTGCTCAATATCAGGGGTAAAAAATGAACCTCTATTTACTCATCAGCGTGCTGGCCTGCCTCTTTGCGGCGCTCAGCATTGCCCTATTCAATCGAAACAGCAAAGCCCATCGCCTAGGCATTTGTATTTTTGCTTATGGCTTAACCGTCTATTACGGCCTGACTGCTATTCGCCTACTGATGGGCATCACGGCCACCAGTCCCACACACACCTTTTTACTGCTGTTTAGCGGTGTTTATTTCTGCTTTAAGCGCGGCAACGTCAGCGATTTATGGGCCGCTTTGGCATGGCCTATTCAGAAATTATTAAACAAGGAGCCTCACATTGAACACCTCGCCCCAGCTCTCCCCGCACTTCAGCCTGCGCGAATTCACCGCCAGCCAAACCGCAGCTCTGTACAACATCGACAACAGCCTGCCCGTAAACATGCTCGAAAACGCGGCGTACACCTGCGAGCAACTCGAAAAAGTCCGAGCCATACTCGGAAACAATCCCCTCATTATTACTAGCGGCTGGCGTAACCCTGCATTAAATAAAGCGGTCGGTGGCAGCGCCAGCAGCGATCACGCCACCGCCCGCGCTGTAGATATTCGCTGCCCGAAGTTTGGCACAGCCAGAACGATTGCAAGGACTTTGGCCGCCTCTAACATCGAGTTCGATCAATTGATTTTAGAGTCCCCCACGCTGCCAAGTGCATGGGTACACATCGGCTTTCGTAAAGGGGCCAACCGGCGGCAAGTGCTAACTAAGTTTGCTGGAAATAAAACCTATTTTGCGGGGATTAAATGAGCCGACTCACCGCCCTTGCCCTTGTTGCCTTGTGCTTTCTGGCCGCGCTACTGATTGCAATCAATTTGCACCAAGGCCAGAAGCACAAAGCCGAGTTGCTGCAAATAGAACTCAGCGCTAGCGAGCAAGACAAGGCCCAGCAAGCGGCCTTGCTTGTGCAGCTTTACAAAGTCAGTAGCGACAACGACAGCGCCCAAGCCGACTTACGCAGCAGCCTTGAAAGCGTCAACACCGCGCTACTTCAAAACAAACGCGCCATGGAGCAACTTAAAAATGAAAGCAAAGAAGTCAGGGATTGGGCTGATACTCGCCTGCCTGCTGATGTTGTCCGCCTGCGCCAGCGCCCCGAAATCGCCAGCGGTGCAGCTTATCGAGATTGGCTGTCCCACCGTGACGGCTTGCCGCCTGCCAGCGATCCAAGCCCAAACCAACGGCGAGCTAAATCAAGCGATTGATGATCTGGAAGCCGCGTGGCATCACTGCGCGGCGCAAGTCGATATGGTGCTGAAGTGCCAACAAACCGCTAAGGCCGCCCAATGATTAAGCCTGCCGACCTACGCGAATACCTGTCTAAAACAGTGCGCCACCTTGCCCACAACCCCGATAAGCTCGCCATTTTTATTGATGAAGGCAAGCTGATTGCCACAGCGGGCAAGTCGCTTTCTTTTGAGTATCAATACACGCTCAATCTGATTATTCAAGACTACGCCGACCATCCCGACACCATTATGGTGCCGATGCTGGCTTGGGTAAGCAGCAATCAGCCCGAGCTGTTTAGTAATGTAGACAAGCGCCAGAATGGCATTAGCTTTGAAGCGGATATCCTGGAACCACGACACCATCGACCTTGCAATCAAGATCAATTTGACTGAACGCGTGGTGGTGCGAGAGGTAGACGGCAAGCCCGTCATCACCCATTACGGCGAGCCGCCGCTGGATGAATACTCGGGGCAAGATTGGGCTTTATTCTTGCGCGATCAGCCGTGGCCAGTTGAATGAGCGACAACTTTAAAGAGCTGGAAGGCTGGGCTTCAGGCTTGCTTGGCAATCTGGACGCCAAAGCATTACGCGCCATGAATAAAAAGCTAGCGACCGAGCTACGCAAGCGCCAGCAAGCCCATATCGCCGCCAATCAAAACCCAGACGGCACGCCCTACGCACCCCGCTTGCCGCAGATGCGAAAGAAAGGCGGACGCATTAAGCGCAAGATGTTTACTAAACTGCGCACCGCCCGCCATCTTAAAACCCAAAGCAATAGCGATGCGGCCGCCGTACATTTCAGCCCCAGCGCCAACCGCCTTGCCCGCGTTCACCATTTTGGTTTAGTCGATAGGGTCAATGCCAAGCGCGGCATCAGGCACAAATACGCGGTGCGTGAATTGCTAGGGTTTAATCAAAGCGACGATGAGTTCATCGCCGACACCCTCCTCAGCCAAATCAGCAAGTAATGTAAAAGCCCACCTCACACCCGCCCGTGCGTGAACATCGCGCACCGGCGCGGCACTATGGCGCAATGAATCAAACAGCCGAACATTCCCGAATTTTAGAAAGCCTGATCCGCATCGGCACCGTGGCCGAAGTGGATCACGACAACGCGCTCTGCCGTGTGCAAAGCGGCGAACTGCTGACCGACTGGCTACCGTGGATTACCGCGCGTGCGGGCAAGGTGCGGATCTGGAATCCGCCCAGCATCGGCGAGCAAGTCGTTCTATTTAGCCAATCCGGCGAAGTGGGCGCGGGCGTGCTTTTACCTGGGCTATTTTCAGACGCCTTTCCGCCGCCCAGCCATGACGCCAGCGTCACTTGCATCGCGTTTCCGGATGGGGCGCTAGTTAGTTACAACCACGGCAGCGGCGCATTGAACGCCACCGGCATCAAAACCGCGCTGATTCAAGCCTCGGATCATGTCACCGTCGATTGTCCTGAAACGACCACCACCGGCAACCTCACCGTCGGCGGGGATCTGAGTGTTAAGGGCGACAGCACACTAAAAGGTAAAGCGGATGTACTGGGCGCGTTTAGCTACGCCGCAGGCATGAGTGGTACCGGCGGGGCAAGTGGCGGCGCAACGACGATTACTGGCCCGATTACCCAAAGCGGCGGCGCGATTACCAGTAATGGCGTGGTTTTAGATCGCCACACCCATGGCGGCGTACAGTCTGGCGGTAGTAGCACCGGCGGGCCGAAATAATGGCGGGCCTAAACAGACACAGCGGCCATGCGATTGATGATCTGGCGCATATCCAGCAATCAGTGGCCGATGTACTCACTACTCCGCTGGGTAGCCGCTTAATGCGCCGCGACTATGGCTCTGAAATTCCCGCGCTAATCGATCAGCCTTTAAATGGGGCTACCCGCTTGCGCGTGATGGCCGCAACCGCCACCGCGCTTAAAAAGTGGGAACCCCGTATCCGCGCCCAGCGCGTCACTTTAGAGCTGGGCCAGCAACACGGCTCACTCAGCATCACGCTAGAAGCCGAACGCATCGATGGCCCACGCGGCCAGCAGTCGGTGGCGCTTTCTATTCCTCTGCGAGCCTAAGCCATGAAAAGCCAAGAAGTAGACCTCTCCCGCTTACCCCCGCCCAAGCTCATCGAGGCGCTGGATTTTGAAACGATCTTTAAGGAGCGCAAAACCAAGCTAATCGAGCTATACCCCGATGCGGCCGCCGTGCTGAGCCTGGAATCGGAACCGCTCACCAAGCTGTTACAAGAAAACGCTTACCGCGAATTGATCCAGCGGCAACGGATTAACGAACGCGGCGCGGCTTGCATGTTGGCGTTTAGCCAGGGGAATGATTTAGATAATCTAGTGGCTAATTTTAATGTGCAGCGCTTTGTCATTTCGCCCGCCAATCCAAACGCGGTACCGCCCACCGATGCGATTTTAGAAACCGATGATTCATTACGCGCACGCGGCCAGCGGGCTTTTGAAGGCTTAAGCGTGGCAGGGCCAAGGTCTGCTTATATATTCCACGCGCTTTCGGCTGACGCCCGCGTGGCCGATGCAAGCGCCATCAGTCCCCAGCCCTGTGAAGTAGTGGTCAGTGTGCTGGCGAATGATGGCGACGGCAGCGCACCCGCTGATTTACTTAGCAAAGTAAAGCTAGCGCTATCAGGTGAAGAGGTGCGGCCCGTCGGCGACCGGCTTACCGTGCAGTCGGCCAAGATCGTCAATTACGCTATCACCGCCGTTTTATATCTTTACCAAGGCCCAGAAAAAGGCCCGATTTTAGAAGCCGCCCACGCCCAGCTTAAAAAATACATCAGCACCCAGCGCCGCATGGGGCGCGATATTCGGCAATCGGCCATCTTTGCCGCGCTGCATGTAGAAGGCGTCCAGCGGGTCGAACTCGTGTCGCCGGCCAAAGATGTGGTGCTTGATGAAACACAAGCCGCGCATTGCACCGCCGTGGATATCAGCGTCGGCGGCATCGATGACTAAATCACTGCTCCCTACTGGCTCCAGCAAGCTAGAGCGCGCCATCGCCCAAAGCTGCCAATCAGGGCAAGAGCTGCCTATTTTGCTGGCGGCGCTTTGGAATGCCGACACCTGCCCCAAAGCCGCCTTACCGTATTTAGCCTGGGCTTTCTCAGTAGACCGATGGGACGAGAACTGGAGCGAACCAGTACAGCGGGAAGTGATTCGCCAATCGTTCTTTGTACATCAGCACAAGGGCACCATCGGCGCATTAAAACGCATCGTCGAGCCGCTGGGTTATCGCTTAGAGATCACCGAATGGTGGGAAGAAAACCCCGTCGGCCCGCGTGGCACCTTCAAGCTGGAAGTCAAAACCATAGACCAAGGCATGACCGAAGAAACCCAGATCGAGCTGAATTATTTAATTGACGAAGCCAAGCCGCTCTCGCGCCACCTGATCGAAATGAATATCAGCGTCGAGCCGCGTGGTTTGCTCTATATCGGCATCGCGGAATATCAGGGCGAAGTCATCAATATCTACCCGAAGGCCACAAGCACACCATGACCCAAAAATACTTTGCCATCCTCACCCAATACGGCGCGGCCCAGATTGCCGACGCCACCGCGCAAAAAAAGACCATCCATATTGAAAAAATGGCCGTGGGTGATGGCGCGGGCAAAGACACCGTCCCCAATGACAAGCAAACCAAGCTCATCAAAGAAAACTACCGCAGCGCTTTAAACTCGCTTAAATCCGAAGCGGGCAAGAATACGGTGATTGCTGAACTCATCATCAAGGAAACCATCGGTGGCTGGTGGATTCGGGAAATGGGCCTGTATGACGACAAAGGCGGCTTAGTGGCCGTTGCCAACTGCCCCGCCAGCTATAAGCCGCAATTAGCCGAAGGATCGGGCAAAGTACAAACTCTGCGTATGGTGTTTGTGGTCAGCAACACCGCCGCCGTCACGATCAGCGCAAGCCTAGATATTGGGATCGCCAGCATTGAGCTGGTCGAAGAAACCATGAAGAAACATATCAAGGACGACGATCCGCATTCAAAAGATTATTACAATAAAAAAATCACCGATAAAACCAACGCAGACTTAAAAAAAGACCTCACCGCCACCGCCGTCAAAGAGGGGAGCCGTGGGCGCGATGAAGCGACAAAATACGCAGACGGCAGCAAGGTCGCCTTAACCGGCAATCAAACCATTGCAGGAAATAAGACACTGACCGGCGACACCGTCGTCAATAAGATCACCGCCAAGGTGGACGTCGTTTCAGAAAATTCTTTGATTGCGATGCGCGACAATCCCAAATATGCCCCCGCAGTCAATCTCAGCAACAAAGCCTTAAGCAAAGCGGTAACGGATGCTTTACCCAATGGCAACTCAGAGCAAGTCGGCGCTTATTTAACCTATGCCGCCGATACGGAGTCCGGCTCTTTCCGTAAAACCGGCTCTTTAGAATTTAGAGTGGATAAGGAAGGGCTGACCCGTTCCATGTGGTCGGTCAACCACCGCGACGGCACATCAGGCGTGGTCGTCTTAAGCAAAGGTAGTTGCTCCTTTCCGGTGCCTATCTCTGCTCCTGATCCAACTCAAACGGCCAATGACTCATTTAAAGTGTCATCAAAATGGGTGAATGACAAATTAGCGCCCTACTACCAAGAGCTGCCGCTGCTGCCCTCTGTTTCTGATTTAAATGATTACATCAATGATGGCTACACCTTCCAAGCCACCAATGTAAACGCAGCCAAAGGCACCAACTACCCCGTCCCGCTGGCGGGCCTGCTTGAAATCAAGGCCAACGGCACTTCATACATTTATCAGAAATACACCACCTACGATAAATCTGAACAATTCACCCGCACACGATCCGCCAACCTGTTGTGGGCAGCGTGGGTAAAAGAAGTCAACGAGCAAAGCGGTATTGCGACGGACTCACAAAAACTGGGCGGCAAGCTGGCAAACATGTACACGCTCAAAAGCGAGGCCGACGAGCGTTACCCAATATTTGCCGACTTAGGGGGCAAAGGGCTGGCACTTGAGGGGTGTGTAAACACTAACGCAAAAGGTCAAATTTCTAATGCAGTAGAGAACGACTGGACGCAGGGTGCATTCCACAACAGCAATCAGCCCACGGCACTAGACAACAAAACAGCCTGGCTTGCCTCAATGCAAACTCAGTACAGCCAAGGCTATTCAGTCATCAGCAAAATCGGCACTTACCGAAGTGGCTGGCAGTTTGGCGCGTCTATGGTTTTTCAAATGACGGGCGAAGCAAACCGCCCTCTGGGACTTTGGGAGATGCGGCAAGATGGCGCGTTTATTTCAAAACACCTCACACTCAATAAAACAGCAGAGCCTGCCGACTTCTCAAAAATCGTATTTGAAAAAAAATACCCTAGCGCCGAAAAGCAAATTTTAGGGGCAATCACTTGGGACTCTTTCAGGGATGTTTCCGCCGTATCCAATGTTGCCGCCATCTGGGCAGAAGGTGCAGGCACCGCTGCCAATTGGGGGGAGCTGCATTTTGGCGTCACCACCAATGGCGACGGCAACCTGCCGACTAAAATCATGTCGATCAGCGATGGCCGAGTTCTCACCAGCCAACTGCATACCTATTACCTAAAATCACGCGATCCAGCGGGCAGCATTGCGGATAGGGCCAGAGATTACGATGGCGTATCGAGCCTGCTGCGCTGGCAAAACTACGGCAACGGCCATGTGATCTTTGACGGCAGCAATGGCTTATCCCCTAGTGGCGGTGGAGTTAGCGTAGCCAATGCCACCGAGCCTTGGAGAGAAGCCTTCCCCGTTTTAATGGGCTGGAATGGTGAGAATACCCATGGTGTTCGTGTTGACTCATGCCGAACGGCTGACAAGCTGCTCGATGGCTCTTTCGGCGTACCAACCGGCGTCCCCGTCCCATGGCCCAGCAACACCCCGCCCGCTGGCTGGATCTTTTTACAGGGCCAGGGCATTAACCCAGCCGAAGCCCCTGTCCTTGCTTCGCTCTACGGTGCCACCCTGCCCGACCTGCGCGGCATGTATATCTCAGGCTGGGATGCGGGGCGCGGTATTGATCCGGGGCGAACCGTATTGAGCTATCAGGCCGCCAATGTGGGCGAACACCAGCACACCGTCCCCTTTGATGATGGCGGCTGGCTGCCTTACTCAGGTGGCGGGGGCCAGCCAGGGGTTAACTATGTGCGCCCCCAACCACGGGCTACGGTAGACGGTCCACAGGGCAGAACGCACCCGGATAACGTCGCATTTAATTACATCGTTCGGTGGGGATAATCCAATGCTTAAGAACACCACAAAACCAGACAACACCCGCCCGGAACAGCGGCCAGAAACAAAACCCTTGCAGCCGGTTTCTTTCGATCAAGACGGCTTTGCCAGTCATGACGGCATCGTGGCTTGCTTTTGCCACGACACCCACACGCTCGAATATATCGGCAAGGCTGAAATGTGGGTGTCTAAAGATTGCGGCTTGCCTGCCGGTGCAGTGCTAGACGCGCCTAAGCTCAGGCCCGCTAAAAATAAAGCCGTCATTCGGAATAAGGCCGATCAGTGCTGGGCGCTGATTGAGGATTATCGAAAGATGATCGCTTACCAGACCAGCGACGGCGCAGCGCGTTTAATTGATACGCTAGGCCCCATCCCCGAAGACTTCACCCTGCTACCGTATTTTGAAGGGGCGGTCTGGAACGGTAAAAAATGGCTGCCAGGTATTCAAGCCATTCCGCTGGTTTTAGCGGAAAGCGAGCAAGACCAGCTCACCGCTTTGCATGACAAATTAGCGCGTATGGAAGCCTTGCTGGCTCAGGTACTCAGCGAACCTGCTGTTTGATGGTGTCGTTCCCCGCTTCACAATCCCCAGTGAAAGCCAAGTAAAACAGAATCGCCCATGATGGCTCGGTCAATTCAAACCGAGGAAACCATGAGCGATCAATTCCACCATGGTGTGCGCGTCATCGAGATTAACGAGGGTACGCGCACCATTCAAACTATTAGCACCGCTGTCATTGGCTTGGTCTGCACGGCCCCCGATGCAGACGCAAAATTCTTCCCACTCAATCAGCCGGTGCTGATCACCAGCGTTCAAAAAGCTATTGGCAAAGCAGGCACTAAGGGAACGATGCTGCGCACGCTGAATGCCATCGCTAAACAAACTAATCCCATCATCGTGATGGTGCGCGTCGAACAAGGCGCGGACGAAAAAGAAACCGAAAAGAACATCATCGGTGGCACCGATGAAACAGGCCGCTTCACCGGCCTTAAAGCCTTGCTCGCGGCCAATAGCATCGTGCATGTAAAACCGCGCATTCTAGGCGTGCCAGGCTACGACACTTTGCTGGTCGCCAACGAGCTGGCAACCATTTGCCAGAAGCTACGCGCCTTTGCCTACATCAGCGCACGCGGCTGCAATAGCGTGGAAGAAGCGCTGGAGTATCGCGCCAACTTCGGCCAACGTGAGCTGATGCTGATCTGGCCAGACTTTAAAAACCCGAACTGGTCGGGGCTGGATGATGAAGGCCTCGACTTAGCCGTCGCCTACGCCATCGGCTTACGCGCCAAGCTGGATAAGGACGTGGGCTGGCATAAGACGCTTTCTAATGTGGTGATTAATGGCGTGACCGGCTTAAGCCAAGATGTGTTTTGGGATCTGCAAGACCCCGACACCGACGCGGGCCTGCTCAATGGCAAAGATATCACCACCATCGTACGTGCCAAGGGCTTTGTGTTCTGGGGCAATCACACCCTTTCTGCTGATCCGCTGTTTCAATTTGAGAACTACACCCGCAGCGCCCAAGTCATCGCCGACACCATGGGCGAGGCGCATATGTGGGCTATCGATCAGCCGATGACGCCGAGCTTAGCCAAAGATATTTTAGAAGGGATTAATGCAAAGGGCCGCGCGTGGGTTTCAGCCGGTTACTTGATGGGCTTTAACGCTTGGCTGGATATCGAGGCCAACGGGAAAGAAGATCTGAAGGCGGGCAAGCTCACCATCGATTACGACTACACCCCCGTCCCGCCGCTGGAAAACCTAGAGCTGCGCCAGCGTATTACCGATAAATACCTAATGGAATTTGGCGCAAGCGTCGGCTAATCAAGGGGAATCAATATGGCATTACCAAGCAAGCTCAAAGGCTTCAACGTCTTTATGGACGGGATTAATTTTGTGGGCAAAGTAAGCGAAGTCACCTTACCCAAGCTCAGCCGCAAAATGGAAGAGTATCGGGGCGGAGGCATGGGTGGCACGGTCGATATCGATCTGGGCCTTGAGAAGCTCGAAATGTCGGCCACCTACGGCGGCTTTATGCGCGAGATTTTTACGACGTTTGGCGCGGCCACACACGACGCCGTGCTGATTCGCTTTGCCGGTGGCTATCAGCGGGAAGACTCAGAAGAAGTCGACGCAATCGAAGTCATCATGCGCGGTCGTCACAAAGAAATCGATATGGGCAGCGCCAAGCCTGGCGAAGATACCGAGTTCAAAGTATCTAGCTCACTTAGCTATTACAAGCTAACCCTTAACGGCAAAACGCAAGCTGAAATCGACACCGTAAACATGATCGAAATCATCGACGGCGTAGACCGCCTTGCCAAAATGCGCAGCGCCATTGGCCTGTAATTAAAAGGATTTAAAAAAATGACTCACCCAAACACCGTAGAACTCGATACCCCACTGATTCGCGGCGATCAAACGATTAGTAACATTACCCTAATCAAACCCAAAAGCGGCGCATTGCGTGGCGTGAAGCTGGGCGACTTGCTGCAGATGGATGTGGAAGCCATCACCAAGGTATTGCCGCGTATTTCAGACCCTACGCTCACCGAGCAGGATGTCCGCAATTTAGACCCTGCCGACCTGCTGCAATTGGCAGGGATTACCGCCGGTTTTTTATTGCCGAAGGACGCCAAGGTGGACTACCCGCAAGCGTAAATTCAGCCATGGCCGATATCGCCATGGTATTTCATTGGCCCCCGGAGGCGATGGACAACATGACGGTATCGGAGTTGATGGAATGGCGCGAAGAAGCGCGCAAACGACACAACCCAGAAAAATAATAAATGATAAATAAACTCCATCGCGGCGACAGCCTGCCCTTTTTAGAATCCCTCCCCGCCGCTCTGGTCGATGCGCTGATTACTGACCCGCCTTATGCCTCGGGCGGCTTACATATCGGCTCTAAAAGCCGCAGCACCTCTGATAAATATCAGAACGGCGGCACCGCTCGCAAATACCCCGAATTCACCGGCGATCACCGCGACCAACGCGCCCACCTGCGCTGGATGACGCTCTGGCTGTCTGAGTGCCTGCGCGTCATGAAAGACGGCGCGCCCATTTGCCTCTTTACCGACTGGCGACAATTGCCGCTGACCACCGACGCCTTGCAAGTCGCGGGCTTTACTTGGCGCGGCATTGCCGTCTGGGACAAGGGCGAAGGCGTGCGGCCTCAGATGGGGCGCTTTAGAAATCAGGCGGAATACATTGTGTGGGGCAGCAAAGGCCATATGCCAAACGAGCGTGATGTCGGCGTATTGCGCGGTGTTTACAAGGAAGTGGTCAAGCAAAAAGACAAGTTCCATGTCACCGGCAAGCCGACCGACTTAATGCGCGACCTCATCAAGATCTGCGAGCCTGGCGGTTTAATTCTTGATCCTTTCGCCGGATCAGGCTCCACCCTGCTTGCCGCTGAATTGGAAGGCTACGACTGGCTGGGCTGTGAGTTAAGCGAGGAATACAAAAATATTGCCTTAGAACGATTGGCACAGGAGCACTAATGAGCGCGGCGCGAAATTTACGACTAGAAGTGGTTTTAAAAGCGATAGATAAATTCACCGCGCCGTTTAAAGGGGTACTGAATCAAAGCAAGGCGGTATCAAAGCAAGTCAGCGCACTTAAAAACAAGATGAAAGACTTGGATAAAACCCAAGGCCATATCGATTCATTTAAAAAGCTCAGCCGAGATACCGCTCAATCTTCTCTGCAAATGAAAGCGGCACAGGAACGCGCCAGCGCACTAGGTAGAAGCCTAGCCGCCACCGCCAACCCCACTAAAAAAATGAGCGCGGAATTTAACCGCGCTAAAAAAGAAGCCGCAGAATTAGCGGCAAGGCACACTCAGCTTGTCAGCCGACAACAAAGCCTGCGCACGTCCTTAAATGCGGCGGGCGTCTCTACGCGTAATCTGTCCCAGCATCAGCGCGAACTCAGGCAAAACGCCGCCAGCACAACCGCTGCTCTGCAAAGAGAACAACAGCAGCTGGAACGCTTAGGCCGACAGATGCAGCGCCAACACGCGGCCAGAGCAACTTACGACCGAAGCATGAACGCCAGAAACAATCTGGCGGGAGCCGGTGCCGGTATGGCGATTGCGGGCGGCGGTGCGCTGTATGCGGCCAAGCGTGTGATGGCTCCAGGCTTAGACTTTGATGCGGAAATGTCCAGCGTACAGGCGCTCACCCGACTGGATAAAAACGGCCCCCAGCTCGCGGCCTTACGCAAACAGGCGCGAGAATTAGGCGCGGCCACCAGCTTTACCGCCAACGAAGCCGCACAGGGGCAAGGCTTTTTAGCGATGGCGGGCTTTGATCCGACCGCGATTCAAAAGGCCATGCCTGGCGTACTTGATTTAGCCAAGGCCGGACGGGTAGAACTGCCCGCCGCTGCCGATATGGCCTCTAATATTCTGACCGGCTTTAAGCTGAACGCTGAACAGATGGGCCGCGCGGGCGATGTACTGGTCGGCACTTTCACCCGCTCGAATGTCGATTTAAGAATGCTGGCCGAGTCGATGAAGTACGCCGCGCCGGTCGCTGCCAGTCTGGGCGTAGATCTGGAAACCGCCGCCGCGATGACCGGTAAGCTAGGTGACGCGGGGATTCAAGCTAGTATGGGCGGCACGGCCTTACGCGCCATTATGTCCCGCCTAGCGGCTCCTCCCAAAATGGCCGCAGAAGCCATCAAAGAACTCGCCCTACAGACCAAAGATGCAAAGGGCAATCTGCGCGACCTGCCGACGATCCTTGCTGAGCTGGAAGCCAAAACCAAAAACATGGGGAACGCCCAGCGGGCGGGATACTTTAAGCATATTGCGGGCGAAGAAGCTTTTAGTGCCTTGAGCGTGCTCACTGCACAAGCTGGTAGCGGCAAGCTGCAAGAACTAATTGCCACCCTCAGACAATCCGCCGGTGAAGCCAGCGCCAATGCAAAGACCATGAGCGACAACGCGGCGGGCGATATCAAGACGCTGCAATCGGCTTGGGAAGATGTGGGCATTGAAATGTTTGAAGGGAGCAATAGCCCTTTGCGCGAGCTGCTGCAAAATATCACCGACGTCATCCGAAAAGGGGGCGAATGGATGAAGGCCAACCCTCAACTCGCTGCCACCCTTGTCAAAGTCAGCGTATCGGCTGCCGCCATCGTGGCGATATTGGGCGGCTTAGCGCTATCCGCAGCGGCGCTATTAGGCCCGTTTGCCATGATTAAATTTGCTTTAACGACGCTTAATATTCAAATAGGCATCGGCTCAGTCTTAGCCAGAGCGGCCACATGGAGCTATGGCCTGTTGACCGGCGCTCTAAGCATGGCCGGTAATGCCGCATTATTTATGGGCCGCGCCCTGCTGATGAATCCTATCGGCCTATTAGTCACGGGCATCGCCATTGCAGCCCTGTTGATTTACAAATATTGGGAACCCATTAAGGCTTTCTTTAGCGGCCTATGGGATCAGATCAAAGCCGCCTTTCATGGTGGCATTGCAGGTATCGGCGCATTAATCCTGAATTGGTCGCCACTAGGTTTGTTTTACAGCGCCTTTGCAAAAGTCTTCAGCTGGTTTGGCCTGGAACTCCCCGCCACATTTACTGGCTATGGCCAGATGATGGTCGACGGCTTATGGCAAGGGATCGCGGGCAAGTGGGACTGGTTAAAAGGGAAGTTTTACGAGCTGGCCAAAATGCTGCCCGAGCCGGTACAAAAGGCGCTCGATATCCACTCGCCCTCCCGCGTGTTTGCCCAGATCGGGCGGCATACCGTCGCGGGCTTGGATCAAGGTTTAAGCGATAGCCAGCAAGCGCCACTCGATACCATTAAAAACATGGCCCGCAAAATGGCGACCGCTGCCGGTGGCCTGATGATTGGCGGCACCAGCTTGGGGGCTATGGCCGACGTCAAGCTGGATCAGCGCCCGCCCATGTATGCGCAAAGCAACTACGGCCAAAGCCCAGCGCCATCGATCCAGATCACGATCAACGCAGCGCCAGGGATGAACGAACAAACACTGGCCCAGCTGGTCGCGCAAGAAATCGCCAAGGCCGAACGCCAGAAGCAGGTGCGTAGCCGATCACGCTTAGGAGATAGCGACTGATGATGATGGTTTTAGGCATGTTTGTATTTGAGCTATCCAGTGCACCTTACCAAACATTGGAGCAGTCCAAATCATGGCGGCACGCCAGCCAAACACGAATCGGCATCGGCCCCGCTAATCAGTTTTTAGGGCCAGATGCGGAAACCATCGCACTGAGTGGCGTGTTGTATGAAGAACTAAACGCGGGCGAGGTTTCTTTGTTGGCGCTGGACGATATGGCCGACACAGGGGAAAAATATTTTTTAATTGAAGGCACCGGCTGGATTTATGGCGAATACGTCATCGAATCGATTAAAACCACCCGCACCTTGTTTTACAAAAACGGCTCAGCCCGCAAGATTGAATTTAACTTAAGCCTGAAGCGGATCACATCCGACCCTCTCGAAGCCATCATGGGCCTATTGCAATGAATGAAGGCCATAAATCCCCGCGCTTTAAAATTTTAGTGGGCAGCAAGGATATTTCTAAGCTGGTCAACGATAGGCTGGTATCGGTTGGCCTGACAGACAATCGCGGCTTTGAAGCGGATCAGCTCGATATTACGCTGGACGATAGCGACGGCCTGCTAGAGATTCCGCCACGCGGTGCCGTGGTCAGTGTGTCGCTGGGCTGGTCTGATAGTGGCTTAGTCGATAAGGGCCAATATACGGTGGATGAAGTCGAACACAGCGGCGCACCGGATCAGCTCACCATCCGCGCCCGCAGTGCCGATTTACGCGCGGGCTTGTCGGTTAAGAAAGAACGCTCCTGGCATCAAACCACCGTGGGCGCGATTGTTGAAACCATCGCCAAACAAAACAAGATCCAGCACCGGATCGGGCAAGGCTTAGCCGGGCAAGCCATCAATCACATCGACCAAACCAGCGAAAGCGACGCCAGCTTTTTAAGCCGTATCGCTAAAATGTTTGATGCGATTGCCACGGTAAAAGATAACAGCCTGCTGTTTATGAAAGCAGGCCAGGCCACCACGGCCAGCGGCAAGCCCTTGGGTAAAGTGCTGATTACGCGCCAATCAGGGGATAGTCATAGATTCGGTATTGCAGACCGGGGCGCATATAGCGGCGTGAAAGCCGCATGGCAAAACACCAAAACGGCCAAGAAAGAAACCACTACGGTAAAACGTAAGCCCAGAAAAAAAGCAGGCCCCGGGCAAGGTGAAGTCATCCAGGGCGCGGACGATAATGTCAAAACCCTAAGACACGTTTACGCCAGCAAAACCAACGCCGAACGGGCCGCAAAAGCAGAATGGGAAAAACTGCAGCGCGGCGTGGCTCAGTTCTCAATCTCCCTCGCCTATGGCCGCCCCGAACTCTTCCCCGAGCTACCCGCCAGCGTTTCAGGCTTTAAGCCCATTATCGATAAGCAAGACTGGATCATCAGCCGCGCCACGCATAGCCTGACAGATAGCGGCTACACCACGGCTTTGGAGCTGGAAGTAAAGGCTAGTGAGGTAGACGGGTAAAAACCAAGCTGGAACATAAGCCGAACATGTGCTATATGTGTATAGCAAACTCTAAAGGACGAAAGCGATGTTAGCAATCAGACTACCTGCCGAGATAGAAAGTCGCTTAGATTTTTTAGCGAAGAGTACCGGCAGGACTAAAACATTTTACGCCAAAGAGGCCATTCTTCAGCATCTGGATGATTTAGAAGACCTCTATCTGGCCGAACAACGCTTAAGTGCCATCCACTCTGGGCAAAGTAAAACCTATAGTTTAGAAGAAGTGGAGCGCAACCTTGGCTTGGCTGATTAAACTGGATGAAGAAGCTCAGAAAGATCTAGCCAAACTAGATAAACAAGTAGCACGACGAATTACGGCTTTTTTACGGGAGCGGGTAGCAACGCTAGAAGATCCACGCAGCATTGGTGAAGCCTTAAAAGGCTCTAAGCTCGGTGAATTCTGGAAGTACCGCGTGGGTGATTACCGACTTATCAGCAGCATAGAAGATGGCGCATTGCGCATACTGGTTGTGAAAATAGGTAATCGACGTGAAGTGTACAAATAGCTTTAAATCGAGCCAAGCCCCTTTTAAACAAAGGGGCTTTTTTATGCCTGTAACCTACACCGCTGCACTCGCATTAGGTGTCTGCACAAACGAATTAACTGGCGAGTGCATCCCTGCACAGTTTTCTATTTGCCTTCGTGAAGGAAGGTAATCTATGCCTACAGTAAGTCCAAGCAAAAATGCCAATACTAAACACACCGTATTAAGTAGCCATTTTGAAGCGGAAATATGAAAGTGTGCATGTTTAATCTTAATATCCTTACATGCAGTCATACCCGTGGAACCTAAGAATGTTCGATCTTTCATTTTGAATTAGCCATAAAAAAACCCGCCACATTGCGGGTTCAATTAGCAAAAAAACAGCGTTCACAATATAAACGCTGTTTTTTTTAATGGCCGTTCACATTCAAAATTTAAAAGTTTGATCACCATGAATGGTCAAATCACCCTCAATTACTTTGCCGACTCCCCCAACATATTTCTGCTGAACTACTACCTGCTTATCAACGCCTGCATGGGCCATTGATAAAAGAGCAGTCCGCACCGACGGCGTCGCAGCACGTAAAGCAGAAATCATCTGTTGCTCTTCTGGAGACAAAAGACCTGCGGTACGTTCTCCCGTCACAATGTACTGAACATCCGCGCCTATATCAGAGAATGGTAATAGTACAGAAATGGGGGGATTAGTTTTATTTTTTTCGTAGCCATAAAGAGAGTCAACTGAGATACCAAGCGCCTTTGCTGCTGCTTCTTGTGACAAACCAAGCCGCTTTCTTTCCTCTTTTAGGCGAGCAGAAACACCGACCATTCTCTGCTTTACGTTTGACAACCCCGAAGATGATACGGATAATCTATTCATAGATTCTAGCAAGTCTCTTAGTGTCACTCTAAACAGCCTTAATGGTAGCGCAAACAATGGAAGAAAACGATTCAGGCGATCAAAGCATGCCTAGGGCACCACGCGGCATGCTCAGCCGCAGAGGGATAAATTTACGCCTCAAGGAAATTGAACACCCTGTTGTGAGTGGCATCGCCAAGCAAGAATCAAGATCAGTCGCTTCTATGTGCCGGTTGCTCTTATTAGAGGGTTTGGCGTCTCGAGGTATAGAAGTCCCCGAGGAAGAACTAGAAAGCATCGAAGACGTAGCCTTAATCAGTACAGAACAAACGGTAATGGCTTAGTGCCTGCCTAAGTGCCCCTAAGAAATATAAGCGTTTTACCCGACGAATGGTAGTCGTTTGTGGCTCTGCCTTTTGCTTTTGTAATTTTTGTTAGCTTTGGAGTAATCATCATGGCCGTAGAAATTCGTTGTCCCGCTTGTGGCGGTAAAACATCTACACGCAATAGCATTCAATTGACTGCAAAGCTTAGAAGTGCAGAAATTGTGTGCCGAAACTGCAATAGACCGAGCGATGTCATGATTGAAGTCACCAACAATTACAATGTAATAAAAGAAAAAAACCCACTCTTACACACCTACAAAATCGGCGACTGGCACAAAGAAAAAGCCGCTAATGACTCCGAAGAACAACTTCCCCTCGCGCTATAACCCGAAGTAATTCCCCTTTTATCTAAGCCTTCCCGCGCCTGTTTAACAGCCGCAGGGGCTTTGTCACGTCTGGATAAAACAATGCCCGCTATTGCAGAGCAATTACCCCAGCCCTTTACGCCAAGAATCATCAATACATTGGAGCCTAAACGCTGCAATGTAACGAAAATCAAAATGAGTCCGCGTGAATGTGCTGTCGCAATGGTCAGCGGCTATCCAGACATGCCCAAGAGTGAAAGCAAGCGAGAACGCCCCGCCTTTATCTATGCCGACGACGGCGAAGAAGTGCTCGCCACGCTCAAACCACAGCGCAAACCTTTGCCGGTATTGAATCAGGAAGAAAACCAAGAGCTGGCCGATTTATTAGCTTGGGCACAAAAAGCCGATACAGCGATCCATGCCCGCATGGCCCGCCTCAATCAGTTCGACTTGCCCCAAGAATCCGCCAAGCTCAAACAGATGCGCGGCTTGCTGGGGTGCTTGATCGTAGAAGGTGAAACAACGCTACAAAACGCGTGGTATGCCAAGGCGACCGCGCAATGAATCCAAAATTCAATTTGCAAGAATGGCTGGAAACCGCCACAGATAGCGAGTGCCGCGCCAAGGCTAAAGAATTTGCCGTCCGTTGCTCAAGTATCGAAGAGCCACTGGAGTTGCTAGAAATGGTGGTTTCGCGTGGCTGGATCGTACTACCCGAGCACGGCGTAAAACATCTTGACTACAAAAAAATGAAACCGGCCCAGCGCCGCTATGTGCTGGAGCTGGCCGCGCGAATCAAGTCAGATAAGTGGTGGAGTAAGCGCTTGCGTACGCTCGCCATCCGCGCCGCCGAAGCCCGCGCTTATTCCTACGGTATTGGCATGGGTAAGGATAAAGCGTATGTCAGCACTTGGAATTTAGAGCGGATGGTGATCCGCGCCCAGCAAGGCGCGGTGGCCATGGCCGAAGCGGTGGCTATTTCGCCCGATGGTGAAGTCATCGATATGGCCGATGTGCTGGAAGGCAGTATGGCCAACGGCAAAAACAAGCGCACCGAGTTGATAGTTCGTACCAAGGGCATGGCCGAACGGGCTCAAGAACTAGGCTACCGCGCTTACGCCATTACCCTGACTGCGCCAGGCTGCTACCACCGCTGCACCAGCGTCGGCGAAAAGCCGCACTTAAAACTGATCCTCAATAAAAAATGGAATGGCTTTAGCCAGCAACAAACCGCCAGCTATTTGACTAAGTGCTGGGCGCAATGCCGTACCCAATTTAGCAAATCCGAAATTGATTTTATGGGGCTGCGCACTTTAGAGCCGCACAAAGACGGCACCCCGCACTGGCACTTAATCTTTTTTGTGAAGCCGCAAAACGCCAGCGAAGCTCTTAAGATCATCCGCGATAAATATCTACATGCCGAGAGTCAGGAGAAAAACGCCCAAAAAGTCCGCGTAAAGATCGACGCAATCAAGCCACGCAAAGGCCAAGACATGGTTTACGCCGCCGTGGCCTATGCCATTGCCTACATCGCTAAAAATATCGATGGCTATAAAGTGGACGGCGATACCGAGGCGGGCATGAGTGCCATCAACGGCGCACAGCGTGCAACGGTCTGGGCACGTATTTTGGGCCGTCGTCAGTTCCAGATGTTTGGCACAGCGCCGGTCACGCCTTACCGCGAATCCCGACGCGTGCGCAAAGACGCTGAAACCCTACTAGAAGAACTGATCGCGCAGGATAAAGAGCCGGCCATTGTCGAAGCCGCTAAGGGATTAATCGACGGCAATCTAAAGCCCTGCATTACCGAAGCCATGAAGGCCATGAGATCAGGCCGTGCCGATGTACTCGCACCTCTCACCGCTTTACGCGATTTACACCTTGATGGCCAGATCGTTTGCCCTACCCGTATTTTGGGCAGCGCATGGGACGCCGCCGACAAGGGCGACTTTCGCGCCTATATGGTCGCCATGGAAAACGACCCACTGGAGCTGGTAAAACGCGAACAAATCAACGGTTATGGCGAAGTGGTTGCAGTCATTTGCGGCGTAAAGAGCCAACGCGGCCAAGTGCTTACCCATAAGGAAGGCTGGAAAGTGCAGGGTGCCAAAGGCAAAGCGCGGCTGGGCAAAGCTTGCCACGCCCAAAAAGGCCCATTTAAGGGTGCATCACATATCGAATACAGCCCGCACGAAGTCGCAGAAATGAAACGCGCCCAAAAGCAGAAACAAGAGGCTGTGTTTTTAGGTGTGGCCTTTGCCGCTGAAGCGAAGCGCAAGCGTCGGGAGAGGGCGAAGCCTTCGACCCTAGGTCATGTGGCATTAACTGTTTCTTGCACTTTGGATCAGGCACTTAATGATAAAGGCATAAGAAGAGAAGAAGCCCCACCGGATCTAAGCGAGCGGGCCAGATTAAACGCCCAGAAGTACGGCGCTCAGGCTTATCTCGACGCCAAAAACAAAAATTAAAGCACGACCAAGGCACTGCTACGCCTGCCGCATCTAACCCGACGTATGCAGCATTCATTGATCTAAATAGGAATCTGAACCATGAGCGACAAGATAGACCAAGCCAGCGATGTATCAGAGCTGATGCGCTGCAACGCCATAGCCGCCCACTTCGCCAGCGCAAAGCTAAACAAAGATAAAACCCCTCAGCCAAGCGGGGAATGCCGCTGGTGCAGCGCGGTCGCCGTCAATGATGCGGTGTTCTGCTGCGAGGAATGCGCCAAGGACTGGCAAGGGTATAACGCCACGAAGCAAAAAGCCCAGCGCATTGCAGGCAGATAAATGGAAATAAAGCGGATATCCGAACTCACCGAGAGCGGCCACTACTGGTGGCGGGCTCACCCAAAGCAGGACTGGCAAGTTTTATATATCGCCAACCCCGAAAGATTAACTTATGGCATGGCGAGCTTTGAATTCGTTGGACCAATACAGGAGCCAAAACATGAGCAGCATTAGAATTAATAAAGAAGAACTCATCGAGCTAACAGGGAAGCAGCAAACATCAGCACAAGTAAAATGGTTTAAACAGCATTTAAATATCAATATTGCTTGTGATGCGAAAGGGCCAATCCTTAATCATGCAATTTACAGTGAACTATTAAAAAAACAATATGGCCTGATACCTGAAGCCCCCAATGCTGTTAAACGCCCACAAGTAATATTGAGAAACTAATGACTCGAAAACGTGAGAAAAATAAGGGACTAACCAATAGCAGGATTTATATTAAAAATAATCGCTATTATTTTTTCTCTGCCAATTACACAATTAGCCCAATTGATGGGAAGGCAAGGCAGTGGCATAGCCTTTGCCTAGTTTCAGATGGTGAATTAAATGCAAGGCTTGCCGCGCAAAAAATAATTAGCCATAACACTCAAACAGATGAAGAAGGCAACTTTCCTACCCACTTTAAAAACTATGCATCTTATGTCTTTAAAAAGCGAGCGAAAGAAGCCCCAAAAGATCTACCACGCTTGCTGATGCACGAAACAGCCAATAAGAATTTAAATGGTATATTTGAAACGATTGAAACCGCATTTCGCCAATTTAATATTGTTGATGTACTTCCTGTTGATATCGCCTCTTTTGTTGACCAGTGGGAAGGTAAAAGAATGGCGCAGGTGTATCAATCGAGGTTATCTGATTTTTTTAAATGGGCGTGTCGGAGAGGATACAGAGCAGAAAACCCATGCAGAGAAATATCCGTCGCCAAGCCGAAGAAACGAAGCCGCTATATCACCGACGATGAATTTAACGAGGTAAAAGAAGCGCTATTGATGGGGCTAGATGGCCAGCCAACACGAAGTGGCAAAATGGTCAGTTGCTACGTGGATCTTTGTTTCTTGCTGTACCAGCGAACAACAGAAATAAGATTGCTGCGCTGGGATCAAATCACATCCGAAGGAATTTTATTTACGCCGACCAAAACAGAAAAAAGCAGCGGTGCAAAAGTACAAGTTCCAATGACCCAAGCAGTACAGGATGTTTTAAGTAGAGCAAGACAAGCGTATCCAGAGCGCGAGATCAAATCAGAGTATGTAATCCACACTCATGATTTAAAGCCTTACACGACTACAGGAATAGGCTCAGCGTGGAAACGTGCAGCGCAACGAGCAGGTGTTAGCAATGCAACGCTAAAAGACTTACGAGCAAAGGCAATGACCGATGCAAAGCGGGATGGCTATACAGTGAAGCAAATCAGTGTTGGCGGTGCGCATACTGATGAAGAAATGACCGAGAGCTACATCAAGCTCAGGGAAACACCAGTCAGCGAGGTAGTTCTCAAGCTACCAGTAAAAAAACAGCCCGAAAAATAGCCCGTAAGAATGCCGTTTTCTCTGCTTTTTTCCTCGCTTTGCGGGATTATATTAGAACATCTTCTAATATAACGGGCAAAACAAAAGGGCTAGCTTTCGCTAACCCTTTGTTTTTATTGGTCGGAATGAGAGGATTCGAACCTCCGACCCCTTGCACCCCATACTTACAGATCACCACACAACCGCTTTAAAAACAATAAGTTACATCTTTACACTGCACAGACAAACCACCTAAAAGCCCTTGCAGAACACGATAACAAGAAGGCTCCCGTACATTTTTCGTACATGAGAATATCCCAACAATCCCATCACGTTCAACTTTAAATATCAACTGATTAGCAAAAAAAAAACGGCTCTGCTGATTGAATAATGAGCAAAGCAAACAGTCTGAATTAACATCTGTAACAAGATCAATAAAAATTAAAGCAGTACCATAAAATAAGTAGAAAATGACCTGTGCTTGCTAACCGTTATATTTTTCAAACGAAACAATCAAATTAAGACAGCCACAGTATTGTGGTAAAAATATATAAAAAGCACGATCAGTAATACATTACTCTAAAATATTACCAAATATAATGCGAAGACTTTCATCTGATACGTCACGAGCATTTATTTTTTCTGCTGGTAACTCTAAAACATCTCTAATCTCTTGTAGTCTATTTTTCATTCGATCACCGACTGGAGAACGAATCAGCAATGGATCAACACATCCTAAGACTAACTCAAGAACTATATGCACAAGTACACTCTCAGATGCTAATTCATCCAATTCAATACGAACACCACTAGGCAAATTTTTACCTAAAATTTCCAACAAGTATGGGCGAACATTATTAGCAATTTTTTTCAATTGACCTAATAAATTTTCACCAATCACATCATCATCTAAAATCCAATTTTGAATGGCAATATGTGTTGGTAAATTGGAATTATTTCGTAATGTATTATTATTCACAACAGGTTCCTTAGGAGAATTACAACTCTCAATCCAATTATCAATAGTAAAATCTAAAAAATTATTATTTTCAACCTCTTCATGGGAATAATTAGTCCTACAAAGTGTTTCATTTTTATACATTGAATATTTCTTCAATGCACGTAGCAATATAGGTGATTGAACGGCATCAAAATCAACTTTTGACAACGCTAATGTATCTAAAAGCAATGAACTTGCCTCTAATGGTTTGATATTCTTTTCAATTAATTCAATTGATGCATATGAATTTTCACTAACAACTTTTGCAGCTTTTTCAAAATTTGTTTCATATAAATGCATGCATGTACTAATATGTCGTTGTATGCCTGGTTGTACCCCAAGCTCATTCGCGATGAATTGCTGTACCCCCCAGAAAGCAAACCAATTATATGGAACCCCAAGCCACAAATCATTTGAACGATTAATAACTGTCATCGACAATCGATTTTCATCCATACGAAGCATTACTTGTGTATTACAAGGAATATCTCGTGATGAACTACTAATATCTTTCGCCGAATACATAGAAAGAACTACACGCCGACTAAAAGGTAGTTTCCTCAAATGTTCGATTGCATCTTTAATTTGGTCAACGCCAAAATAACTCCTTAAACGAACCCCATAAGCACCATTCAGGGTTTCACCATCATCAGAGTATTGATCATAAGAAGGAAGAATTTCTTGCAATGGAGCAAGCTTATTACTTCCAGTAAGTAACCATGCAGTTTCGACAAGTGCAAAAACAGGATTAATTGTCCTCCCTTGAAGAAAACAAAGTCGCTCACCTTGGTCGAGCTCAACACAAACATGACCTAGTTCAATACATGGACCAACCCTAGATTCAACCTTTGGAAGGTTGTTTTGAGTCGCAATATTTAAAAGCTGTAAATATGCCGCATTAGGAGAGAGTCCTCTTACTAAGATCACGGTAGTCTCCACTTAGAAAACTTATCACTGTTTTTTTTCATCTTTTCAAGATAATTTGACTCAAGATCAATTCCTGTCTGGCCAGAAATTTTAACTAAATAAATAAATACATCAGTCAATTCTTCACTTAATAATGGCTTAGCAGTTTCGTAATCTAAATCACCACGTACTACTTTTTTTAAAATATTTGCATACTCTCCAATTTCACCGAGCATGCAAACAACTAAGTGCTCTAAATCCTGCACATTAGATGATGTAATAGGCACATAAAATGGAACATTGCCTTGATGCTGCTTATCAAACTCTTTTTGAAGCTCAATTATTTTCTCTAAATCCATGTCACACCTATGCATTTAAATTAGAGATTAAATTATCGATACTTTTTTGGTAAATTAATGTCGCATCAGCAATTGCCGTTCCATGAGATCTTTTTTTCCTTAATTGTTCTAAATCACGAGCAGCTTCAATTGCGCCCTCCAACCTTTCAAGAGTCAATTGAGAGGTCAATTTTGGATCTAGTTCAGTCCCTTTTAACCCTGCCTCTAAAGCTTCTTTCAAGCTAAGCAGTGGAGCGGCAGAAACAACCGTTACAGACTCTTTAAGTTCATTAAGCATCTTACTTAAAATACTTAATGGGTTAACCTCATTTGTAAAATATCGAAGTAAGCTTAGGCTGCTTAAAGTTTCTAGACGTGGACGCACCAGAGAAGAAGAACTACTGTTGTAATATGCACGGAAAGCAAAAATAGTTAACTTTACTATTTTTAGATGAGGAATCCCCGCATAAATGTCAGCTAATGTTTGACGAATTTCTTCTAAATTAACTTTCAAAAAATTACAAACTTCTAACGATCTAAAATAACAAGTACAATATAATACATCGTCTTCAATTTGACATTGTAAAATCATAAATGAAGGGATTGGTTTATCATCTTTACCAAGTTCAACAATCTGCTCTTGTGAAATCAAAGAATAAAGAGCTCGATTACTTGATGAGTTTCTTTTTAGATCCTCAATAATATATTCTACCCCATCACCATAATATTGAGCATGAGTGAAATACAAATCTGGAGGACACTTTTTAGAACGCCACTTTGCTGCAACGTTCTCAACATCTAGCATCACGAATCCAGCAAGAGCTGCTGTTTTACACTCAAAGTTCAAAATCCAATTAAATTTCGCCCCGTGTTCCAATTGAACTTTGGCTTGCGCATGTAAGTCATACAAGCTAATTTCACTCATACAATAGCTTTAATTGCTGCATTACTATTTTATGAATATAATTAGGGTCAAGAGTCGCATCCAAAATTAATTTCTTTCCTTTATATTCAGACATTACTCTCTCATAATTCTCAGAAACTATTTTTAATTTATCAGCTTTCTCATAGCTATCAAGAATTGGACGATTACCTAAACGTCGTACAGACTCGTCTACTGGATTACGCAAATACACAACCAGATCAGGATCTGGAAAGTCTTTATTCAGACGCTGTACAAGTTCCCAGTCAGAATCCTGAGTACAATGATATGCAAAAGATGAAAAATAATAGCGGGTACTAATCACTGAAAAGCCACGACTCATCATCTGAGTGACACCATCAGTGTCATTATATAAATGATCAAATCTGTCGGCAGAAAACAAATATGCCATTTGATGATCAAAATGTTGAGCATTTTCTTGGAACTTCACACGCCCTTTAAATGCTTGCCGAATCATATTCCCAACAGGACCAGATGATGGCTCACTCGTCAGCATCACCTTATACCCTGAGGTCAAATAGGCTTTTTCAAGCATTGACGCTTGTGTGGATGTACCAGAACCATCCAAACCTTCAAAAACAATAAATTGTGGCTTCAATCTAATTACACCTAAACGTTATTTAATATCAACCAGACCCGTACTAGAATCTAGCGTTAAACCATAATATTTAATTTCTTTAATTTCCTGATCATCGCAATTATAAATAGCCACGCTATTTATATACCCTGGTGTTAAATAACTCATGGATCCAACACCAGATATTTTCATCCCCCGAGCTCCGAGGCGACAACTTAATCGAGCATGCTGATGTCCATGCAACAGGGCAGAAAATCCATAGTCATCCAACAAAGAAAGCACACTGTAAGCATTTCTTGTTGTAGAACTATCCTCATCTTCAACCGGAATAAAATGATGGTGAGCAATGGCAATTCTAAACCGATGAGAAGTCTTTTCAGGGCAATGTTCTTCAAGCAACGCTTTCACTTTCACTAGATCAACTTTACCCATTTTGTGATCTAAATGATATGAAGTATTCATCAACAAAAAATCTACGTCATCACTCTTAATGAAGCATGCACCGCTATTATTAAACCGACACTGAGTATCATTTCGAATGCCAGCACTCCACGCATCAAAAAGCGAAAATCCAAGCCTCCCTCCACTTTTAATAAGATCATGATTTCCAGGACAAACAAGAACATTTCTGAGATTAAAACCATTTTTAATTATGGCAGACCTAATGATTTCTTGCGCCTCAGCATACCCATCAGGACTACCCTTGAAAGTTACATCACCTGAGATAACGAGAAACGACCCAATTTTGTTCTCAACAACGCCTAAAAGTGAATCTAAAGCAATCTTGATGTCACTACTTTTCTGATGAGCGAGAGGATTTCCAAAATGGAGATCGGAAATGTGTACAATATCAAACTTCATTATGCCAACATGAGTGTAATAGTAAGCAGCAGTATACCTAGCCTAGAATTATTAGGGAGGTGCAACAGACAAGAAGTAAGTACTAAATCAATTATTAACACCTCACAATGCAAACCATTACTTACTTTGCATACCTTGATTTTTATTACTTCACGTATCACCCACTATACTTCTCCCTAAAATAGCCAGCCCAGCGTCCCGCCTTCCCGTTGGTAATCACGAGTTTCTTGCAACTAACAATTGATGCTAACTCCCCCCGACCCAAGCAATTGTGGATAACGCCGGCCATGGCCAAGCCTTGATCAAACTCGAAAAGTACACCGTCCCCTTGTTTTTTTCACGCTCTACTGCCCACTCTCCGCCTCAACCCACAACCCCGGAAACAGGTACCTGAATAGCTTAATGGGAAATGCCAGCTTATAAGGGGCATGCAGTGATTCTGATTTCAGAATACCCAGGGTGGTCAGGTCTTTAATCACTCTGGATTGTGTGCGGTCAGAATCACCGCCCAGCATGGCTTTAAAATCTTGTTTAGGCATCTGGCCTGCATGCAGCAGATATTTTAATGGCAGCAGACTATTTAATTTGAGCAAATTGGGTGTTTCCGCTGAAACAGATTCTGCCATCAGCATTTTATGCAGCCGCTCTTCAAAGCCTGTCAATTCCAGCATTTGATTCATAAAGCTCACCTGATCAAGGCAGGTATCGAGCATAAAGTCGATAAATTGAATAAAGTGCTTTTCAGATAAATTACCGCGCCCGTCCTGATCCCCTTCCCGCGGTAAATCAGCCCGAGCCAGCACCTCGTTATAGCGGGCGTGATTTCGCGCCAACCCTCTCATCGGCGACCAGATCCCCTTGGTCAGCCCCAAGGCATGAAGGCCAGAATGGGTATGCAAACGGATAGTGCGCCCATTCCCATCGCCAAAGGGATGAATCCAGGCCAGCCTGTGATGCGCCGCCAAAATAGCAATCACGGCGCGCTCTCCCCTCAGCTCAAAGCGATAGCCATTATGGAACTCGTCCATAAACGCCGGCAGATAATCTTTGCTGGGCGGGATATGCAATCCCACCTGAACATCATGTTTACGCAATTGGCCTGGGGTCACCTCTTCATTCCAAGCAGAGCCATCCTGATGAACCCCACGCGCCATGCGATCCTCCAGACTCAGATGCTGATACATCGCGTGATGTAAAGAACGAATAAATTCAGAACCAAAAAAAAGCCCCCCGGCAGGCAGAACACCCGGTGAGCCAATAGTGCCCTCTGCCCACACTTCAGCCTGCATACAAGCTAAAGCCGCCCGCTGCTTCTGCGCCTCATCCGGCCGGGCAGAGAAATCCTTGCTCATGGCCTGCGCAATCAACAACGGGGTTGTATGCTGCCCCTCAATCTTATTGGTGTAATAAGAATTCATCGGCCGCAACGCCTCGCGCAGAATCTCTGCAATACCCTGCGGGCAATGCTGCTGATAGGATGAATAGATCAGCGCCGAAGCCTTCTCTGATAGCGCCTCCATCTGAGGCGTGCCTTGGCGTGGCAGCAAGGGAGACATTGAAAACGGGGAGGTGTACAAGCTCGGCATAGGGCAACAATCCTGCGATGATCTTTGGCGTAAACTTTGGCTATTTTTAAAAAACACCTAACTATAGGTTTTATAACATATAATGATGCTAAAAACATCACATAAAAGCTAAATATTGGCGAAAATTTTGGCAGAAATAGTTACCTTAGTGCTTTAAGCAAAATACTCTTTTAGCTATTCAAAATAGTCCCCCCAAGTCCCCCGCATCCCAATTGGTAATCACCAGCTCTTTGCTGCTGGCAATCTGGCCTTGCTTACCATTATTGCCGTTGCTGTACTTGATGCTCAGCCCCTGCATGGTGAGGCCTTCGAAGGCTTGCCGGATGTCAGCGTGGTCGTTGATGCTGACCATTACCCTGCCCTGGCAATTGCGCATAAAGTCGGCCATGGCCAAGTATTGATCAAACTCGAACGGCACACCGTAGCCTTCGGTTTGCCAGTACGGCGGATCGCAATAAAAGAAGGTATGGGCGCGATCGTAGCGGCGCATGCAATCCAGCCAGCTGAGGTTTTCTACCGCGGTACCAGCTAGGCGCAGGTGGGCAGAGGAGATATTTTCTTCGATGCGGCACAGATTAACGATCGGGGCCGTGGTGGCCGTGCCAAATGACTGGCCATTGACCTTGCCGCCAAAGGCATGCTGCTGCAGATAAAAGAACCGCGCTGCACGTTGAATATCGGTCAGCGTTTCTGAGCGCGTATCTTGCAGCCATTTAAAGACTTGGCGCGAGGACAGCGCCCACTTAAATTGCCGGACAAACTCTTCCATATGGTTTTGCACCACGCGGTAGAGATTGACCAAGTCGCCATTGATATCATTAATGATTTCAACCGGCGCAGGCACCGGTCTTAAGAAATACAGCGCCCCGCCGCCACAAAATACTTCTACATAGCACTCGTGAGGGGGAAACAACGCAAGCAGCTTATCCGCAAGGCGGCGTTTACCGCCCATCCAGGGAATGATTGGGGATGTTGACATAGAAAGCTCCGGCCAAAGACCCGCTGATAGGGTCTGATTGGAGGCTCGGGGCCTTCAGATAATTGAATGCACCGCAACGCGGACATTTGATGGATAGCTCTAAATACCGACCCTCTGCGAGCTTTTTATGGCATTGGGCACAACGAATATTTTGCATTACCCATTATAGAACGATCGTTCTGTTTGTTCCATGTTTTAAATACTTAATTTAGCCTCAAACAATAAACACTCAACTGGCCATTTTTTATCCCTAAAGGCTGCGAAAAGGGTTATCCACCATAACTAGGTTCATATTTAGCACGGCCCGTACTCCCTGGCTTAGTAATCCTGTTCAAGTGCGCACACTGAGGACACCAACTTCTATGCAACACCCGGCTTGGCGGAGCCTGCCAAATATGCCCGCGATGACACTGCCATGGCATTGGTCTGCCCTTTTCATGTCTGGTGGTCATTCGTCATATTTCTCTTTACCTCCCGCCTGACTGCACTCAAAATAGAACGATCGTTCTATTTTGGTGATACCCCCAATGGTTAATCTTCATACGGCTGATTGGCCTGTTTATCGCTGTGCTGGTTCGGCCCATCGTATTCCTCTGGCGTATTGCGATACACCGATTCATGCGGGATTCCCAAGCCCCGCCGAGGGCTATCTCGATGATTATCTAAGCCTTGATGAGCATCTAATTCACGATAAAGCCTCGACGGTCTTACTGCGTACTACAGGCGATTCGATGATAGACGCCCATATTTGTGATGGGGATATATTGATTGTGGATCGTGGCAGGCAGGCTGTTTCGGGCGATATTGTGGTAGCGTCTTTGGAGGGTGAATTCACCTTAAAGCGCTTGATTATCCGTGGCTCACAGTTGATTCTGCAGCCGGCAAATGCTTTGTTTTCGCCTATTGTGGTGAGCCCAGGGCAAGAGCTAGAGATCTTTGGGGTGGTATCGGGTATTGCGAGGCGGCTTTGATGTTGCGGCAGATGGCATTGGTGGATTGCAATAATTTCTACGCGTCCTGTGAGCGGGTATTTCAGCCCAAATTACGCACGCGCCCCATTGTGGTGTTGTCGAACAATGATGGCTGTGTGGTCGCACGTAGTGCGGAAAGTAAGGCCTTGGGTATTCCTATGGGCGTGCCGCTGTATCAGATCCGTGATTTGATTAAAGAGCATGGCGTGGTGGTTAGATCGAGTAATTACGCGCTGTATGGGGATTTAAGCCGTAGGGTGATGACAATTTTAGGCCGCTATTCTCCGCAGCAAGAAGTCTATTCAATCGATGAGAGTTTTTTAGATTTAAGCGGCTTTGCCAATGTCACGCAATACAGCCAGCAAATACGCCGTGATGTAAAGCAGCGTACGGGTATTCTGGTGAGTGTGGGGATTGCACCTAGTAAAACACTGGCTAAGCTTTGCAATCATGTGGCGAAGAAGATCCAGCCCTGGGCGGCAACAGGTGTTTGTAATCTGCATGAGATTGAGCCATCTGCGCTTAAAGACTTACTGCAAAGTCTGCCTGTAGGTGAAGTATGGGGGATTGGTCCACGCTTGGCCCGCAAGCTGGAGTTTGATGGCATTTGCACGGTGTATGACTTGAAGTGTGCACCGGCCAGCCAAATGCGCAGCCGTTACAGCGTATTGATGGAGCAGATCATTCGCGAGTTAAATGGTGAGGCCTGCTTGGAGCTGGATGAGGTGCCGGTAGCTAAACTGCAAATTATGTCTAGCCGCTCGTTTGGAAGTAAAACAGGGCTGCAGAGTGAGATTCAGGCCGCCGTTGCTTTGCATGTAAGCACGGCAGCAGAAAAGCTACGCCATCAGCAATCGCTGGCCAGCCAGTTGATGGTGTTTATTCGCACCAATCCATTTAGTGAGCGTGATTTACCGATGCGTCGCTCTATTGTGATGCAGCTGGCTAATCCAACAGATGACACTTTATTGCTACAAAGCGCTGCGATGGCAGGCTTGCAGCAAATCTTTGTGCCGGGCTACCCCTATCAAAAAGCGGGGGTGATGCTGGATGGTATACAAGCAAAAGCTGCGCAACAGATGGATCTATTTGCAGAAGCCGCCAGCCCGCAGCGGGAGAAATTAATGGCGGCAATGGATACGATCAATCAGCGCTTTGGTCGCCATACCCTGCGTAGCGCCGCAGAGTTGATGAGCCACGCCAGCCAGATGAATCAGCATCATCGATCACCACGCTATACAACTTGCTGGGAGGAGTTGTTGAGTATTTAATCAGGCATTCTTCTAAAAACAATGTTTTCATTGTGTCTAATGACAATTTGAACGTCTGTAGTGGCAAGCTCGAGTAGCATGCCACTTAGATTGTAAGAAAATTGCACCTCGCCTTTTCCCCTGAACTTTATGTAATGAGATACTGAGTCAAATAGCGGAGTGATCTCGTGCCTATCAATATCAACAATATTTTCAATGCCAACGGATTTGATACTCGTTAAATCCATGCTGATTGAATCTTTAGACGAAAAAACCAAAACTCCATCTGAGTTAGTAAAGACATCCATCGAGTCATCAGGGGTTATTTTGATAGGTTTTTCATTGTTTGCCATAAAAAATTCTTTTGTAGTTGATGCAGCTTTTTTTAAACTAGTTTGCTAATCATGGGCAACAGCAGCACTGCGGCTTATTTTTTTGGCAGTAATGGCTCCCCCCACTCTGCACGGATTTCTGGAGGGAATGGGGCTTCGAATGCGGTTTTATGCGAAAGCCAATTAAAGGTGCCCCAGAGTAAATACAAGGGTCCAAAGATAGGGAAAAACAAAAAGGAGATCACCACAAAAATAGGATGGTCCTGATTCCACTTTTTTATTTTTGGGCCATATGGGCCAATACACCCCATAGATTGCCACCAACTATTAGGGGCAGCTTCGGCTAAAGTTTCGCCAACAGGCAAGGCCGGACCGTTTTCTTCCATATAGGCATGCAGATACGCCCATGATGCCCGAACGGAATGTTCACTCATGACCAGTGGATTACCAATCGTAAAGAAATCAACAAAGTCTGGCATTGCCTCATGCTTTAGCATTTGATCCCATGCTTTATCATGGTCACTTTTGGCGACTTGTTTTTGTGCAAAATCAGGATCTTTAATTCCCACACCTAGGGAGTGAACCGTCGATGGTAATTGCCCCAACATAACAACTTTTGAAACATAAACAAATATTAATGAATTCCAATCGTATTCAATAATCACTGTTGGCCAAGCATACAATGGATTGCGTTTTTTAAAACTTTTTCTTATATAATCAATAAGCCCGGGTGTGTCACGAAAAACTCTATAAACTTTTTGCTTTTTCTTATCAAAAATTAAGCTATCGTTTTTAAGAGAAAACATATCAGCTCTAAGCTGATAAAGCCCAATATGAAGTGCATAAAACACACCCAAGCCACTAAGAGTCATAAAAACAAATTTAAATAAAAAAGTGAATAATCCTTCTATTTCTAATTCAAAAAAGCAGACATACAATGCGTATGACATTAGGGGTAAGCCCCCAAAAAAGACAAGTAGCGAAAATAAGGTGACCAAGCCTCTTTGATAATGAGTTGTACTCGCC